>JADGQX010000414.1 GCA_017881445.1 Gemmatimonadota bacterium | reverse complement strand
GGAAGGCATGACGCTCGCCAGCTACGTCCTCGTCGTCTCCGACGACAGGGATGGCGAGAACGCGCGGGCGGGTCTCCTCTACATGGTGATGGCCCACGGAGGGACAGCCTTGCTGCTGGTCGCATTCCTTTCCCTGACCGAGCGGGGCGGGGCGTTCGACTTTGCGGCCCTTCGCGCGGCAGCGCGTGACCTCGACAGCACGACACGAACGACGCTATTCTTCCTGGCGCTCGGAGGCTTCGCCACCAAGGCGGGTGTGGTCCCTCTCCACGTCTGGCTCCCTCGCGCGCACCCCGCGGCCCCGAGCCACGTATCGGCGCTGATGTCGGGCGTCATGCTGAAGGTCGCGATCTACGGGATCTTGCGCTTCGCCTTCGACCTCCTCGCCCCGGTCGAAGGGCCACTCCCGCCCTCCTGGGGGTGGACGGTGCTCGTCGTGGGCACAACTTCGGCCGTGCTCGGGGTGCTCTACGCGCTCCAGCAGCACGACCTCAAGCGCCTGCTCGCGTTTCACAGCGTCGAGAACATTGGGATCATCCTCATCGGAGTGGGGCTGGCGATGATTCTGTGGCGCCAGGATGGCGCGGGCGGCGCTCTCGCGACCGTCGCGCTCACGGCCGCGCTTCTTCACACCGTCAACCACGCGGCTTTCAAAGGCCTCCTCTTCCTCGGCGCGGGCAGCGTCCTCTGCCGCACGCACACCCGCAACATGGAGGAACTCGGCGGGCTAGCCCGGCGCATGCCCTGGACGGCGGGGCTATTCCTGCTCGGCGCCGTGGCGATCTCGGCCCTCCCCCCGCTCAACGGGTTCGTCAGCGAATGGCTCACATTCCAGGCCCTCCTGGGCGGCGCCGGCCGCTTCCACGGACCGGCCGGGCTCGTCATCGTCATCTCCGCGGCGATGCTGGCGCTCACGGGAGGCCTTGCCGCTGCGTGTTTCGTGAAGGCGTTTGGGGTCACGTTCCTTGGCCGTCCGCGAACGGCCCACGCGGAGCACGCCGCCGAGGCGCCGCCGTCGATGATTGCCGGGATGGCGTGGCTCGGGGCGGTGTGTGTGGCGCTCGGCGTCGCGCCGGGCTACGCGATGCGCCTGCTCGATGCGCCAACGGTCGCGCTGCTCCACGGCCCTGGGGCGAGCGCCGTCGTGACGGCCCGCGGACCGCTGGTGCTGTCGACGGCACCGATGCTGTCAGGGACGGACGCCACGGCTATTTCGATGACGATGGTGGCCGCGCTTTTCATCGCGCTCACCGCGATGGCGTGGATCCTGCGCCGCGGAGTGCGCCGTTCCGCACCTCGCGCCGCGCCGACGTGGACGTGCGGGATGAGACCCACACCACGGTTCGACTACACGGCAACGGCGTTTGCCAAGCCGCTCCGGTTGGTGTTTGCGGCGCTCTACCACCCCCGGCGCGAGGTGATCCGGGAGACCGCCGGGACGCCTTACGTCGTCCGGCGCATTCAGTACGCTGGAGAGATCGTGGACCTCGCCGAGACGCAGATTTACCACCGCGTCGAACGGGAGATCTCGGCGTTCTCGCGGGCGATTCGCGCCCGCAGCACCGGTCGCATCTACGGGTACATCGGGTTCGTACTCGGAGCCCTCTTCGTGGCGTTGCTACTGTTCGGGGTGAGGCGCGGATGATCGGCGGCGAAAGACCGCTCGGCCTCGTGCTCCTCGAAATGGCCCTCCTCGTGTTGCTCGGGCCGCTGGTCACGGGCACGATCCAGAAGATGAAGGCGCGGCTCCAGTGCCGGCGGGGGGCCGGGGTGCTTCAGCCGTACTATGACCTGATCAAGCTGCTGCGCAAGGGCACGGTTCAGGCGGACACAGCCTCGGGCTTTTTCCGGTCGATTCCGGTGTTCGTGCTGGCTGCCACGGTGACCGCTGGCGCCCTGGTTCCGGTGGTCCGGGTGGGGCCGACGACCTTTCCGTTGGGTGATGCGCTGATGCTCCTCGGGTTGCTCGCACTGGCCCGCTTCCTCACCGCAGTCGGTGCGCTGGATGCCGGCGGCGCATTCGGCGGCATGGGAGCCTCGCGGGAGATGACGATCGCGCCACTTGTCGAGCCGGTTTTGATGATGGTGGTATTTTCGACCGCGTTGACGGCCGGCACGACGGAGCTCGGCGCCCTCGCGGCGCACCGCGGGACGTCGTGGATCGTCGCCTGGCGAGCGGCGGACTTCCTCGGCTTTGCGGCCATGCTGGTGCTGCTGCCGGCGGAAACAGGCCGTATCCCCGTGGACAACCCGGACACCCACCTCGAGCTCACGATGCTGCACGAAGGCATGCTGCTGGAGCACTCCGGGCCAGGGCTCGGCTGCATGCTGCTGGCGTCGCACACGCGGCAGATCGTGACCCTCGGCCTCGTGGCGGCCCTGTTCTTCCCAGCCGGACCGGCGGACGCTGCGGGCGCCTTGGGCCTCCTTCTGGGAGCCGGCGCGTTCGCGGTGAAGGTCCTCGTGCTGGCGACCTACCTCGCGCTTGTCGAATCGTCTTACGCCAAGCTCCGGCTCTTCCGGGTGCCGCAGTACCTCGGCGTCGGCTTCGTGTGCGCCCTGGTAGCGCTCGCGCTGAGGATCTTATGAGCCCCGGGAC
>JADGQX010000176.1 GCA_017881445.1 Gemmatimonadota bacterium | reverse complement strand
TCCAGGACCAGTCGCGGCGAGTCGCGCTGCCCCGCCGCCCGCCAGGCGACGGCCAGCGCCACCTGCGGTTCCGGTGAGGCGTCGCGCGCCGCCTGCCGGCGGATCGCGGCCAACTCGTCGGGAGAGGGAGCATGAACGGGAGGGAGTGACGGCGCGCACGCCACCAGCAACGCCAGCAGGGGACAGAGGCGCAGATGCATGAGGCTCCGGGAGCCGGGGTGGGTCGCCCGAGCTCCGGTGCGCGGCGGATCCTGAACAAAAGATGGCGCAAGGAAGTGCCTTGCGCCATCGCAGTAGGCGTCACGTTGCCGGAGGCAACTTTCGTTGCGGCGACGGCCTGTATTTACGGAGGGGGCTGAGGGGGGGCAAGGCCCTTCGACGCCTCGCGGAAGCGCGCCCGCCGGTCACGGGCGAAGCCGCGGAATCGGCCGGATGGCGCAACGGGTTGACCTGCTGGATCTTCCCGTCCCGCCGGCCCGCGGCTGCGCGGGCGCGGCCAGCCGGACGAGTCAGCCGTTGCTGCCGAAGTTCTCCGCCTCGAACGAGCTGGTCTGCGCCGGCGCCGGCCGCGGGGACGCCGCATCCGCCGGCGCCGGATTCCCGGGCTCGGCACCGGGAGCGGCCGGCTCCCGGGCGCCTGTCGCGTTGCCGGCGGTGGCATGCGCCCACGGCCGGGCGTCGGCATCGGGCGCCGGAGCTCCAGCCCGGCGCTGACGCGGGTACAGCTCCCCTCCCTGCCCCTGCTCGGGGTGCTCGCCCACGATGACCCTGTGGACCACGTGCTCGAGCTGCCCCAGCAGCGTGGGGCTGCCCTCGCGGCTCTCGCCCAGCAGCCCCTCGGGATTCTCGGCCGCATGGCGCGAGGCGCCGTAGAGGCTGATCCAGATGTCGAAGCGCTCCCCCACGTCCAGGACCCGGTAGAACAGCCCGAAGCTGCGGCCGCCCGGCCGCATGAGGTCGATCAGGAAGGCCACGACCGCCACCTGCGATACGACCAGCCCCTTGAAGCTGTCCAGCAGCTGCTTGAACTCGAATATGATGAAGTCCCGCAGCAGCACGCGGCGCGGATGATCCAGCCGTCGTCGCAGCCGCTCCAGGCCACGCGCCCGTTCCCCCGCCTGGTAGGATGCGCGCGTGCCGCCCCTCGACGGGTCCACGCGCTCGGTTCCATCGATGTGATCGTTGATTCCGATACGCACGGCAGGGCTCCCGATTCGTGCACGTGCCTGGTGTCGCCGGCGGGCGCCGGCAGCGCCTGTGGCCCGCTCCGCGTGGCGAGCCGCTCTCCCGAACGTAGTCGAAGGCCGGGCGAGGGTCAAAGCCCATGGCGCGGAGCGCCGGCCGGGACATGACCCGGCCGGCCGCGTCGCGACGGAGCCGTGAAGCTCAGCGGCTCCAGCGGTTGTTGGCGCGGTTCACGTCGGGCAGCGCGTGGCGCGGGTCGAGCTCCGCGGCCGTGACGGTCCTGCCGCCCGGCACACGATAGTCGAAGTGATTGCCCAGGTTCCACATGTCCACGGGCAGCCTCACCACCTCACTACTCCCGTCGGCGAAGGTCAGTTTCAGCTCCGCCGGCAGCACCATGCTGCCCCGGTTGGAGAGGTGCACCACGCTGCCGCCTCCCTGCCCGGGGGTGACGGAGTCCACCGCCTGGTCCAGGCGCGCCGTGGTGTAGATCCAGCCGCGCCAGAACCAGTCGAGGTCCTGGCCGCTCTGGTCCCGCATGACGCGGAAGAAGTCGGCGGGCGTCGGGTGCTTGAAGGCCCAGGCCCGTATGTACTCGCGGAACGCCGGGTCGAAGCGCTCCTTGTCCAGCACCTCGAAGCGCAGCGTCTGCATCATGAGCGCCGGCTTGCGATATCCCGTCCAGAAGAGGTCGCGTTGCTCGACGGGGCGATCGCCCAGGGGCTGCTCCTGGCCGAGGATGGCATGGGCGGGATGGAGATGCAGCGGCGTCTGCCCCAGCGTGTCGCCGTAGGCGGTACCGCGGAAGTAGTCCTGCGCCGCCCCGATGTCGATGAAGGTGTTGAAGCCCTCGTCCATCCAGGGGTAGAGCCGCTCGTTGGAGCCAACCACCATGGGGAACCACTCGTGCCCGAACTCGTGCATGATGGTCCATTCCACGTCCTCGCGGCTGGCGCCGTTGGGCACGAAGGTCATCATGGGATACTCCATGCCCTCGATGGGCCCCTCGATGGTCGTGGCGTGCGGGTACGGGTAGCGGAACCACTGCTCGCTGAAGTAGCGGATCGCCTGCCGCGCCATTCGGTTGGCCTCCGGCCAACGCGAGGCGGTCGGGCGGTAGAGCGTGTGGATCAGGATGCCGTCGTAGCCGGAGGCGTCCCAGCGCAACACCGGCGCCGCGCCATAGGCCACGTCGCGCACATTGTCGGCGACGAAGTGCCACGTCAGGGTACCGGTGGCCTTCGGCCGCGACGTCGCCTTGCCGGCTTCGTCCGCGGTGACGATGGGCACGGGCGCCTCCGACGTCCGGGCGCGCGCCAGTCGCTCCCGCTGCGCCGGCGTCAGCACCTCCTCGGGGTTCTGCAGCACGCCCGTTCCGGCCACGATGTAGCCGGCCGGCACGGTCAGGTGCACGTCGAAGGCGCCGTACTCCAGGTAGAACTCCCCCGCCCCGATGTAGGGCTCGTGGTTCCAGCCGTGCACGTCGTCGAAGACAGCCATGCGCGGGTACCACTGGCCCAACTCGTAGAGGGGACCGTCGTGGCCCATGCGCCCTGCGCCGTACGGCGGCACGTTGAACTTCCAGGCGACATCGATGTCCAGTGATCCGCCGGGCGCCAGCGGCCGCGGCAGCTCCACGCGCATGGTGGTGCCGTAGACGGTGTGCGCCAGGTCGGCGCCCGCCGACTGCAGACGGTCCAGCGTCAGCCCGCCGCGGAATCCCTTGCAGGAGAAATCGAAGACCGATTCGCCGAAGACCAGCGGCGGCTGGTTCAGCTGGTCCGTCACGCTCCCCGGGGCGCAGATGTTCTGCTCCACGAACATCCAGAGGTAGCCGAGCGATTCCGGGGAGCGATTGACGTAGTGGATCGTCTCCGTGCCGCGCAGCTCGTTGGCCGCCGGGTCCAGCGTGGCGTCAATGCGATAGTCCACGCGCTGCTGCCAGTAGGACGGCCCCGGCCGGCCCGACCCCGTGCGATAGGCGTTCGGCGTCGGCAGCTCCAGCGCCCGGAAAGGCGAGCTGTCGGCCACCGCGAGTTGCGGCACCGACTGGCCCGCCACCGGCAGACCGGTCAGGGCGAGAGCCACGAGCGCGAACAGCACCCCAGCGCGTGAACGCATGGAAAGCCTCCAGTCGTTGACGAAACCCGCCATCCCGCCATGTCGCCATGTCGCCATCCCGCGATCCGCCCTCACGGTCTGAGCGACGTCATGCCGTAGAACCTCACCGCCCGCTGCGGCAGCTCGTCCAGCGTGTAGCCGATGCCGACGACCAGGTGCATGCCGGGCACGCGCGCCAGCGGGATCGGGTCGGTATCGGCCTCCTGCTCCAGGCCGACGGTCCGCTGCCAGCCCGCTGCGCCGTGACCGGCGCGCGCGGCCCAGCCGTAGACGGTCAGGCCCAGGAGGTCGGTCCGCGCCTGCAGCACCGTGAGCTCGCTCCCGACCAGCGAGGCCGGCGGCAGTGCCGGCATGGCCACCTGCTGCGACATCACCAGCGGCTCAAACAGCGGCGGTTCCTCGCCGCCGACGGCCAGCGCCTCGAAGCGCCCGCCTCCCGCGCTGGCGCCGCGCAGGGCGCGCAGCTCCAGGGCGGGCGCGCCCGGCGAGCTCCGCGCCCAGACGGCCGCCTGCGCCAGGAAGCGGCGCCAGGCGTCCCCGCCCGTGGATCCCGCGGCGCCGCTCGCGGAGGCCCGGGCGCCGACGCGGGCCACGCCCAGCGCCCAGACGTCCGACCGGCCCAGCTCACCGAAGGCGAGCGGTCGGGAAACGCGCGCCGAGTCGAGGCGCACCGAGCCCAGGGCGGCGCCCCCGCGCAGCCAGCTCTCGCCGGAGCCGGCCGTGTGCCGCAACTCGAGGGAGGCCGAGCCGCCCGACAGGGCCACGTCGCCGGGCAGGCCGTTCGGCTGCGCCAGCGCGGTCACGGTCCGGGGATGGTAGGTCGTGGCGAACGCTTCCGCCTGCAGCAGCGCGGGTGCGCCGCGATAGGCCCAGCGCAGTGACGCGCCCCGCCAGACGGTCCGGCCAAAAGCGCCCTGCGCCAGCCAGCCGAGGCGGCCCACCGGGTCGCTGCCGGCCAGGGCGAGGCGCCCCGCCAATGCGCCGCCCGAGATCCCGATCGAGGGGATGAGCCGGTGCTCGCGGTGCCCCAGCCCGTAGGCGCGAGGCTCCGGCACGGAGGCGGCCGGCAGCGGCAGACTCGCGGCCAGCGGCAGCGGGGCCACGGGCGTGAGCGCCGAGTCGAGCGCCACCACCGGTCCGATGCGCGCATCGGAGCGGACCCGCGCCAGGTCCAGCCCCCGGGCGTGCAGGCGCAGGAAATACACGCCGCCGTCCGGCGCCGGCTCGGGTGCCATGGCCGCACCGGTCACCCGGGTGATCGGTCGCCCGGCACCCTCGGCCGCCGCCACCACTTCCAGGTTCGGGATGCCACCGGCCTCGGAGGTCAGCACCAGGCCGGTGCCGTCGGGCAGGAACGCGGGATCGTAGCGCTGGGCGCCATCGTCCGCGCCCAGGACGCGCTCGGCGCCGCCCTTCGCATCCATGAGGACCGCGTGCCAGCGGCCAGCGCGCTGCACGCCGGCGGCAATGCTGCGCCCGTCGCGGGAGACGCGGGGCCGGGCCCAGACCACGGACGGCGAACCGGCACGCAGAACGGTGAGGGCGCCGTCGCCCAGGGAGATGCGCACCAGGTCGCAGACCCCCCAGATGCAGCGCACGCCCACCGCCGTAGCGCCGTCGGGCGCGGGGTCCGCGGCCACGATGGCGGCGCCCCGGGTCACCCGCCGCACGTCGCCCCGCTTCCAGTTCCAGAGGAAGAGGTCGGGCCGGCGGGAGCCATCCGGCAGCGGCTCGAAGCGCGTGAGCAGGATCCGCTCGCCGCCGGGGAGGAAGCGCGGCTCGTCGTAGGAGCGCCCGCCCGCCTCGGCCCAGAGCGTGGCCAGCGCCTTCTTCGGGCGCGGGCGCCACTCGACGCCGGGAACATCCTCGGGATCCCGGGCGCGCAGCCGCGCCTCCCGGCCCGCGGCCGCCGTGTCCGGCGGCTCGGGCTTCGTGCTCCAGACCACCACCCGCGAGGGCAGGTCCCGGCTGCGCAGCACGATGGCCAGGTGCGCGCCGTCCGGCGAGAGTGCCGGGTCCCCCGTCTCCCACTCCAGCGACTGCACCGTGTCCCCCTGCGCCAGCCCCGCCCCCGCCCCCTCCAGGGCGCGGCGCGCCTCCACCGCCCGCGTGGTGACGTCCACCGTGAAGCGGTCGTACAGGTCGCCCGGCGCGCCGCCGAAGACGCCGGCGAAGGCGCTGCCGAAGCTGCGCGATTGCCGGGCGCTCAGGCGCCGCCAGACGTGCGGCAGCGCCGAATCCCCCGTGACGCCGCTGCGGGCGACCAGCCACTCGAGGTAGGCGGAGCCGGCCAGGTAGGCGAAGCTGCCACCCCGGTAGCCGCTGACGCCGCTCATGGCCGCGTACGACGGCAGCTTGCCCTCGAGCGCCCACTGGCGCAGCACGGCGGCGCGCCAGACGCCGTGCGGCCGACCGCTCCCCAGCACCCGGCCCTCCACGTAGGTCGCATAGCCCTCCGTGACCCAGCGCGGAGCGCGCTGGGCGATGGGGCCGACGTCGATCGGCAGGAAGGGAAGGCGCTCCAGAGCGCGGAAGAACGGATTCCTGGATGGCCGCGTCAGGTGCGCGGCGTGGGCGTACTCGTGCACGCTCAGGATCTCGCCCCACCCTGGATGGTCGCTGATGTCCGTGCGCGGGGCGGGCGGCGTCGCCAGCAAGAGGATGGTCGGCTCGTGCAGCTCCGCCAGCGTCAGCCCGTTCGAGATCGTGATGGGGTCGTCCATCACGACGGTCACCCGGGCCTCGGGGGTGCTGCCGACCAGGGCGTCCACCGTCGCACGCACGGACTCGAAGCGCTCGGTCACCGGGAGCGCCCACGGCTCCAGCGGCCGGGGGAAGATGAAGCGGAAATGCGGCGTGTCCAGCGCGCGCCAATCCTGGCTGGCGCGGTCGGCGAACTGCGCCCGCGCCGCCCGGGGCCCCAGCGCGAGTGCCAGCCCGGCCGTGACCAGGGCCCGGACGAAACGCTGCATGCGCAACCGTCGCCGTGGAGAAGGTGGCAAGGGGATGGACGCCGCCCAAGATGCGGGGAGTGCGAAGCCGGGGGCAAGCCGCGCCGGCCCGGAGGCGCGACGCCCCCGGCGCGAAGGCGGCCCCGGCACCCGGGAGACGGCCGCGGCCCCGCCTCCCGGGAATGGCCGCGAACGCGCTGGAGGGCGCGCCACCTAGGCGCGCAAGGCCGTCAGGTCCGCGGTGCAGTGCCCGCAGCGCGTGGCGGCGACGGGGATGGTCATGGCGCAGAGCGGACACACCTTCTCGCTCGGCGGTGGCGGCGCCGCCGCTTCCTTCCGCTGCAGCCGGGAGATCGCACGCACCAGCATGAACACGCAGAAGGCCACGATCAGGAAGCTGATGACGTTGTTCAGGAACAGCCCGTAGTTGATGGTCGCCGCCCCCACCTTCTTCGCGTCGGCGACCGTCGCGAAGGTCCCCTTGCCCAGCGTCACGAACATGTTCGAGAAGTCCATCCCACCCGTGAGCTTCCCGATGGGCGGCATGATCACGTCATCGACCAGCGATTTCACCACCGTGGTGAAGGCCGCGCCGATGATGAACCCGACCGCCATGTCGAGCACGTTGCCGCGGACCAGGAACTTCCGGAAGTCGGACCACATTGCGAGAACTCCTGCCGGAGGAGCAGGCGGGGAACGGGCACAACCCTAGGGGGGCGTCGGAGGAAAGGCAACCAGCATGGCGCATGGAACTATGGAACTGCCCCGCGATCAGCGGAAGCGGCGATGAAGGTGCAGGATCAGGTGAAGGTGAAGCGAGGCGGAGGCGCAGGCGAAGAAAAGGCGGAGGAGAGGCTCGCCTTCGCCCCTCCTCCGCCTTCCTTCTCCTCCAGCTTCACGTTCACCTGCCGGCGCGCTCCAGCGCGCCCAGGCCTAGTACATTCCCCCCATGCCGCCGCCGCCCGGCATGGCCGGCGCCTTGTCCTCCTCCTTCTTCTCCACCACCACGCATTCGGTAGTGAGCAGGAGCGAGGCGATGGACGCGGCATTCTGCAGCGCCGTGCGCGTGACCTTGGTCGGGTCGATGACGCCGGCCTCCACCAGGTCCTCGTACACGTCGGTCTGGGCGTTGTAGCCGTAGTTCTGGTCGGTGCTCGTGCGCACCTTCTCCACTACGATCGAGCCCTCGACCCCGGCATTGCCGACGATCTGACGGATCGGCTCCTCCAGCGAGCGGAGCAGGATCGCGATGCCGACGTTCTCCTCGGCATCTTCGCCCTTGAAGTCGGCCAGCTTGGCCTTGATGCGCAGCAGCGCCACGCCGCCGCCGGGGACGATGCCTTCCTCGACCGCCGCGCGGGTGGCGTGGAGCGCGTCCTCGACGCGGGCCTTCTTCTCCTTCATCTCCGTCTCGGTCGCCGCGCCGACATGAATCACCGCGACGCCGCCCGACAACTTGGCCAGCCGCTCCTGCAGCTTCTCCTTGTCGTAGTCGGACGTGGACTTGTCAATCGCAACGCGGATCTCGTTGATCCGACCCTGGATCTTCTCCTTCTCGCCGCCCCCGTCCACGATCGTGGTGTTGTCCTTGTCGATCACGATGCGCTTGGCCTTGCCCAGCGACTTGAGATCGGCATTCTCCAGCTTGAAGCCGATCTCCTCCGAGATCACCTCACCCGCCGTCACGGTGGCAATGTCCTGCAGCATCGCCTTGCGACGATCGCCGAAGCCGGGCGCCTTCACCGCGCAGACGCGCAGCGTGCCACGCAGCTTGTTGACCACGAGCGTCGCCAGCGCCTCACCCTCCACGTCCTCCGCGATGATCAGCATCGGACGGCCCAACTGCGCCACCTTCTCCAGGATCGGCAGCAGGTCCTTCATCGAGCTGATCTTCTTGTCGTGGATCAGGATCAACGCGTCCTCGATCACCGCCTCCATCCGCTCCGGGTCGGTCACGAAGTAGGGCGAGAGATAGCCGCGGTCGAACTGCATGCCTTCCACCGTCTCCAGCGTGGTCTCGAGGCCCTTCGCCTCCTCCACCGTGATCACGCCGTCCTTGCCCACCTTCTCCATCGCGTCCGCGATCAGGTTGCCGATCTCGAAGTCGTTGTTCGCCGAGATCGCCCCGACCTGCGCGATTTCCTTCTTCCCCTTGGTCGGCGTCGAGAGCTTCTTCAGCTCCTCGATCACCTGCAACACGGCCTTGTCGATCCCGCGCTTGATCGCCATCGGGTTCGCGCCCGCCGTCACGTTCTTCAGCCCCTCGCGGAAGATCGCCTGCGCCAGCACCGTCGCCGTCGTCGTCCCGTCACCCGCCAGGTCGCTCGTCTTGGTCGCGACCTCCTTCACCATCTGCGCCCCCATGTTCTCCACGGGGTTCGGCAGTTCGATCTCCTTCGCTACCGTCACGCCGTCCTTCGTCACCGTCGGCGCGCCGAACTTGCGATCGATCACGACGTTGCGGCCCTTCGGCCCCAGCGTCACCTTCACCGCGTTTGCCAGCTGATCCACGCCCCGCTTCAGCGCCGCGCGCGCATCGGTGTCATACGAAAGTTCCTTCGCAGCCATGGCTGCCTTCCTCCGATATCTGGTGAGTTCGCCGCTTGGCTCTACTGGCCGATGATCGCGAGCACGTCCGACTCGCGCAGGATCAGATACTCTTCGTCCGCCACGGTGACCTCCGTGCCACTGTACTTCCCGTACAGCACCCGGTCACCCACCTTCACCTCCGGCGCCACACGCTGCCCCTCGTCCGTCGTCTTGCCCGGACCCACCGCGATCACCTCGCCCTGCTGCGGCTTCTCCTTCGCCGTGTCCGGGATGTAGAGGGCGCCCTTCATCTGCTCGGTCTCCTCCAGCGGCTTGATCACAATCCGATCCGCCAGCGGCCGGATCTGCGTGCCCGCGGCAGTCGCCATACCACTCCTCCAGGTTTCCAGGGTTTCCAGCGGGGCGCGTTTTGGCACTCACGCGCCTCGAGTGCTAACAGTACCGGTGGGAATAATACGGCGGCTCCGCCACCTGTCAAGCCGCCGACGACCGCCGCGGCGCCTGGCAGGGGGTGTGCCCGGATTCCGCGCCAGATCGGCATTCCCGCGCTGTCGGGCTGGCAAGCGGCGGCACGCTGGAGGCAGGCGTCTTCCTGGCCCTGGCACCTTGACGCGCGCCGCCCGTTCTACATCGGAAGCCGGAAGCCGGAAGCCGGAAGCCGGAAGCCGGAAGCCGGAAGCCGGAAGCCGGAAGCCGGAAGCCGGAAGCCGGAAGCCGGAAGCCGGAAGCC
>JADGQX010000413.1 GCA_017881445.1 Gemmatimonadota bacterium | reverse complement strand
GCCGTGTCGCCGTGTCGCCGTGTCGCCGTGTCGCCGTGTCGCCGCCGGTCGAACCAACCGGCATGCGCGGCGGAACTACCGCGCGGCGAGCGATGTTACCGACCGGGAGAGCTGACCGCATCCGGAGGGGGGCCATGATTCGAGAGCGAGGGCTCAAGGTGGTGCTGGTCCTGGTAGGACTGGCGTTCATCGCCGGCGCCTACCTGCTGCTGAAGTCGCTGCTCGGGCAGTGGGACATGGTGCCGGGCGACCAGATGATCCTGGGCATCTACGTCCCCATGGGCGTGTTCCTGCTGCTGGCGGCGCGCAACCCGTCGGCCAATCGCACTCTCATTCTCTGCGTGGGCTGGATCAACCTCGCCCACGACGCCGTCATGACGGTGCAGTGGTACCAGAATCCCAAGGGGGCCCCCTCGGACGTGCTGGGCCTGAGCATCCTCGCGCTCATCTCCCTCGCCCTGATCGTGCTGGCTCCGCCCGCTCCGAAGCGCGAGACCACCTCGGGCGCGGGCGAGGCCGGTATGCTGCCGGGGGCGGTGCAGCCGCGGCTGGGCTGAGAAGAACGGCAGCTCCCGACCGTTATCGGAGTGGAACGGCTACGCTCCGACACCGGCCAGGAGCTGGATGGCGAGCGGCCCGCCTGCGCACGTTCTGCGCGGACGGGCCGTCGCGTCAGGTCGCCGGAATCGGTCAGGCGAGCGCGGCGCGCAGTGTGTCCAGCTGGCCGGCGGAGAGGAGCACCTTGGAGCGCTCCTCGACCATCTTCGCGAACTCCTCGACGAAGATGTCGCCCGGCTTGCGCAGGTCGAAGCCTTCGGGCTTGTCCCGGAAGAACTCGCGGTGCACGCGCGTCCAGACCAGGCGCCCGTCGGTGTCGATGTTGATCTTGGTCACGCCCAGCGGGATGGCGCGGCCGACGTCCGCCAGATTCACGCCCTTGGCGCCTTCCTTGAGGGCGCCGCCCGCCGCGTTGATGCGCGAGACCTCGTCCGCCGGCACCGAGCTGGCGCCGTGCAGCACGAACGGGTAGCGCGGCAGCCGCTTCTGGATCTCCGCGATGCGGTCCAGGTGCAGCCCCTGCGTGCCCGAGAACTTGTAGGCGCCGTGGCTCGTGCCCACCGCCACCGCCAGCGAGTCGCAACCCGTCTCCTTCACGAACGCCTCGGCCTCGTCCGGGTCGGTCAGGCGCGCGTCCTTCTCGTCCACCTTGATGTGCTCTTCCACGCCGCCCAGCTTGCCCAGCTCCGCCTCCACGCTCACGCCCTGCGCGTGCGCGGCTTCCACCACGCGCCGGGTCGAAGCGACGTTCTCGGCGAACGGCTCGTGCGACGCGTCGATCATCACCGAGCTGTACGTCCCGGCCGCGATCGCGTCCATGCACGTCTTCTCGTCGCCGTGGTCCAGGTGCGTCGAGAAGATGAGGTCCGGGTAGCGCGCCTCCGCCGCCCGGATCATCGCGTCCATCATGCCCGAGCCGGCGTACTTCCGTGCGCCCTTCGAGATCTGGAGGATGAAGGGCGAGCGAGCCCGCTGGCAGCCCTCGAACAGCCCGAGGATCTGCTCCATGTTGTTCACGTTGTAAGCGCCAAGCGCGTATTTGCCGTAGGCGACGTCGTAGAGCGCCTTCGTCGTTACGATCACGATCGTTCTCCCCTGGAGGTCATCAAACCACACCGCACTTCAGAATACCCCCTCCCGCCCCCGGAGGGGAGGGCACGCGGGAAAAGCCGGCGGGAACGCGGTCCCCGACCCGGGGCCTTCGAGTGATGAGCCTCTCACCCTCGCCTCCTGCCCGGAGTGCCGCATGCGCGTCCGCCTCTATCTGTCCTGGGCCATCTTCGCCCTCGCCCTGGCGCTCCTGGTCGCCGGCATCTGGCCCAAGCTGCAGGGCGGCCACTTCAACCGCACGCCGCTGTTTGCCGCGATCGTTCTCTTCGCCGGCGCCTCCGGCGCGCTGCGCCGGAACCGCAGGCGAGCCGCCGGGGGGGGTGGCTGAGGGAGATCGCGACAGAGCTTCGCTCAACCGAGAAGCGTTCGGCTGGCGTCATGCACCTGGGTCGCCTATGGGCCCGGCGCGGGCGGCAGCGCTAGCACCAGGGCCGCAGCGATAATCGGCTTCGCCCATGCCTGCGTTCCCCCGGGGTCGGCCATTTGCAGAATCCGTCCGCGTGCATAGTGCAACAGCAGCGCCGGGACCGGCTTTTCGCCGGCGTCCGGGTCGTTCTCGGCACTGTTGTCGTAGAGGCTGAGCTCTGCGAGGTGCGGGAGGAGTCGGACCACGTTCTCCATGCTCTTCAAGTAGCGGGAGCGGATCGTGGCCTCAGGAATTGAATGGCCGCCGCGAGCGGCGCGGCGAGCGACCCGTTCCACATGGAGGTCGGCCGACTCCAGTGCGACGTACCACACGTGAACCGCCAATCCGACGTTTGCCGCCTTGAGCAGCAGCTCGGTGATCGTTGCCCCGCCAAGCGTCGTCTGGAAGGCAAAGCTGCGGCGCCGCGCGATCGCGTCTTCGAGGCGCCGCCGCCCCGCGTGCCAGGCATACGAGTTCGCCTCGTCTGCCGTGCGCGATGGATCACGCTCCAGCATTTGGCGCGTGACGAGGTCCGG
>JADGQX010000412.1 GCA_017881445.1 Gemmatimonadota bacterium | reverse complement strand
GCGGCCACGGCGGACACGGCCCGCGCGGCCGTGCTGGCCGCCAGTCGCGATGCCGACTCGCGCGTGCGCGACGCTGCCGCCCGAGCGCTGGTCGCGCTCCCCGCGCTCGAGGCGAGCGCGCGCCTGCGCGAGCTGGCGGATGGCGATGCTTCCCTTTTCGTGCGCGGCACCGCGCTCGAGTCCCTCGCGACCCTGGACCCGGCCGCCGCTCTGCCCCTGATCGAGGCGCTGCTACGCCAGGATTCCTGGGTGGACTACCTGCGCACCAGCGCCTTGCGGGCACTGGCCCACGAGCCGGCGGAGCGGGCGCAGGCGCTGGCCCAGCCCTTCATCGACGCCGACCACACCCGCTTCGCCCGCGAGGCCGCCATCCAGCTCCTGGGCCAGACGGCGCAGGGACGCGAGGCCGACGTTGCCCGGCGGCTGGAGCCGCTGCTGAACGATGGCGACCTGTTCATCCGCGCCGACGCCGCCCGGGCGCTGGCGGTGCTGGGCCAGCCCTCCAGCGTCGCGGCGCTGGAGGCACGGCGCCGGGTCGAGGCGGAGGGTCGCGTGGTCAACGCCATCGACGAGGCGCTGCAGCGGCTGCGCACCGGCCGGGGAGGCTGAGTTCTGCGGGCGGGGGTCACGTCAGGCCGACGAGCGCGCGGACAACGGCGACCGCGCGCCGGGGGGTGGATCGAAGCTGGTCCGCGCCGCCCGCGAGGCGGCGCGGCCGATCCTCGTGGTGCACCGAGGTGAGCTCCTCGTGCCGCGGCCCGGGCGTGGACCGGGGCGGCGGCACGGTTGCCCCGGGTCCGGGCGCCCGGTACAATTCGTCGCCCTCCAGCGCAGGCGGCAGATGACCGGCGACGCTCAACAGTACACTCTCCCGGAGGCGCTGCTCGCATGGCGGCGGCTGCGCCTGACGCGGGTGCTCGGCCACGATCTGACCGTGCCGCCCCCGTCGGGCGACCTTCCGAGCGAGAACCGCGCATTCCTGCTGCAGCAGGCCGAGGAGCTCTACTGGGAGGAACTCTCCTGGGAGCGGCTCACCGGCGACGAGGGGTTGGGTGGTAGCGGGCTCGTGGAGCTGGCCTTCCCGGGATTCCTGGCTTTCGTCCGGGGGCTTCTGCTGGCGGAGACGACCGAGGATTCCCTTGCGCCGGCCCGCCCCCGGCCCGAGGTGGTCGAGGACATCCTCGTCTTCCTCGCCGGTCGCTGGATCGTGCTGGAGGGCGACACCGACCGGGAGCACGGCATCGAGCGTGACGCGACCATGCGACTCATCGACCTGGTCCTCTACCGGCTGCACGGCGTGGATGTCCACGAGGCGCAGCGGCTCGAGCTGGCCTGGGCCGAGGGCGACGAGTAGCGATGCCGCGACCCACGCCCCCCGTGCTGGCGGGCGCGCCCCTGCTGGTGGCGCATCGCGGCGGCGGCGGCCTCGCGCCCGAGAACACGATGGCCGCCTTCGTCCCCGCCCGCGACGACTGGGCGGCGGACATGATCGAGCTGGATGTCCGGCTCACCGCCGACGGGCACGTCGTCGTGATCCATGATGAGCGGGTGGACCGGACCACCGACGGCAGCGGGCCGGTGGCGGCGATGACGCTGGCCGAGCTGCAGTCTCTCGATGCCGGCTACCGCCACACGCCCGACGGGCAGAGCTTCCCCTTCCGCGGACGCGGTGTCCGCATCCCCACCCTGATCGAGGTGCTCGAGACGTTGCCGGAGATGCGCTTCACGGTGGAGGTGAAGGCGCCGGAGGCGCAGCGGCCGCTCTTCGACATTGCGCGCCGGCTGGATGCGGTCGGACGCATCGTCGCCGCCAGCCTGCACAACGTGGAACGCACTCTCTTCCGGGAGTGGCCCGGCGCCATCAGCGCCAGCATGGAGCAGGTGCGAGCGTTCTACCTGCTGCACCGCCTGCACCTGGGAGGCACCTGGGCGCCGCGCATCGATGTGCTCCAGGTGCCGGAGTGGGCCGGGCGCCTGCTCATCTGCTCGCCGCGCTTCGTGCGTGACGCCCACGCCCACGGCCTGGCGGTGCAGGTCTGGACGGTGAACGAAGCCGCGCAGATGGAGCGCCTCTTCGATGCGGGTGTGGACGGCCTCCAGAGCGACTATCCGGACCGGCTGGCCCAGGTGATGACCCGTCGCTTCGGCCGGCCAGGCGCGCCCGCCCTGCGCCGGCGCCCCGTGGAATAGAGGTTGCCCCTTCGCGGGCGGCTGCCGAAGACGCCGAGGGTTTCCTCCGGCGGCAGCCGGGCCCATCTTGGCCGCATGCCCGACCGGCCCGAGATCACGGCGCCGCCGGCCGCCGCCCGGCGGCCGCGGCGGAGACGCGCCCGCCCGGAGGCGCAACGCCTCGGGGCGCGCTTCGCCGCACACCTGCGCCGGTCGGGGCTGCTGCCGCCCGAGGCCCCCGTGCTGGTCGCGCTCTCCGGTGGTGTGGACTCGGTGGTGCTGCTGCATCTCCTGCGCTTCGGAGACGAGCCGCGCCGGCTGGTCGCCGCGCATCTCGACCACGCCATGCGCCCGGGCAGCGCCGCCGACTCCGCCTGGGTGGCGGGGCTCTGCCGGGCCTGGGGCGTTCCGCTGGTACGCGGGTCCGCCGACCCGCCGCCGCGCTCCGA
>JADGQX010000411.1 GCA_017881445.1 Gemmatimonadota bacterium | reverse complement strand
GTAAGGGCTTTCCACGGATCCTCTCGGTCAGCCGAGCTGCCGCCCCCTTGACCACGAAATGACTAGGGTGCGGCTCTTCTGGAGTGACGTCAGGCGGCGCGTGGAATGACCGCGTTGGCGTAGCGGGACTGGTGGACTCTGCGTCGTTCTTGCGCGGTGTGGTGTGCCCAGTAGTCGTCGAAGTCGCCGTTGGCGTGCACGGCTCGTAGCTTGAGGATCGCCTCGGCGCCGTCGAGTCCCCACCGCGCTCCGGTGATGTCCATCCGGTCTTTGACGATGTGCCGGCAGGCGCCTTCGATGATGCCGGTGGCGATGGGCCAGCCGTTGGCGAGTGCTTTCGGGTAGTCGAGGTAGCCACGCTTGTGGAGCAGGTAGTCGGCGCATTTGTCGGCGCCGACTCGTCGGGCGGCGGGTAGGTCCCGGCGGGTGGCTTTTCGTCGGATCGCGGCGGCGACCGTGCTTGCCTTTCCGTTCAGGATCCCCAGTGCCTTGTCGTGGACCCAGGTTTCGGCGTTCGGGTCACCTTCGGGGTAGAAGCTCCAGGCGGCCCGCCACTGGGTGGGCCGCGCGGCGAGGTGCCCGCCGGTGGGCGGGTCCTTTTCCGCGCGGCCTCCCGCCGAACCACGCGGGCCGGTTTCCCGGCACGTGGCTCTCCAGTGATCTACGCCGCGGTGACGGCAGCCTGCCCGTGGATGGCGTCATGGCAGGAGCGGCAGACCACGAGGGTTTTGCGCCGCTTGCTGGCCATGAGTGCCGCCCAGGCGGGCTGGCCCGGTCCGGGTTGGCCGAGGCTGGCGAGGCGCCGGACCTGGTGCACCAGCACCGGGCCGACGTCCCCGCACAGTTCGCACCTTCTCGCGCGGAGCCGGATGACCAGCTCCTTTCGAGGGTAGGGAACCCGGACCCGGACGCGGTCGGCGAGGACCGCGTCCTTGTTGCGGATGAGCGGTATCCCGCCGAACCGTGCGACCAGCGCCGGCTTGCCGTCGCGTTCGACCCTGGCCTCGAAGCACTGGCGCAACCCAAACGGCGTGGCGATCTTGGCCCGGTGTTTCGCGGCCATCTTCGCCACCGAGGACTGGTGCTTCGCGGCAAGGGTCTTCAGCATCGATGTCTGGGCGTCCCAACGCAATGACTTGAAACGCCAGACATCGTTGGCGAGCAGGTAGTACTGGACGACGCCCCGGTATTCGGCCGCGTAGGTCTTGACGATGTCGTAGTCGTCAAGGTTCTGCATGGCCGCCCGGTGCCACGGTTTGTTGTGGCGCCGGTAGGGGGCGCGTTTGGCCTTGATCACATCGAGCGGCACCCGCAGCGCGATCTTGCCGTTGACCGATCGCTGGCCACCGGTGATCTTGCTGTTCCCGTGCTGGACGATGATCTCGTAGCCGAGGTATCGGGCCGCCCGAGTACGGGCATGCGTGATCAGCGTCTTGTCGGCGTTCAGTTCCAGGGCGAGTTCCTCGCGCAGGAACCGGGCCAGCTGATCTTTGATCTCCTCGGCTTCGGCCTTCGGTCCGATGAACCCCAGCAGATGATCGTCTGCGTAGCGTGAGTAGCGGAGCCGCCGGAATCCCGGATCCCGTGGATCACCGACGGGCAGGCGGCGTAGCTGGCCGCGTAGCTGCCGGGCCTTCGCCCGACGCCCGCACTTGCGCGCGTATGCCAATCCGCTTTTCACCCTGATGTAGGCAGGATTACGCTTCCTGGTCACTCCCTGGGTGTATTTCGGGATGAGTACTGTCTCGACAAACTCGTCCAGCTTGTGCAGATAAATGTTGGAAAGGACTGGTGAAACGGTGCCGCCCTGCGGCGCGCCGCTGAGCGTGGCGTTCCATGTCCAGTCTTCCAAGTACCCGGCTGTGAGCATGTTACGGATCAGCCGCAGGAACCGCCCATCGTGGATCTTCTCCGAGAGGATCCTGACCATAATTTCATGGTCGAAAGATCCGAAACAGTCGGAGATGTCAGCCTCGATGAACCAGGTCGTACCGCTCCAGGTATCGGCCACCTGCCGCAACGCGGTATGGCAGCCCCGCCTGGAGCGGAACCCATGCGAGTGGTCGGAGAAGGTCGGCTCGTAGTACGCCGTTAGCAGCAGGCGCACCACCTCGCCGACCAGCTTGTCCGACCACGTGGGCAGGCCCAAAGGGCGCAGCGTCCCGTTCTTCTTCGGGATCTGTACCCTGCGTACCGGAGAAAACCGATAGCGTTCGTGGCGCATCGCATCGATGATGCGTTCGATCTTCTCCATGGACATGCCGTCCGCGGTTTCCTGGGTGGCTCCGGGTGTCATTGCGCCGTGGTTGGCGTATATGCGCCCGTAGGCCATCAGGTACAGCTGCGGGTTGAACAATTGTCGATACAGCTGCTCACACGGCAGACCCTTGCTGCCGCGTTCGCGGAGGACACCCAGCACCGTCTCGGCGCTTTGCATTTCGCAAACCTCCCGGTCTTGTTGGTGTCCGATCACCTGTGCCCGCTGGGTAGGCCGTCGGCGAGGTATCCGGTTGTACGGATCCTTTTCCGGCGGCCTCCCGCCGAACTCTGGCAGCCCGTGCAGCGTTCCGGTTCGATCGGCACGCGGCGGTCCGGGTTGTCCGACAGTGACCGGGACACCCC
>JADGQX010000040.1 GCA_017881445.1 Gemmatimonadota bacterium | reverse complement strand
CTGGTAGGTCTCGGCGAAGCGGCGCTCGACCGTCTCGGTCAGCTCCGCGCAGAGCTTTTCCAGCTCGACCAGGCTCTGCGCGAGGTCGGCGCGCTGGGTCTCGAGCTCCTCGAGCCGCGCCTTTTCCTCGGCGTACTCCTCCTTGGCCAGTGGATTGACCCGGCCCAGATCCTCTAGACGACTCTGCCCGCGCTCGAGCGTTCGCAAGATCTCCTCGCGATCGTCGCCCTCGGCGGGCTCCACATCCGTGCCTCTGCGACGCTTGGCGTCCTCGGCCTCGGAGTCGAGATGGGCCAGCTCCACCCCGATCGCCGCCAGGCACTCGCCCTCGGCGCTCGTTCGCTCGCGCAGCGCCGCTTCCTCGGCGCCGAGCCGGCGCAGCGTCCCGCCAAGCTCGCTCGCGTGCGTGGCTCCGGCTTCGACACCCTCGCGCAACGGCGTCTCGAGCCGGACGACGGGCTCGGAGATCGAGCCGAGCACGCCGAGTAGCCGTTCGCAGGCGGCGGCCAGGCGAGCGCAGAAAGCCTCGGGCGGATGCGCGCGCGCCGAGCGAGCGTTTCTGCGCACTTCGCTGACCGCAGCAGCCTTCGCGCGCGTCGCCTCCGTAGCTTGCAGCGCAATCGCCAGCCCCTCCTCGAGAGAGACGATCTCGCGCTCGAGCTCCTGCCTGCGGACGATCGCCTGCTCGGAATCGAGCTCGGCCTGCTCGAGCCCGTCGAGCTCTCCGCCCGAGCGGCGAAGCACCGCCGAAAGGCGCTCGCGGGCCTGGGCCAGAGCCTGCCGCAGCTCCGCTTCGCCCGAGGCCAGGCGCCGCAACTCCTCGCTCAGCTGCGAGACCTGCCCGCGGCTCTCCGCAACCTTGCTCTGGAGCGGCTCGCGCAGAACGGCGGCCGACCGCTCGGCCGACCGCAGCGCCTCCTCCAGACGCGCGCTCAGCGCAACCAGGCGCTGCAGGAAGAGCGGCGAAAGCAGGCGGTGGCGTGAGGGCTCAACCTCGGCCAGCGCCTTTGCTGCCGCCTTGGCCTCGCGCTCGGCCGCGTTTAACGCCTTTTCCGCGATCGCAGCCTCGCCGAACAGCTTCTTCACCTCGGCGGCCAGCCCGCGCCGGCGCGCCTCCTGCTCGAGCAGAACCGCCTCGGCCGCGCTGCCCGCGAACCAGAGCTCGCCTCGATCGGCGTCGTAACCGTGTCCCTCGCGGCTGACGACGACGCCCGAGCGAGCCTCGGGCAGTTGCTCGAGATCGGCCAGCCATATTCCCTCCAGGAGCTTGCGCGCCCGCTCGTCGCCCGAGACGAAACCGGTAAGCGGAAGAGCGCCCGCGAACGGAGGAGTCTTGCCACCGCGCTCGCTCGCACCGGCGAGCACGACCGCCAGCCCTCCGAGCCCTTCCCGGCGTGCCTTCTCTAGCAGCGCGAGCCCGCGCCTGGGATCGGGCGCGATCAGGGCCGCCGCGCGCCAGGCGAGAGCCGCCGTCACCGCCTGCTCGTAGCCCGACTCGACCTCGAGCAGCGACAGCGCCAGCAACTCGCCGCTCTCGGCCAGAGCTCTCGCGGCCGGCGGGATTCCCTCGCGCTCTTCGAGCGTGCGCTCGAGCACGCTCAGCCGATCGGTCGTGTGCCGGGCGCGCTCGTAGAGACCGTCGCACTCCAGTGCCAGCTCGCGCGCACGGGTAGCCGCTTGCCGCGCCGCCCTCTCCAGCTCCGCGAAGCCCGGCTCGTCGCTCGTCGCCAGCGCCTCGGCCTCGGCCAGCTCCTCGCGAGCACGTTCCAGCGAGGCCGCGAGCGACTCTCGCCGCAACGAGAGTCTCTCAACGGCGCCTGCGAGCCTGACAACCTCGCGACCGGCGGCCTCCGGCAACGCGGCGACCTCGGACAGGCTCTCTTCCACCTTCGTGCGCTGCTCGAGCAGAGCCTGCGACTCGGTCTCCAGCCGTGTCAGCTCGAGGCGCTCCAGCCGCGCCAGCTCACCGAGACTGCACTTGAGACGCTGCTCGCAGGCACGCTCCTCGGTTTCCGCCCGCTCGACCTCTCCCCGCGCCTCGGGGCCGTGGGCGAGCTTCCCGGCGAAGCGCACCTTACGGCGTCGCCCGGCGCCGTTGTCCGCGCCGGCGCCAGGCCCCGTCCCGTGGTGCCGCAGCAGCTCGCGGCCGAAGGCGCGGTCGTGCCCGGTCCAGCCGGCCTCCACGCTGGCGAGGAGCGACATGGCCTGGTTCATCTTGGCGTCCAGGTCGTCGCAGTAGTGCAGGATGATCGCCTCCAGGATGCGCGGCTCGCGGGGGCTTTGCCACTCGTAGCGCCCCTGGTGGCTGGCGATCAGGTGTTGCAGCAGCAGCAGGCGGGCCTCGCCCAGCTCGGGCACGTCCCTGGCCGCGTCCGCCACCATCTGCAGGCCGAGCAGGATATGGCCCAGCAGCTTGCCTTCGTCGGTGTAGGGGAACCCGGCCTGTGTGCCGATCTCCCGGATCTTGCCCAGGTCGTGCAGCAGCGCGCCCGCCACGAGCAGGTCCCGGTCCACCGCCGGCCGGTAGTGCTCCGCCATGAGGCTGACCGCCCGGGTGATGGAGAGCGTGTGCTCCAGCAGTCCGCCCACGTAGGCATGATGGTTGTGCTTGGCCGCGGGCGCCCGGCGGAAGCGCCGGCCGATCTCGGAGGCGGGGTCGAGGAGGCGCCCGAGCAGGCTGCGCAGCCCCTCGTCGCCCACGGACGCGACCAGCTCCCCCAGTTCCGTCTCCATCACCGCCGGATCCCGGGGTGAGCGGGCCAGGAACAGATCCAGGTCCTCCGGTCCCACTTCGACCGGGTGGATTTCGGAGACCTTGAGCTGCCGCGTGCCGTTGAACGTCTCGATGCTGGCGCGCACACCGACGAACTCGCCCTGCCGGATCCGCTCCATCACCTCGGCCACCGGCTCCCAAACCCGCGCCTCGATGGCGCCGTGGCGGTCGCTCAGCTGCAGCTTGTAGTAGGGCTTGCCCTGCTTGGTGATGTCCTTGTTGACCGAGACCACGCAGTAGCAGGCGACGATGCCCGCACCGTTCTCGAGGGCCTCCGCCGCCGGCCACGGAAACCCTTCCGTTCCCACCCATTCCCTGGGACCGACCAGCCTTGCCGTATCGCTACCGCGCATACGTCGCCTCTGTCCTGCCCGGCGCATCTCCGCGCCGGCCATCGTCCTCGTAGACCACCACGCCACCCACGATCGTCATCTTCGCGCGACCGCGCAGCCGCCGCCCCCCGAAAGGCGTGTTCCGGCTCTTGGAGCGGAAGCGCGCGGGGTCCACCACCCATTCCTCGGACGGGTCGAAGACCGTCACGTCCGCCAGCGACCCGGGGGCGAGCGTGCCACCCGGCAGCCCGAACGCGGCCGCCGGGCGGTGGCTCATCCGGGCGACCAGCTCCGGGATCGTCAGCAGCCCTCCGCCCACCAGCTCCGTGAGGCAGATCCCCAGCGAGGTCTCCAGCCCGACCAGCCCGAAGGGCGCGTCGTCGAACGCGGCCTCCTTCTCGTCGTAGTGATGCGGAGCGTGGTCGCTGGCGATACAGTCCAGCGTGCCGTCCACCAGCCCCTCGCGCACCGCCGCCACGTCCTCCGGCCCCCGCAGCGGCGGGTTCACTTTGGCGTTGGTGTTGTACCCATCCACGGCCGCGTCGGTCAACACCAGGTGGTGCGGCGTCACCTCCGCCGTCACGTCCACACCCCGCTCCTTGGCCTCGCGGATCATCGCCACCCCGCGCCGCGTCGACACGTGCTGCAGGTGCAGCCGCCCGCCGGTCAGCTCCGCCAGCAGGAGGTCCCGGGCGATCATCACGTCTTCCGCCGCGTTCGGAATGCCCACCAGCCCCAGCCGCGTCGAGACCAGCCCTTCGTTCATGCAGCCGCCCCGCGCCAGGCTGTGGTCCTCGCAGTGGTCGGCCACCGGCACGCCGAACGCCTTCGTGTACTCCAGCGCCAGCCGCATCAGCTCCGCATCCGCCACCGGGCGGCCGTCATCCGTGAACCCCACGGCGCCCGCCTCGATCATCTCCCCGATTTCGGTCAGCCGCTCCCCCTGCTGCCCCACCGAGACCGCGCCCATCGGGTAGACCCGGGCGCCGCCCGCCCGCAGCCCCGCGGCCCGCACGTAGCCCACCGAAGCGGGGTCGTCCACCGGCGGGTCCGTGTTCGGCATGGCGCAGACGGCCGTGAAGCCCCCCGCCAGCGCCGCCTTCGAGCCGGTCGCGATCGTCTCCTTGTGCTCGCCGCCCGGCTCTCGCAGGTGCACGTGCAGGTCGATCAGCCCCGGGCACACCACCAGCCCGTCCACGCTCCGCACCTCGCACCCCTCCGGCGCCTCGAGCTGGTGCCCGATGCGAGCCACCACGCCCCCGGCCAGCAGCACGTCCAGCACCGCATCCAGTCCCTGCGCCGGGTCCACCACCCGGCCGCCCCGAAGCAGGATCGGTCGGCTCACGCCCCACCTCCCGCGACCGGCCCCGCGACCTCGCCGCCCCGCACGCTATTCGCCATGCTTCGCCACCTCGGCCGTCTCCGGCGCCCCGCCCGCCAGCAGGTACAGGACCGCCATACGCACCGCCACGCCGTTGGTCACCTGGTTCAGGATCACCGAGTGCGGCCCGTCCGCTACGTCGCTGTCGATCTCCACTCCCCGGTTCATTGGCCCGGGGTGCAGGATCAGCAGGTCCCGCGGCACCGCCTCCACCCGCTCCCGGGAGACGCCGTACACGCGGTTGTATTCCCGCAGGCTCGGCACGTACCCCGCCTGCATCCGCTCCAGCTGCAGCCGCAGGACGTTCAGGACCTCCGCCCACTCGATCGCTTCCTCCACCCGCTTGAAGACCCGGACTCCCAGCGCCTCGATCTCCCGCGGCATCAGCGTCGGCGGCCCGCACACCGCCACCTCCGCCCCCAGCTTGGTCAGCCCCCAGATGTTCGAGCGCGCTACCCGGGAGTGCAGTACGTCCCCCACCAGGCAAACCCGCAATCCCTCGATCCGTCCCAGTCGATCGCGGATCGTCAGCATGTCCAGCAGCCCTTGCGTCGGGTGCTCGTGGCGCCCGTCGCCCGCGTTGATCACGTTGGAGGGAATGCGTTCGGCCAGGAAGCGTGCCGCCCCCGACGAGCCGTGTCGGATCACCACCATGTCGATCCGCATGGCCTCCAGGTTCCGCGCCGTGTCCACCAGCGTCTCACCCTTCACCACGCTCGACCCGCTGGCCGCCACGTTGACCGTGTCCGCCGATAGCCGTTTCTCCGCGAACTCGAACGAGATCCGGGTCCGCGTCGATGGCTCGAAGAACAGATTGACGATCGTCTTGCCCCGGAGCACCGGCACTTTCTTGATCTGCCGCTCGCTGATCTCCTTGAACGGCTCCGCTGTGTCCAGAACCGCCAGGATCTGCTCCCGCGTCAGGTGCTCCAGGCCGACGAGATCCTTGCCGAGGTAGGGTGCCGACGTCGGCATCACGCCTCCTTCCCCGTTGCGAGGCCGGGGCCCGCCTCGCCGCCGCCACTCGGCCCGGCGCCACCCGCCGGCGGGCCGCCCGCACCTGGACCCGGGCCGCCTCCGCCATGGGGGGCGGTACGCTCCACCAGCTCCACCCCCAACCTCCCATCCAGGTCCGGCACCAGCACGTCCACCCGCTCGTCCTCGCCCGCATCCACCACCAGCCCCACCACGTCCGGCTGGATCGGCAGTTCCCGGCCACCCCGATCCACGAGCACGCACAGGTAGATGCGCGACGGTCGCCCGAAGTCGGCCAGCTCGTCCAGCGCCGCGCGCACGGTGCGGCCCGTGTAGAGCACGTCGTCGATGATCACCATGGCGCGCCCGTCCACGCCGCCCGCCGGCAGTCTCGTCTCCCCGACCACGGGCCGCGGACCGATCGCCATCAGATCGTCCCGGTAGAGCGTGATGTCGAGCGTGCCCTGCGGCGGGCGCCTCCCCTCCGTCCGCTCGATCTCCTGCGCCACCAGGTCCGAAAGCTGGACGCCGCGCCGGTGTATGCCCAGCAGCGACAGCCGCTCGACGCCCTGGTTGCGTTCGACCAGCTCCCGCGCCATGCGCGCGACCACGCGCTCGACCGCGTGCTCGTCCATCAGCAGCTGTCGGGATCCGCTCATGCCGTCTGGATGTCTGAGGAGGGATGACTGCTGGTTCCGCCACGTTAGCCAGCCCCCGCCGACCGTGTCAATGTCATTTCCGGCCATTTTCCCCGCCCGCCGCCGTGCTCCTGCTCGATCCCCCCGCTCCCAGTCCTGCTCGTTCTCACCGCCCCCGCCTTCGTCGCCCTGCTGCTCCTCCCCCCTGCACCTGCTCGTGCTCGTTCTCCTGCTCGGCACTTTACAGTGCCGCCGTTCTCGACGTAGCTTCGCGCCCGTTTGCGCTCACCCCTTCCCCCGCCACGCCGGATCTCTATGGCCCTCTTCGTCCGCAAGCTCGTGGGAGAGATGGCGGAGCAGGCCGAGCAGTCGGGCCTGCGCCGCGTCCTCGGACCCTGGCAGCTCACCGCGCTCGGCGTCGGCGCGATCATCGGCGCCGGCATCTTCTCCGCCACGGGCACCGCCATCGCCGGCGGCCCCGGGCACCTCGGAGCGGGGCCGGGGCTCATGCTGTCCTACGTCGGCGTGGCCGTGGCCTGCGGCTTCGCCGCGCTCTGCTATGCGGAATTCGCCAGCATGATTCCGGAGGCGGGCAGCGCGTACACGTACGCCTACGCCACCCTGGGCGAGCTGATCGCCTGGATCATCGGCTGGGATCTGATCATCGAGTACGCGGTCGGCAACATCGCGGTGGCGGTGAGCTGGTCCGGCTACTTCCAGGAGCTCATGCGCGGCTTCGGGCTGGCCTTCCCGGAGTGGCTCGCCTCCGACTACCTCACCGCCTCCCAGGGCGCCCACGCGGTTCAGGCCGCACTGGCGCAGCACGTGCCCGTCGCCAGCCTGCCTGTCGAAGTGCGCGGCGCCGCCGACGCATTCGCCGCGGCGCCCCGCCTGTTGGGCATTCCCGTCATCTTCAACCTGCCGGCCATCCTCATCGTCGCCGCCATCACCTGGGTGCTGGTGCGCGGCGTGCGCGAGAGCGCGTGGTTCAACACCGCCATGGTCGTGGTCAAGCTAGGGTTCCTCCTCCTCTTCCTGGCGATCGGTACAGCCTACGTGCGGCCCGAGAATTGGCACCCCTTCATGCCCCATGGCCTGAAGGGCGTCTGGGTGGGCGCGTCGCTCATCTTCTTTGCCTACATCGGCTTCGATGCCGTCTCCACCGCCGCGGAGGAGAGCCGCAACCCGAAGAAGGACATGCCCTTCGCCATCATCGCCTCGCTCATCATCACCACGATCCTGTACGTCGCCGTGACGGCGGTGCTTACCGGCCTCGTCCCCTGGCAGGCGCTCGGCACGGCCGAGCCACTGGCCACCGCGTTCGTGAACAGGGGGATGAACATCTCCGCCGGTCTCATCTCGTTCGGCGCCATTGTAGCGACCACGTCGGTTCTCCTCGTCTTCCAGCTTGGCCAGCCGCGCATCTTCTACTCCATGGCGCGCGACGGCCTGCTGCCGCCCTGGGCCGCACGCATCCATCCCAGGTATCACACGCCGCACGTCACGACCATCCTCACCGGCATCTTCGTGGCCGGCTTCGCCGCCGTTGCACCGATCGGGGCAGTGATCGAGCTGACCAACATCGGGACCCTTTTCGCCTTCATCCTGGTGGCCATCGGCATCATCGTGCTCCGCTGGCGGGAACCCGGGAGAACGCGCCCCTTCCGCACCCCGCTCGTGCCCCTCGTGCCGGCCCTGGCCGTCCTCTCCTGCCTCGGCCTGGCCCTTGGCCTACCCTGGGTCACCTGGGTACGCTTCGCCGTCTGGCTGGTCATCGGCCTGGTCATCTACTTCATGTATGGGCGCAAGCACAGCGTGCTCCAACGCCGCCTCCGGGGCGAAACCGTCCAGACCTCGATTCCGCCGGGCCCCGCGCACTGACCTCCGGCGCGCCCCGACCGGCCGCGTCGGCCCGCCGCCGCGGCGCCAGGGCCGCCACGAGACCGCAAAACGGGCCGGCACCCCCGGGGGGCGCCGGCCCGTCTTGCCGCCGGTCGGCCAGGTCTCAGTCGGTCTCCGCCCGGGCGCGCCGCACTTGCGCGTAGCGCCGCCCCAGCCAGATCCCCAGTGGGATCGCCACCAGCACGCTCAGCCCCAGTGCCAGGCGGCCAGGCGTGAACGCATCCTCGATCTCGTGGCGAACCCGGGCCATCTTCCTCGCCTTCAGCGGGTGCTTTACCGCGTACGTCGTCCTGGGGGCCTTCACGTAACCCGTCATCGTCGCGATCTCGCCCAGCATGTTCCCTCCTCGAGGCTCTTCCAATTACGTCCACCGTGGCTCACTCTGCGGTGCAAGCCCCGTGCGCGCGTCGCCCGTCAGAAGCCCCAGGTGCCCCGCGTGATCAGCTCGATGCTGTTCCCATCCGGGTCGCGGAAGTAGAGCGACCGCCCGCCCCCGGGCCACTCCGTCTCCGCCTCCACCGCTACCCCCGCCTCTCCCAGGAAGGCCCGCCACCGCTCCAGCGCCGCCGCGTCCGGCACGTCCAGCGCCACGTGCCCCGTGCCCACCGAGCCGTGTGCCGGCACCGCGCCCCCATGCAGCGTGCCCCGCGGGTCGAACAGCAGCAGCATGTCCGACCCCGCACGGAAGAACACGTGCCGACCCCGCGAGCGTCCCACCAGCGGCAACCCCAACCGTCGCCAGAACTGCTCCGCCCCCTCCAGGTCCCGGACGTACAGCGCCGCCTCGTGAATCCCGCCCAGCGGCGGATGCATCTCGCCCATCCCCCCTCCTGCTTCTGCTTCTGCTTCTGCTTCCGCTTTCCCTTACCTCTTCCCTCGCCCGGATTCGTTCCCGTTCCCGGCCTCAACCTACCGGCGTGCGCGCCGCCTCCCCCCCGATCACCCTGACGACGTTCTCCCACGCCAGATCCCACATCCCCTGCCTTGCCTCCTCCGTCGCGCTGCCCACGTGAGGCAGCAGCACGACGTTCGGCAGGACGCGAAGCGCCGCGGGAATCGTCGGCTCGTGCGCGTACACGTCCAGACCGGCCCCCCGGATCCAGCCCCCTTCCAGCGCCGTCACCAGCGCCGCCTCGTCCACCAGCCCGCCACGGGCCGTGTTCACCAGCACCGCGCCGGGCTTCATCCGCCGCAGCGCCCGCTCGTCGATGATCCGCTCGCTCCCTGGCCCCAGGGACAGGTGTAGCGAAAGGACATCCGCGACCGCGAGCAGCTCGTCCAGCTCCCGCCATTCGGCCCCGCTCTCAGCCTCCCACTCCGACCGCCGCGTCCGGCTCCAGTAGGCGATCCGCATCCCGAACGCCGGCGCCCGCCGGGCCACGGAGCGCGCGATCCGGCCCGCTCCCAGCAGGCCGAGCACGCGGCCACCCAGCCCCACGCCCAGCAGTTGCGTCGGGGCCCAGCCCGTCCACGCGCCGCCTCGCGCCAGGGCCTCCCCTTCCGGCAGCCGGCGTGTCACCGCCAGGATGAGCGCCCAGGTCAGCTCCGCCGTCGCTTCCGTCAGCACGCCCGGCGTGTTCGTCACCGTGATGCCTCGGCGACGCGCCTCCTCCACATCCACGTTGTCGTAGCCGACGGCGAAGTTCGCGATGACCCGCAGTCCCGGCAGCCGGTCCAGCTCGGCAGCGCCCAGGTGTCGGGTCAGCATGGCCACGATGGCGACGGCGTCTCCGGCGGATATCGGGGCACCCTCCGGCAGCAGCTCCACTTCGATTTCGGGAGGAACATCGGTTCGTCGAAGAAACGGCTCCAGCGGCCCGGCTACGAGGACCTTCACGACCGCCGCGCCCGGAAGAATCCGCGCAGCAGCTCGCCCGCCGCCTGCTCCAGCACGCCTCGCGTCAGCTCGACCCGGTGATTCAGCCGGGGATCCTGGGGCGTGCACCCCAGCGAGCCGCACATTCCCGTCTTCGGGTCCGCGGTCGCGTACACCAGTCGCCGCACCCGCGCCAGAACCATGGCGCCCGCACACATGGCGCACGGCTCGAGCGTCACATAGACCGTCGCGTCCAGCAACCCCCACCCCACGCGCGCGGCTGCCTCGCGCACCGCCACCATCTCCGCATGTGCCGTCGGGTCGCCGCGCAGCAAGGTGTGATTGCGGGCCTCCGCCACCAGCTCCCCGTTCACCACCACTACCGCACCCACCGGCACTTCCTGCTCCACCGCCGCCGCCCACGCCTGCTCCAGCGCGCGCTGCATCCACAGCGCGTCCTCCGGCTGCGCCGGCCCGAACTCGCAGGTCACCGCTTCGAAACCGCCTCGACGTCCGCCACCGGCATCGCCGCCGTCGCCGGCGTCCGTACCCGCCGGATCACCGACACTACCCGCCCCAGGACGACCACCCCGCTCCCGTGCCGCAGCAGTGCCGGCGGGAAGTCCGCCGTTTCCGGCTCCAGCACCGACTCGCCGTTCCGGCGAAAATGCCGCCGCAGTGCCATCCGTCCGCCCAGCCGTGCCACTACGATGTCGCCCTCGTCCAGCTCGTCCGCAGCCACCGGCTCCGCCAGCAGCAGGTCGCCGTCCCGCGCACCGTACGCCGAGACGTCCGACCCCGGTAGCGTCACGCAAAACGCGCCTGTGCCCCCCGCCAGCCGCCGATCCAGCTCCAGCTCTCCCGCCACCCGCGATTCGCCGTCCGCTCCCGCCGCGCCATAGCACTGCACGGTCACCGTCTGCGGGCTCAGGTCGATTCCCAGTAGCTTCACACCCCGCGACCGCGATGGGTCCCGCTCTATCCAGCCCTTGTCCGCCAGCGACTGCAGATACTCCGACACGGTCTTCGTGCTCTTGATGTCGAAACGCCGCCCGATCTCGCGGATGGACGGCTGGTAGGTGTTCCGGCGGAGGTAGTCGACGAGATAGTCCAGGATCCGGCGCTCCAGCTTCGTCAACGGCTCAGGCATCATCGCCTCCCCGGACACTTCGGAAAAACGCGCTTGCCTCCCGCCCGCGGTCCCGCATTGGCGAAGAACCACTGACGTTCCTTCAGAAAGCAAGTAATGAGAGCGAGTCCATGCTACGCCCGCCTTCACCTCCTGTCAAGGACATTTGTTTGCTTTCCCCAAAAAACAATCGCTATTCCGACTCCCTTTGCATCCGTCTGAGCGCGCTCCACAGCGAGTGCACCACTTCCTCCTGCCTGGCCTGCTGCTCGAGAAGGATCTCCGCCAGGTCATCCCGCCCCTCCGCCTGCGCCGCGTCGATCAGCTCGCTGTAGCGAGTCAGCGCATCCACCAGTTCCGCGATTTCCCTTTCCAGCGGGTGCTCGGCCGAGGCCTCCGCGTCCGCCTGCTGCCAGAAGGACTCCAGCGCCGGCGCATTCCCCCTGTTCTGCGTCATCTTGCTGTCCTTCCTTCCGGGACGACCCGCGCGCCCGACCTGCAGGCGCTCCGGCACGGGTTTAGTAGTGCAAGGGACGTTCCCCGGCCCCGATCCGGATGGAGGACGCCGGCTGATCCCCGTCGTTTCCCCGTCCACCGCGTGCTGGGCACATACGCAGGAGGCGCCCGGTCGCGGCTGCGACCGGGCGCCCCTCCGACTCTCCCACACCAGCTTTAGAGCCGCTGCAGCGTCTGGATCACCGGCAGGCTGAGCGCCACGTACAGGCCCACGAACGCCGCGGCCGACCCGACCACGGAGACCACGGTCATGACCAGAGTCGCCCAGTCGATGCGCTTCCCTTCCATTCCACCCTCCTATGTCCCGGCGGCGCCGCCGCCCGTGTGAACCGATGGTGATCCGCCTCCGGTCCCCCCTACGCCGCGGGTTCGACGAGGGTTTCAGGACATTGATGTGAGGTTACGGCCTCGCCCGGGTCCGCGTCGCCCGGAACGGGCACGGAACCGGCGGGCAGCCCGTTGGGCGAGCGCTGCATCGTCCGGCGGCGGCCTGCTCCCCGGGCGCCCGGCCGGGCAGGCCTCCGGCGCCGTCGGGTCGGGTCACAGGGGTTTCCCCCACACAAAGATCCTCCCTTCCCCGTCGTTCCGGCCCTTTCCTCCCCACAGAGCAGGACGGGCGGGTTTTCTACCTTGGTGCAAGGCGGGGACGCGCCCGCGGAGAGGAATAGAGCGTGTACACGCTGGTGCGCCGGTTCATCAAGACCGGGATCTCGTTCCTGCTCGTGGGAGTCGCGCTGGGCTGCTGGATGCTCGTGCGCCGCGAGTTGTACGGGGAATGGCCGAGCCCCTTCCTGGTCTCGGCGCACGCCCACGTCGTCTTCGTCGGGTTCATGCTGAACCTGATCCTGGGTGTGGCGCTGTGGCTGTTCCCCAGGGCGGCCAAGGGTGACGTGCGGTACAGCCCGCGGGTTGCTGCGGCGTCGTACTGGCTCCTGAACGTGGCAACCGCGCTGCGGTTCGCGGCGGAGGCCTCGCGCGCATGGTTCGCAGCGCCCGTGCTGCCGTGGCTCGTGGTCGGCGGCGGCCTCGGGCAGGGGTTGGCACTCGCGCTCTACTTCTGGACCATGTGGACGCGGATTCGGCCGGTCGGCAGCCACCTGCGGGAGTCCCAGGGTGAACGTTTCTGACGGATCTGGCGAGGGGATCGGAGTGCGGACTGGATGATGGGCGGACTGCGGTACCTCTATCTGTTGAACGTGACGGTGCACGTGACCGCCGCCGTACTCTGGCTGGGCGGGATGTTCTTCCTCGCCCTGGTCGGCGCGCCCGTGCTGCGGAAGCTGGAGACCCCAGCGCTGCGCGCATCCCTCTTCGCCGAGCTGGGCCGCCAGTTCCGCGCCCTCGCCTGGATCGCGCTGGGACTGCTCCTCGTCACCGGCACGCTGAACCTGTACTTCCGGGGCGTGCTGACCGACGTCTCCATGGGCTCTCCGCACTTCTGGAGGACCCCCTTCGGAGGCACGCTCGCGCTCAAGCTGATCCTCGTTGCCCTGCTGCTTGTGATCCAGGCGCTACATGACTTCCGCTGGGGACCCGCGGTCTCCCGGTCGCAACCGGGCGGCTCCACGGCGCCACTTCGCCGGCGGGCGGCGCTGGCGGCACGTGTGAACGCGGTGCTGGGACTCCTGGTCCTGATCGCGGCCGTGCGACTCGCGCGGGGGGGCTGAGGTGGAGTCGTTCGTCCGCGCGTTCCTGAAGGCGGCACTGGTCTGGCTCACTGTCGGCGTGGCCCTCGGCGCGGCCATGGTCTTCTGGCCTATGCAGGCGCTGGCACTGCGCGCGGCCCACGCCCACGCCAACCTGCTTGGCTTCGTCAGCATGATGATCTTCGGCGTCGGCTATCACGTACTTCCGCGCTTTGCCGGAAACCCGTTGCACAGCCGCCGGCTGGCCTTCGTCCACCTCTGGCTCGCCAATGTGGGGCTCGGCCTGCTTCTCCTCGGCTGGACGCTGCGCCTGAGCGCCTTCCGCCCGGGTGAGCTCGCCCTCCGCGCCGGCGCCATCGTCGCCGCGGCCGGCCTGCTGCTTTTCGTCTACAACCTCTGGCACACGCTGGATGCCCGCAAAGTCGGGGTACCCGTCGGCCTCACCGGTCCACGTCGGCCGACCGGCAGCATTCACGATCCGAATGGCCACACCTGAGGAGCAGTCATGTACGCCCAGTCGCTGATCCCCCCCACCATGACGGTGAACCGGACGATCCGGCTCTTCCCCATGACCGTCACTGTCTTCAGTGCCTTTGGCATCGACGCCTGCTGCCGCGGCGATGTCAGCATCGAGGAAGCTGCCCGCCGCGACGGCGCCGATCCCATCGCCCTCGTCGGCGCCCTCAACCGCGCCGCCGAGGAGGCGCGCTGACCGTCCTGGCCGCGCCCACGGCACTTCTCCGCCGATGGAAAAGGCTCGCGCGGTCGACCCCCCGACCCCGCGAGCCCTTCTTCTTCTAACCTCGCCCCCCACTACTGCCGTTGAGCCCGGGCGCTGGCCCCAGCCCCGCCGTTACGGCTCAGCTCGCCTTCAGCAGCCCCGTCCTCAGCGCGAACCGCACCAGCTCCGACCGGTGATTCAAACGCAGCTTCTCCATGATCCGCGCCCGGTACGTGTCCACCGTCTTCGGCGAGATGAACAGCCGCTGCCCGATCTCCGTCGAGCTGAAGCCCTGCGCCGTCTGCGCCAGCACCTCACGCTCACGGGCGCTCAGCAGCGCCAGACCTTCCTTCTTCTCCTCCGCCGCGTCTCGATACCGTCGAAGCAGGAAACGCTCGGTCGTCGGGTACAGGAACACCTGCCCGCGCGCCACCGTGCGCAGCCCGTCGATCAGGTCCGTGTCCGCGCTCCGCTTCAGCACGTACCCACTCCCGCCCGCCTGTACGACCGGGAGCAGGTACTCCTCCTCAGCGTGCACCGTCAGCACCAGCACCTTCGTGCCCAGCCCCAGCGCACTGATCCGCCGCGTCGCCTCCAGCCCCCCGATGCCCGGCATGGAAAGGTCCATCAACACCACGTCCGGCCGCAGCTCCTGCACCTTCTCGATGCTTTCCTCCCCCGTCCCCGCCTCCCCCACCACCACGAACTCCCCCTCGCCCTCCAGGAGGGCCTTCAGCCCCGCCCGCAGCACCGGGTGATCGTCCACCAGCAGCAACCGGATCAGTTCCTTCATCCCCTGCCTCGCTCCCTTCGAACGCCTGCGCCTCCTGCCTCGTTCGGGCAAGAACAGGCCCCGTCTCCCCCTTCAGCGTCCCTTTTCACTTTTCCATTGTGCCAGTTCAGCGTTCAGCCTCTGCCGGCCCCGGAGCTGGCGCCCGGAGACCCCCCGGCCGGGGCAGAACGCCCGCACCGCGCGGGCAGCGCGTCCTGAATTGTCCACGGGACATGTCGGCTGTCTCTGCCAGCCATACTGAGACGAACCGCCCCGCCCCGCCTCGCCGGCGCCGGTCCAGGCGCAGAAGGCCCACGCAGCGACCCGATCGCTCGTCCCCGGAGCATCGCCTCGCGTGGCGGCGCCGCGCGGGAAATGGCATCTTTCTTGGCGAGCGGTCCCTTCTGTGCGATTCCAGCGCGTGCATGCTTTGCCGCCCGGCGACCGCCGCCGAGCCGATGCGTCGCAAGCCGTGCACGGTGAGGTAGGAGGACCGACTCGCGGGTATAAAACGTACGTGCTCCGGCTCGGGTCGCCCGATCGGCTTCGTGACACGTGACGACGTTGCGATTCGAGGCCCTGCCGCCCCGAGTCCGGACCTTTCGAAGAAGTGGATTGCGTCGATGCACGAGCTGAGCGTTGCGTCCGAGATCTGCCGTATGGCAGAGGAGCATCTCGGCGGGCCCGGAATGCGTTTGCTGGAGCTGGGAGTCGAGATCGGTGACGATGCGGGGTTCGAGCCGGAGAGCCTGCTTTTCTGCCTGGAAGCACTGCTGGCGGAGCCCCCTTTTTCGGGTGCCCGGCCCGTTCTGGTGCGCGTTCCCGGCGACGTGCTGCGTCTGAAATACCTGGAGGTCGATGATGGCCGTGCGGACGATTGACGTGCGCGAGCGCGTCATGGCGAAGAACGATGAGATTGCGGCGACTGTGCGCGACCGGCTGCGGGCGGCGGGTGTTGCCTCGCTGAACCTGGTTTCCTCCCCCGGATCGGGGAAGACGCTGCTTCTCGAGCGCACCCTGGCCGACATCGGCGAGGAGCTCGGGATCGCGGTGGTCACGGGGGATGTCCAGACCCAGAACGACGCGGATCGGCTCGCCCGCCACACGAATCGGCTGGTGCAGGCGGTCGTGACGGGCGGCGCCTGCCATCTGGACGCGCGCCAGATCGATACGGCGCTGGAGCAGATCGACCTTCAGGCGACGCGGCTCCTCATTGTCGAGAACGTCGGCAACCTCGTCTGCCCCGCCAGCTGGGACCTGGGTGAGGACGCAAAGGTGGTGGTCTTCTCGACTACGGAAGGCGAGGACAAGCCGCTGAAGTACCCGAAGATGTTCCGCGTCTCGAAGTACGCCGTGCTCAACAAGACCGACCTTCTGCCGTACCTGCCCTTCGACATGGACCGGGCCGTGGCCTGCGCCAGGGAAGTGAACCCGGAGCTCCAGTTCTTCTTCACCTCCGCGCTGACCGGCGCGGGCCTCGATGAGTGGTACGACTTCCTTCGCTCGCTCGTCCGGAAGGCATGACGGCGGGGGGCACCGCGGAGGGACGTGAGCCGGCGGAAGCACTGTCGGTCCGCGTCGTCGGCACGGTCCAGGGTGTCGGCTTCCGCCCGTTCGTCTATCGCCTGGCCGGGCGGCACGCGCTGCGCGGCTGGGTTCGCAACACGGCGGGCGAGGTGGAGATCGAGGTCGAGGGCGCGCCGGCCTCGCTGCGAGCCTTCGTCGCCGACCTGCGCGGCCAGGCCCCGCCGCTGGCGCGCATCGATTCGCTCGACGTGGAGCCGAGCGAGCCGCACGGGCACCGGGAATTCCGCATCCTCGAGAGCCATCTCGACCCCGGCTGGCAGGCCGTCTCGCCGGACGTGGCCACCTGCGACGACTGCCTGCGCGAGATCTTCGACCCCGCCGACCGCCGCTACCTCTACCCTTTCACGAACTGCACGAACTGCGGGCCTCGCTTCACGATCATCGAGTCCATGCCGTACGACCGGTCCCGCACGACCATGCGGCACTTCCCCATGTGCCCCGAGTGCCGCCGGGAGTACACGGATCCGTACGACCGCAGGTTCCACGCGGAGCCGATAGCCTGTCCCGTGTGCGGACCGCGCGTCTGGCTGCACACGCCGGGAACGACGGCTCCGGGCGGCGACCCGCTGGTCGAAGCCGCCACCTTGCTGCGCGACGGCCGCGTCCTCGCCCTCAAGGGGCTGGGCGGCTTCCACCTGGCCTGCGATGCCACCAACGGGGAGGCTGTGCGCGCCCTGCGCCTGCGCAAGCACCGCTACGCCAAGCCCCTGGCCCTCATGGCTCCCGATCTGGCCGCTGCGGAGCGGCTCGTCCGCCTCGACCCCGCCGAGCGTACCGCCCTCCTGGCCCGCGAGCGGCCCATCGTGCTGGCGCAGGGCATCGAGGGTAACGGCATTGCGCCGGAGGTCGCGCCGGGCGTGACCACGCTCGGGATCATGCTCCCCTATACGCCGCTCCATCACCTGCTCCTGCACCGGTTCGACGGACCCCTGGTCATGACCAGCGGCAACCTGAGCGAGGAGCCGATCGCCATCGGCAACGGTGAGGCGCTCGAGCGCCTGGGCACCATCGCCGACGCGTTCCTCCTGCACGACCGCGACATCCGCGCGCGCTACGATGACTCGGTCGTACGCGTCATCGCCGGCGTGGCGACGCCGTTCCGCCGCTCGCGCGGGTTCGCGCCCGCACCTCTCACCCTTCCCCTGGATGCCGAGCGTGACATCGTGGCCTTCGGCGGCCAGCAGAAGGGCGCCTTCTGTGTGATCAAGGGTAACCGGGCCTTCATGGGGCAGCACGTCGGGGACCTGGACAACGTCGAGACCGTCGATCACCTGCGTGCCTCGCTCGAGCTGTTCCAGCAGCTGTTCCGGGTTTCGCCGGCCGTCGTCGCCCACGACCTCCACCCCGATTACGCCTCCACGGAGCTCGCCCGCAGTTGGCCCCTCGGACCAGGCGGAGTGCGCGTCGGCGTCCAGCACCACCACGCCCACGTGGTCAGCTGCATGGCCGAGCACGGCCTTGAGGCCCCCGTCATCGGCGTCGCATACGACGGTACCGGCTGGGGGGAGGACGGGGCCATCTGGGGCGGCGAGATCATGGTCGCCGATTGGGCCTCCTTCCGGCGCGCGGCGCACCTGCGCTACGTGCCGCTCCTCGGTGGCGAGTCGGCCATCCGCAAGCCCTACCGTATGGCCGCGTCCTACCTCTGGACCTGCTTCGGCGACGACGCGCGCTTCGAGCCCTTCCTCGAAACGATTGCCCCTGCCGAGCGCGAGATCCTGAGGCGCAACTTCGAGGCGCCCATCAACGCGCCCCCGACTTCGTCCTGCGGCCGCCTCTTCGACGCCGTCTCGGCTCTTCTCGGCGTCGGCACGCTCGCGGCCTACGAGGGCGAGCCCGCCATCCGCCTCGAGGCTGTCGCCGATCCCTCCACCGTATCGTCCTACCCGTTCGAGCTGCGCAGGCAGGAACGGGTGCTGGTGGCCGACCCCGCCCCTGCCCTCGCGGCCATCCTCGAGGACCTGCGAAACGGCGTACCCCTGCCACGAATCGCCGGCGCTTTCCATAACGCCGTCGCCGCTATGACCGTGGCCGCCTGCATCGCCGTCAGGGAAGAGACCGGGATCCGGGACGTCTGCATCTCCGGGGGCTGCTTCCAGAACGCGTTGCTCGCCGCACGCACGCTCGAAGGTCTCGCCGACGCCGGCTTCGCCGCCTACGCCCACCATCGTGTCCCCCCCAACGACGGCGGCCTCGCCCTGGGTCAGGCCGTGGTCGCCTGGGCCACCACGCAGCCGGGCGCCTGAAACGACTGCGGCCGGCGCGGTGCGCCGGCCGTACTCCTGCTCCTGCTCCTACCCAGCTCCTACCCCTATGTCCTGCTCCGTCGTAGCTGCTCCCTGCTCGTGCACGTGTCCCCTGCTCGTGCTCGGCCGTTCGCTAGCATATTCTGGGCAGCGGCTCGCCTTCGGGCTCCGCCAGCAGGCGCCGCCCGAAGCCTGTGTCGAGCACCACCTTGCGCGGATGCTCCGTGACGCACTCGCCCACGATCGCCGCGTCCGCACCCAGCGGGTGCGCGCGCAGCGCCGCCAGCACGGCGTCCGCTGACTCCGCCGCCACGCCGATCACCGCCTTTCCCTCGTTGGCGATGTGCAGCGGGTCGAGCCCCAGGATCTCCGCCGTGGCCCGCACCACGTCCCGGATCGGCACCAGCTCTTCCCGCACCAGGATCCCTACCCCGGCCTTCTGCGCCATCTCGTGCAGGGCGCTGGCGACTCCGCCGCGCGTCGGGTCCTTCATCGCGGTGATGCCCCCCGCGGCCGCGGCCATCGCCGCCCGGATCAGCGAGTTCAGCGGCGCGACGTCGCTCCGGAGGTCCGCGTCCAGCCCGAAGCCACGGCGTGCCGCCATGAGTGCGATTCCGTGGTCTCCCACTGTGCCGGTCAGGATGATTCGGTCGCCCGGCCGGAGCCCGGCGTCGCTCACCACGTGCCGGGTCATGGCCACGCCGGTCGTGTTCAGCACGATGCCGTCGATCTCGCCCCGCCCCATCACCTTGGTGTCGCCCGTCACGATCGGAGCGCCGGCCTCCAGGGCCGCTTCCAGCATCGAGCGGTGCACCTTCTCGAGATCCGACCGCAGATAGCCTTCTTCCAGGATCACCGCGCACGTCAGCCCCAGCGGCTCCGTGGCTCCCATCATGGCGAGGTCGTTCACCGTGCCCGCCACCGATAGCCGCCCGATATCGCCGCCCGGGAAGAACACGGGCTTCACCACGTGCGAGTCGGTCGTGACCACCAGCCACTGGTCGCCCACGCGGATCGCGGCGCCATCGTCGAACGCAGACAGGCCGATCCCGTCCACCGCCATGTCGGCGAACCCGGCAGCGAGCGTCTCCTCGATCAGGCGCCGCATGGCCCGGCCACCCGCGCCGTGCTTCATCAGCACCCGGTCCTCGTGCGCCTGCAGCGCCGTGCGCCGCGCGTCTCCGTCCGACACGCTCATAGCTTCGGCCGTCCCCCATACGTGTGCCAGATCCTGCACGTCCCCTCGCTGCTCACCATGCAGGCGCCCACCGGCATGTCCGGGAGGCATTCCTTCCCGAAAAGCGCGCAGTCGAAGGGCGAGGCGCTCCCGGCCATGATGGTGCCGCAGATGCACTGCTGCGTCAGCGCCGCCGGCGCGTCCGTCCCGAAGTGCGCCAGGTCGATCGTGAACCGGCGCCTCGCGTCCAGCCCCGCGAACTCCTCCCGCAGCCGCAGATTGCCATCCGGTATATGTGCGATCCCTCGCCAGATCCCGCCCACCGTCTCGAAGACGCGCCAGAGCTGCTCCTGCGCGTTCCGGTTCCCTTCCCGCGTGACGCAGCGGGGAAAGGCGTTCGCCACTTCCGCCCGACCGTCCCGCACCAGCTCCAGCAGCTTCACCAGTCCCGCCAGGATGTCCAGCGGCTCGAATCCCGCCACCACCACCGGTAGCCGGTATCGCTCCACGAACGGCTCGAACAGGCCCCACCCCGTGATCGTCGCCGCGTGACCCGCCGCCAGGAACCCCTCCACCCGGGTCGCCGGCATCTGCGCCACGATCTCCATGGCGGGCAGGATGTACTTGTGCGCAGACAGGATGGACAGGTTCGGCGGCAGCTCTGGACGCAGCGCCAGCGCCGCCGTCGCCACCGCGGTCGTCTCGAACCCCGTGGCGAAGAACACCACCTCCTGCCCCGGGTGAGCCCACGCCAGGTCCACCGCCTGCGACGCGCTGTAGATCACATCCACTGCGCCGCCGTCCGCCTGCGCCTCCAGCAGCGACCGCGCCGTTCCCGGTACCCGCAGCATGTCCCCGTAAGTCACCACCCGCACGCCCTGCTCCGCCAGCGCCACCGCCTCGTCCACCTCGGGCAGGTCGGTCACGCACACCGGACAGCCCGGGCCCATGATCACGTCCAGCGCCGGCGGGAAGTTCGAGCGCAGGCCGTACTTCGCGATCGCCTGCTCGTGGCTCCCGCATACGTGCATCAGCGTGATCGGGTCCCGGCCGATGTCCGCGCATAGCCGCACCACCGCCGCCGACAGCTCCCGCGCTTTCGCCGGGTCCCGGAATTTCAGATCCGTGGCCACTCCCGTCAGCGGACTAGGCATCGCCCGATCCCGACGGTGCCGTGGCCTCCAGCTCCGACCTCACGTCCGCCGACATCAGGTCGATCCCGGACTCCTGCAATAGCTGCTCGTACAGCGCCAGCGTCTCCCCCACCTCCGACGCCGGAATCTTCCGGATCGCGTACCCCACGTGGTTCAGGATCCAGTCTCCCGCCTCCACCGGCTCGTCCACCACGTCCAGCCGCGTCTCGCGCTTCACGCCCCAGAAGTCGACGATCGCAACCGGCCCTCGGACTTCCAGCACGCGCCCCGGCACGCCCAGGCACATAGTCTCCGCTCATGGTTCGGGATTACCACCCGCTCGCGGGCGCGCGCTAGACGGCGCACGGCCCGTGCCCGCAAAAAACCGCCAATTGCCGCCACAATTCCCCGCGTATTGTCGCACTATGTCCTTAGCCCGTGCTGGAGTGCCCCGCGCGCCGGGCCCGCGTCGCGGACCGCCCCGTATCGCCCGACTCCCTCTTCTACCCCGTACACCCGGCGGCTGGCCCACCGAGGAACCGGCTTCTATGTTGTCCCCGACGCTGATGTTGGGCGCCTCCCACCAGGATTGGAAGCATGCGAACCGACATTGAGATCGCTCAGGCGGCGACGCTCCGGCCGATCGACAAGATCGCCGCCTTGCTGGGAATCGCCGACGACGAGTTGGAGCACTACGGCCGCTACAAGGGGAAGCTGCGCCTGGAAGCGATCGCGGCGCGCACGCCCGATCGGGGCAGGCTGGTGCTGGTGACCGGGATCAATCCGACGCCCGCGGGAGAAGGCAAGTCGACGGTATCGGTGGGGCTGGCCGACGGGCTCACGCGCCAGGGGCACCGGGCGGTGCTCTGCCTGCGTCAGCCCAGCCTGGGCCCTGTGTTCGGGGTGAAGGGCGGCGCGGCGGGCGGAGGCTACGCGCAGGTGGCGCCCATGGAAGACATCAACCTTCACTTCACCGGGGATTTCCACGCGGTGACCAGCGCGCACGCGCTGCTCTCGGCCATGGTGGACAATCACCTGCAGCAGGGGAACCCGTTGGGTCTGGACCCGCGGCGCATCACCTGGAAGCGGGCGGTGGACATGAACGACCGGGCCCTGCGCAACATCGTGGTGGGGCTCGGCGGCACGGGCAACGGGATTCCGCGCCAGGATGGGTTCATGATCACGGCGGCGTCCGAGATCATGGCCATCTTCGCCCTGGCGTCGGAGCGGGCCGACCTGGAGGCCCGCCTGGCCCGGGTCATCGTGGGGTACACGCGGGAAGGCACGCCCGTGCGGGCCGCGGACCTGGGCGCCGCAGGCGCGATGACGCTGCTGTTGAAGGATGCGCTGCAGCCGAACCTGGTGCAGACGCTGGAGGGGACGCCCGCCTTCGTGCACGCGGGACCCTTCGGCAATATCGCCCACGGCTGCAACTCCCTGATCGCCACGCGCGCGGGACTGGCGCTGGGCGACATCGTGGTCACGGAGGCGGGGTTCGGCGCGGATCTGGGGGCCGAGAAGTTCTTCGACATCAAGTGCCGGGTCGGTGGCCTCGAACCGGCTGCTGCGGTGGTGGTAGCGACGATCCGGGCGCTGAAGATGCACGGGGGTGTGCCCAAGTCGCGCCTGGGAGAGAACGACCCGGCGGCCGTGTCCCGGGGCATCGAGAACCTGGCCCGACACGTCGAGAACGTGCGCAAGTTCCGCGTGCCCCCCGTCGTGGCGCTGAACCGGTTCGCGTCCGACACCACCCCCGAGGTGGAGGCCTTCCTCGAGGCCGCTCGCGCCCTGGGCGCCCCTGTCGCCGTAACCGATTGCCACGCCCGGGGCGGAGCCGGGTCGCTCGAGCTGGCGGAGATCGTCACAGGCATCGTCGAGGGAGGCGAGGCCCGGTTCGCGCCCCTCTATCCCCTGGACCAGCCCCTCAAGACCAAGATCGAAACGGTGGCGCGGGAGATCTACGGCGCGGACGGCGTAGACTACGCACCGGCGGCCGACAAGGAGCTCGGGCGGCTGGAGTCCATCGGGTTGCGAGATGTTCCGGTCTGCATGGCCAAGACGCAGTACTCCTTCTCGGACGACCCGACCCGGCTGGGCCGCCCCACCGGCTTCCGCATCACGGTGCGGGAGGCGCGCCCCTCGGCCGGCGCAGGCTTCGTGGTGTGCGAGACCGGCGAGATCATGACCATGCCCGGGCTGCCCAAGCGACCGGCGGCGGAGAACATGTCCGTGGCCGCCGACGGAACCATCGAGGGCTTGTTCTGAGTTGTGCCTCCCGGAGCCCGCCCGATCGGGCTCACCACGGGAAGAGGGGGAATGGCGCGTAAGGATGAGACGGCGGGAACCGGACCGGAGCAGCGGCCGAGCCTTTCCGGCGCGGACTGGGGCGTCGTGGACCTGCTGCCCGATCCCGTCCTTCTGCTGGATGCGGACTGGAGCGTCCGCCGCGCCAACATCGCCGCCCTCCACCGCCTGGGCCTGGAGAGCATCGTCGGGCAGTCCGTGCTCCAGGCGCTGCCCATGCTGGCGCGCACGCCCTTCGAGCGGCGCGTGCGGGAGGCCGTGGATGCGGGTGAGACCGTTCGCTTCACCACCCGCTACGACAACGATCGGGTCAATGCCCACTTCGAGGTCACCGTGGTCCCCGTCGAGGGCGGCATCGTGGTCGAGCTGCGGGAGCGCAGCGTGCGCATCGCGGCCCCTGACGACGCCGAGGCGGAGCGCATCACCGAGGCCCTTGTCGAGGCCGGGATGGCGCTCTCATCTGCGCTCTCCCTCGACCGCGTGCTCCAGGTGCTGGTGGACGTCGCCCGCGACCTCGTGGGCGCGCGCTACGCCGCCCTCGGCGTCCTCAACGGGACCGGCACGGCCCTGTCCGATTTCATAACCTCCGGGCTGACCCAGGAGCAGCGCCAGCGGCTGGGCAACCTGCCCACCGGTCAGGGCATCCTCGGACTGCTGATCCGGGAACCGAAGCCGATCCGGCTGCGCGACCTGCGCGAGCACCCGTCCTCCTCCGGGATTCCTCGCCACCATCCCAGCATGAAGTCGTTCCTGGGCGTCCCGGTCACCACCAAGGGGCGGGTGTTCGGGAATCTCTACGTAACCGACAAGCTCGAAGCCGAGGAGTTCTCCGATCGCGATCTCGCCCTGCTCGAGATGCTCGGCGCCCAGGCCGCCGTGGCCGTCGAGAACGCCCAGCTGCGGCGAGAGCGCGACCGCTTCTTCGCCGCCGCCAGTCACGAGCTCGGCAACGCCGTCGCCGGGATCACTGTCTGGGCGCGCCACCTCCTGCGTCAGGCCGACAGTGCCGCGGAGGTTGTCCGGGACGGTCTGGGCAAGATCATCCAGGGCGCCGAGAGCGCCCACAAGCTCATCGAGGACCTGCTCTCCCTCTCCAAGATCCAGGAGGGCCGCCTCACCCTCACCTCCTGGCCCGTCGATCTCGGGGAGGTCGCCGCCGACGCCGTGTCCCAGCTCCGGCCCGGCGCCGAGAGCGCCGGACTGCGTCTCGAGTTCGCCCCGCCCCCGAATCGCAACGTCGTGGATGCCGATCCCATGCGCGTCCGCCAGATCCTGGTGAACCTGCTGGCCAACGCCACCAAGTTCACCCCCGCAGGCGGCTGCGTCAGCGTGGGCATCGCTCGCGCCGACAACGGCGATGTCCTGGCCTGGGTGCGTGACGAGGGCCCCGGCATCGCCCAGGAAGACCTGGAGCGCATCTTCCGGCCCTACGAGCAGGTTTCCGGAACCGCCCGCGGCCGCGGCACTGGCCTCGGCCTCCCCCTCTCCCGCCAGCTCGCCCGCCTTATGGGCGGCGAGATCATGGTCGAAAGCGAGGTAGGCGCCGGCTCCACGTTCACCCTGCGCCTGCCTCCCCGGCAACCGCAGCCCGCCCGCGCCTGAGCGACATCGCCTGCGCGCGGCTACGCCTCGGCGTGACCCGCCTCTGCCGTGAGCCACTCTCCCGTGTCCGCTCGGTGGATATGTTGCCCCGTTTCTCTACTGTTGCGCCGCGCCCAGGCGCGTACTGGCGCTCACACGAAGCCGCGAACACGGCCGAAGTCCTGCCGCTGGCTCGACCGCATCGATCCGGCCGCTGCAATGCCTCCTTGTTGTTG
>JADGQX010000175.1 GCA_017881445.1 Gemmatimonadota bacterium | reverse complement strand
TCATCGCCTCCCGGCCCAGCGCCGATTACGACGCCCGTTGGGCCAAGCCCGGCACCATGCCGGCGGACACGTTCGTGGCCCTGATCTACCGCAGCCTGCAGGCGAAGCCGCGCAGCTGAGCGGCGTTGCGAGCGATGTTCCACCACGCCTCCGGCGGGGCGGGCGTGCGCTCCAACGGCGGACCACCGACGCCAAACGAAAGCGCCGCGAGGGTCTCCTCTCGCGGCGCCTTCTCATTCCCAGCTCCCGCGGCTGGACTCGAACCAGCGAGACGCGGATTAACAGGTCGTCGGATAAGCGGTTACGAGCGGTTGTGGCCGCTTAAAGCCGTGCATTGAGCGTGCAGGGCCGCTCACGCCGTTCATGGCCGGGCACGGAATGGCACAACACGTCACAAAGCCGAAGCTGAGCGAGCCGCCGGGGGTGAAGGGTGGGAGCCGGCTCGTCCGGACGTCGGGCGCAGCGCGCGCCGGCGGCCGGAGCCGCGGTCGGGCCGATCAGAGGGTGAGCGTCTGCCTGCCGGATCGAAGCCGCAGGCGGCGCCCGTTCCACAAGAGTGTGCCGTTCAGGCCGGGCGGGAGCGTCACGATCGCCCGCAAGCCGTTCGCCCCGACGCGCTCGAGCGCGACGTCGATGTCGCCGGCGGGGTGCGGCACGCGTCCCTCCGCCCGGCGCAGCGGTCCGAGCGCGGGCGCGACCATGACCGCCCGGAAGCCGGGTGCCGCCGGCCGGACGCCCAGGACGGTCGCCAGGAACCCGTAGTCTGGGTGGGCGGCCCAGGCGTGCGTGTCGGAGCGGGTGGGCTCGGGGTTCTCGGGGGTCGAGGTCAGCCCGAGGGCGAGCATCTCCCGCCACGGCCCCAGCTGCTCCAGGTACCGGTCCCCGAGCCCCGCCTGCCGCAGTGCCTCGAAGACGTACCAGCTGAAGTAGTACGTCGCCTTCGTCAGCGAGCGATCGCCCAGCACGCGCTCCATCACCGGGCGCTGCTCCGCCGACGGGACGGCGCCGGCGAGGATCGCGAGGGCGTTGGTCTGCTGGCTGAACGACGCCGAGTCGGGCCGGTCGCGGAACAGCCCCCGGGCTCGATCCCAGGCGAGGGAGCGGGTCGCCTTCACCACCGCGTCCGCCCGGGCACGATAAGTGTCGCCCGTCCCGCGGATGCCGACGTCGTCCTCCATGTCGGCCGCGAGCCGGAGCGCGTAAGCGTAGAGCAGGCTGATGGCGGCCGAGTGATCGCGGCTCGCGCCGGGCGCGGAGCCGGCAGCCCACTCCGGCGCCCAGTCCAGGTAGTTCCAGTATGGCAGCGGGCCCAGCATCCCGGTCTCGTCCACGTGGCGGCCGAACCAGTCCAGGACCGCGCGGACGCCGGGCAGCATGCGGCGGACGAAGGCGACGTCGTCCCGGTGCATGTAGTAGTCGTGCACCATGGCGACGTAGATCAGCGAGAACGGCGGAATCAGCTGCGCCTGCGCCGAGGGGTACCGGCTGGTGGTGATTCCCTCGGGTATACGCGACTCATCGAAGTGCTGGATCGCCTGGCGCATGAGCCGATCGTCGCCGGCCACATAGAGCGAGATGAGCGCCTGGAGGCGCGTATCGCCGACGTACTGGAGCTGCTCGAAATACGGCGTATCCATATACGTCTCGAAGGCACCGAGGCGCGCGCCGTTCCAGCAGAGGGTCCAGACGCTGTCGGTCCACGCGGCATCGCTGGCGAAGCGGCCACGGGCCTGGAAGGGATAGGCCGTGAACGCGCCGTGCAGGTCGTGAACGCGCAGCGGCTCGTCTGCGGTCTCGATCTCCATCTGCACATAACGGAAGGACCGCCAGTACAACGTCTGGAAGCGGCGCTGCTCGCCGGCGGGGCGGAAGACGTCGCGTACGCCGCGGATCGTACGCCCCGCCATGTCATTCCGGTTTCCCTTCCGCCCCTGGGCATCGACGAGTGCTTCGGCGTAGGCGAGCGTCACGCGGCTCCCCGCCCCGCCGCTGGTCTCGAGGACCGGGTACGCATTGGTCGTGTGCCCCTGGTCCAGCAGCAGCGTCGCGCTGGTGTGCGCGGGCACGAGCAGGTCGCCGGCGTGGCGCAGGAAAGCGTCGTCGGCCGCGATCCCGCTTGCCCGGCGCAGGGCGGCCAGACGCTGCTCGGTTTCCTCCATGGGCGGGAGATCCCGCGGCTGAAGCTGCCAGCCGACGAAGTCGCCGTAGCCGTCGGCGTGGGCGTCGCGGAGCGTCATCGAGGCGACGATCGCCGGCGAGCCGGCGACCACCGGGTACCAGTCGGTGTCGGGGTAGTCCGTGAGCTCCCAACCCCAGGGCACCCGCGCGCCATCCACCGATTCACCCGGCGCCGCGGCGTAATAGCCGCCGACCTGCTCAGCCGTCACCGGCAGCGGCGCGTAGGCGGAGTCCACGCGCAGCTTCCAACCGGGACCCGTGTTGACCAGCGCCGCCTCCGCCGGCCCGTCGCCCTGGAGCAGGAAGCCGGTGCGATAGCTGTGTTGGGCAATGGGTCGCGCGGCGCCCCAGTTCCAGACGAGCGCGGCGATCACGTTCCGTCCCGCGCGCATCGACGGCGCCAGGTCCACCGTCTCGTAGCGCCAGTGAGTGACGTCCGACCGCTGCGGCCCGGAAGACACCTGCTGCCCGTTCACGTAGAGCCGGTAGCGATTGTCGGCGGAGACATGGACGACGAAGTGGGCGGGCCGCTCCGTTAGATCGAGGGTGCGCCGCGCATGGAACACCGTGAACGAGTCGCCGCGCACGGGTGGAGCGATCCAGCTCGCCCCGGGCGCGCCACCGAACACGCTGCCGGGCTGCTGCGCATCCGCGTGCGAGAACCCGTGCAGAAGCAGCATTGCCAGCACCGGCAGAACGGCGCCGAAACCACGGTGGATGTCTCGCATGCCGACAGAATGGCAAGCCCGGCCCTCCGGCGCAAAGGCGGCGCGGCGCGGACGGCGCTTCGCGCCCGCCAGACGGAGAAGCCGGCCTCATCCTCCCGCCGCTGCCGGAGCGGCTCGAGCTCCGCGGCCGGTCGCCCCGCCCCAATCGGTCGGCCACGGCTGCGGCTGGTCCCCTGATCGCCTCGAAGGGGCGCCTTTGTGGCGCTGTGCCCTGGACACGCGGAGCGGCGCGTCACAACGAAAGCGCCGCAGGGGCATGTGCCCCTGCGGCGCCTTGTTTTCGTAGAGCTCCCGCGGCTGGACTCGAACCAGCGACACGCGGATTAACAGTCCGCTGCTCTACCAACTGAGCTACGCGGGAATGATCGACAGCGAATTAAGTTAACCGCGGCGCTCCGGCAGCGTCAACCCGGCGCGCGCCCGCCTTTCCCGGACCAGCCCTCCCCTCGCCGTTGCCCGGACCCGAGGCCGTTCGTGCCGTTGGCCGGAGCGGCGACCGGAGCACCGCGGCCGGAGTACGGCAGCCGGAGCACGGCAGCCGGAGCACGGCAGCCGGAGCACGGAGCACGGCAGGCGGAGTACGGAGTACGGAGTACGGTGGGCGGAGCACGGTGGACGGTGGACCGATTACGGCGGCCGACAGTGCCCTGCCCTGCGCCTTTCCGCCCCATCGGCGGGGCGGATTCCGACGCGAACTGCCACGGGCGCCGGCGCGGGAGCGGCTCGCCAGCGCGGCGGAATGCGCACGGCGGCGCGGATGGTGGGTGCATGGAGGCCCGGCGGGCCCCGGGGGCAAGCTCCATGCGTTGCGGCGAAGAGGTCGTTGCCCGAGGGATGGTAGACGGAGGGGGCTCCAAGTGTTCCGAAACATCCTGGTTCCGCTGGACGGCTCCACGTTCAGTGAGCACGCGCTGCCCATGGCGTACTCGATCGCGCAGCGGGCGGCGGCGAACGTGCACCTGGTGCGGGTCCACGAGCCGCTGGCGTCGCTGGTGCCGGTGATGGCGGGTCCGGAACCGGGCCCGGAGCTGGAGCAGTGGAATCGCGGGCAGGCGGAAGCGGAGTCGCTGTACCTGCGTGGCCTGGCGGACACGGCCACGCGGGAGGTGCGGGTCTCGGCGCGGCTGCTGCACGGGATCGCGGTGGATGCGCTGGAGGTGGACGCGCAGCGCATCGGCGCGGACCTGGTGGTGATGACGACGCACGGCCGGGGCGGGATCGCACGGGCGTGGCTGGGCAGCGTCGCCGACGAGCTGGTGCGCCGGCTGAAACTGCCGGTGCTGCTGGTGCGGCCGACCGTGGATGCGCCCCGGCCGTGCGGCGAGGCCTGCTTCCACCGGATCCTGGTGCCGCTGGACGGGTCGCTGCTGGCGGAGACGGTGCTGGAGCCGGCGGTGGAGTTCGCCCGGCTGATGGGGGCGCGGCTGACGCTGCTGCAGGTGCTGCCGCCGCCCTACTTCTTCGACTCCACCGAGGCGACGTACGCGGTGCCCAAGAGCGCGGGCGCCATCCGCATGCGCGACGACGCTGCCGCGTACCTGGGACGCATCGTGGGCGAGCTGTCAGGGCGGGGCGTGCAGGCCAGCTCCCAGGTGCTGGTGGACTCCAGGCCGGCGCACGCCATTGCCCGCTTCGCGCAGGACCAGCACGTGGACCTGGTGACGCTGGCGACGCACGGTCGCGGCGGGGCCACCAGGCTGCTGCTGGGCAGTGTCGCCGACAAGGTGGTGCGCACCGCGCCCGTGCCGGTGCTCGTTCTGCGGCCGCGCGCCGCGAACTGAGCCGTCAGGTGGGAGACGCCGAAGGAGGGGACATGCATACGCACGTGAAGACGACGGATAGCACGCTTTCGGCAGTCGACGCCCGGTCCCTCGAGCGCCGGCAGGCCCGCATCCAGCGCATGGTGCCGCGGCTGGACCCGGACCTGGTGCACCTCAACCTCGTCATCGAGCGCAATCCCCGGAAGACGGAGTTCCGCTGCAGTCTCCGACTCACGCTGGACGGCCGCGTGCTCGCCACCACGCGCCAGCACGCCCCGGCCGTGCGCACGCTCATCACGGAGTCGTTCGATCGTATCGAGGCCCAGCTCAATCGCGCCCGCGAGATGCGCATCGACCGCCGCACGCGCCTTCCCGAGGGCGACGTCGAAACCGGCGTTACCGGATGAGCAAGGTGGACCCCAAGCTCCGGGCGCTCCCCGCCGAGCGCTGCCTCGCCGTCCTGCTGGACGACGACCTGGTCCGCCTCTTCCGCATCGAGGACGACCAGGTGGACGAGCTGCGCAACCCCGCTCCCCCCGCCGAGCCGGTCCCCGGCCCGGCCGCGGCCGCGCGTCCCGCCCACGGCCGGCGGCGGTCCAACTGCCTCCCCCCGGGCCAGACGCTGCCCGTGCTCGGCGCCGCCGCCTGCGACCACGTGCATCGCAGCGCCGACCGCGTCGCCTGTATCGTCCGCGCTGAACACATCGACCGCATCCTGGCCGGCGGCGCTCCCGAGTGCGTGGCCGAGCTGCGCCGCATCCTGCGCGCCCGCCTGGGCGGCGACATCGAGCTGCTCCCCCTCGCCGCCGATGCCAGCGCGCTGCAGGTAGGCGAGGCCGCGCGCGGCGCGGCCCGCGCCGAGCCCACCTGCCGCGAGGAGCAGGTCCTGGGCGAGCTGCTCGAGGCCGTCGGGCGCGGCCTCGCCGCCCTGGGCGCCGGACCGGTGCTGGACGCCATCAACGAGCACCGCGCCTCCGTCCTGGTCGTCGCCCGCGGAACCGCCATCCCCGGCGCCTTCTGCCCCGCCTGCCAGGCGGCTTTCGCCCCGCCCGCGCCCGCCCGCTGCCTGGGCTGCGGTGCCACCCTCTCGCCTTGCGACGACCTGGTCGAGCACCTCGCCCGCCGCGTGCGCGAGCAGGGCGGCCTGCTGGAAGAGATCAACGGCCCCGCCGGCGACGCGCTGCGCGCCCACGGCGGCATTGCCGCACTGCTGCGCTACGCCTTCCCCGGCGCCGGACTCGTCAGCACCTGGGCCGAGACCAGCGCGTAAAGCCTCGCGCCCGTCTCAGGCCGCCAGCAACGAACACCCCATCTTACCGCCGAGGACGCCGGGGACGCCGAGCCGCGCCCGACTGGTCCCGGGACGTCATCGGACCCAACTGGCGACCACGACATTTCTTTTTGTTGTTTAACGGCAACGGATTCCCGGCCGAGCAGAATCCCGCGGATGGCCGGGCGCCGGCTGGACCACGCCCCGGATATCGCGGGCGGCGGCGTGAGGTTCGCTGTTGCCGTTGTTGTTGCTGTTGTTGCTGTTGAACAAATAGGAAGATGTCGGCCTGGCCCGCGATCCCGCGGTCAGCCCCGGAAACCGCCGTTCTCGGCGTACTCGGCGGCCTCGGCGGTAAGATGGGGTGTGGTGGGTCCGGCCTGACGAAGAGCCTGGCAGAAAGTACGTGGCCCCCAAGACCGATCTTCTGGCCCTGGGGGTCACACACCGCCGGCGCCTCTGCATCGCCCCGTTTTGTTCGGCAACCGGCGAAGATCCAGCTGTCGATGGGTCCCATCTGCCAATCGGGCCCTGCCAGCCCAACGACGCTCGAGCGACCCCTCAGAGGGCAAGCGGGGTGCCGCAGCGGGCCTTTCCGGGCCGCAGCGCGAGTCCTCTAGTGGGAGAGAGCTAATTCGGTGGGGGCTCGGCGCGGGGCGCCCTGCCGCCGGGACGTTCTGCCCCCGGCGCGTGGCGGAATGGCTGCCCAATCCATGGAAATCCGGCGCCGCCGGACGGCCATTTTCACCACGGAGGCACGGAGGACAGGGAGATAGCACGGAGACTGGCGGACCGCCGGCCCCGGGGCGCCGACCGGCACGTCGTTGCAGTTGACAACAAACGCAGTTCTCCGCGCCGCCTCCGCGCCCTCCGTGTCCTCTGTGGTGAGAGGCGGTTTTCCGCCTACTTATCCCTGACGAAGACGTTGAGCACCATGCTGACGAGGCCGACGACGAGCCCTCCCAGGACGGCGGCCCAGAGGCTGGTGATGTGGAAGGAGATGCCGACGGCGCTGGAGAGCGCGGCCGTGAGCCAGAGCAGGAGGCCGTTGAGGATGAAGAGGAAGAGCCCGAGCGTGAGCACGACGAGCGGGCAGGTGAGGAGGAGCAGGACGGGTCGGACGAGGGCGTTGATGATGCCGAAGGCGAGGGCAACGCCGAGGAGCCCGAGCGGGCCGCCCTGGTACTGGAGCCCGGGGATCAGCTGGATGGCGCACCAGAGCGCGAAGGCGGTGACGACGAGGCGCAGCAGGAAGCGCATCTTTCTCTCCTGTGTGAAAAGGCCGGGCGAAGCCTAGCCGGTGGGCGGCTCGCCGCAAGGGGGCCGCCGGGCTAGGGGTTGGCGGCCGTCGCCGTGCTCTCCATGAGGACGCGGTTGGCGCCGAGCACGGGGTCCCAGGGTCCGCGGGGCGTGCGCGCGGCCGGCAGCGGCAGCTGCACCGGGAGCGGGCGGCCCGTGATGCTGTGCCAGATCCCGGAGAGGAAGCCGCCCAACCCGCCGACGGGCCGCCCCAGCAGCACGGGCTCGGGGCAGACCGCCAGCGGCACGGCGCTGGTGAGGAACAGCTCACCCTCGCCCGGGGCGGAGCACCCCTCCTGCAGCGTCTGGCCGGACTCGGGGTCCACGGCCAGGGACACCACGTTGTCGGGCTGGGGCCAGGGCACGGGCGCGGGCCAGCGGGCGTAGATGCGTCGCATCATGCGCCCCCAGACGGGAGCGGCCGCGTGGCCGCCCGTGGCCAGGCGGGTGATCTCCCGGCGCCGGTCGAAGCCGATCCAGACGACGCCCACCACGTCCGGGGTGTAGCCGGCGAACCAGGCGTCGGCGGCGTCGCTGGTGGTACCGGTCTTCCCGGCCGCGGTCAGCTGGAACCCCGCATCCCGCACCGGCCCGCCCGTGCCGTGGTCCACGGCGTCGCGCAGCATGTCCGTGACGACGAAGGCGACGCCGGGGTCCATGACCGCGCTGCGCGCCGGCGGCGCCGCCTCCCAGAGCACGGTGCCATCGGTGGCGAGCACGCGCCGGACGATGCGCGGCTCGGCCCGGGTGCCCAGCGTGGCGAAGCCCGTGTAGGCGGCGGCCATCTCCAGCGGGCTGACCTCGGCCAGGCCCAGGGCGGAGGCGGGGCTGTTGGGAATGGGCGCCCGGATGCCGGCCTGCCGGGCGAAGCGGATCACGGCGGGCACACCCACGGCCCGCGCCAGGCGCACGGTGGGCACGTTCAGCGACTGCACGAGGGCCTCGCGCACGGGCACCGTGCCGCGGTAGCGGTCGCCGAAGTCGCGCGGCGTCCAGGGCCGGCCGCCCACCATGAAGGTCGTGGGCTCGTCCAGCAGCGGCTGGCTGACGGGAATCCCCGCCGCGACGGCGGGGGCGTAGACGAACGGCTTGAAGGCGCTGCCCATCTGCCGCCGCGCCTGTGCGGCGCGGTCGAAGCGCGAGTCGTCGAAGTCGCGGCCGCCCACCCAGGCGATGATGTCGCCGGTGCGCGCGTCCAGGACCACCACGGCGCCCTGCAGGTAGTCCGTGCCCGCCGCGCCCGGCACGGGCTGGCGGCGGTAGGCCGGGCCACGGTACGCTCCCAGCTCGCCCGCCTCGATGGCCTGCAGCTGCCGCTCCAGCTCCTCCTCCGCCGCCCGCTGCGCGTCCATGTCCAGCGTGGTCACGATCTTCATGGGCGCCCGGTACAGGTCCTCGCCGAACCGCGCCTCCATCTGCCGGCGCACCAGCTCCGCGAAGTAGCGGCCGATGCCGCGCCCCGTGGTGCGCAGCGGCTCGTCGGCGACGCCGAGCGGCGCCTGCCGGGCGGCGGCCGCCCGAGCCGCGTCCAGGAAGCCGCCCGACACCATGAGCGACAGCACCAGGTCGCGCCGGCTCCGCGCCTTGTCCGGGTGCTCCCGCGGGTCGTAGAACGCCGGAGCGCGCGGGAGCGCGGCCAGGATGGCCGCCTCCGGCAGCGTCAGCGTCCGGGCGGGACGATGGAAGTAGTCCCGCGCCGCCGCTTCCACGCCGTAGGCGCCGTCGCCGAAGTAGATGTTGTTGAGGTAGAGCTCGAGGATCTCCTTCTTGCTGAACTTGCGCTCGACCTCCATGGCGACGCGGATCTCCAGCATCTTGCGGCGCAGCGTCTTCTGCTGCGCCGGGATGCGGTCGCTCCAGACGTTGCGCGCCAGCTGCATGGGGATGGTGCTGAACCCCTCCGCGTAGCCGCCCGAGCGGATGTCCCGCAGCGCCGCGCCCAGCACCCGCGGCCAGTCCACGCCGTGGTGCTTGTAGAAGCGCTTGTCCTCCACCGCCACGAACGCGGCCGGCACGTACCAGGGCAGCGTCTCCAGCCGCACGATGGCCCGGTCCACCGGCCGCAGCTCGCCCCAGGGCCGGCCGCGCCGGTCGTACAGCACGGGCGCCCCGCCCGGCTGATACGCCCGCAGCCGCATCACGTCCGGGCAGCCGTGCAGCCCGCAGCGCAGCCAGAGCACCGCGTCCGCCACCAGCACCAGGGCGACGACGATCCCCAGCACGCGCGCCGACGGAGCGAAGCGGGCCAGGCGCCGGAAACGGCGATGGGGCGATGGGGGCGTCCCATGGTTGGCGGGCGTCCCCGGGCCTGCGGGCGCCCCCTGGCTCGCGGGCGCTGCCCGCCTCGCTTCTGCCGCCGCGTCCGCCGCGCGC
>JADGQX010000039.1 GCA_017881445.1 Gemmatimonadota bacterium | reverse complement strand
GCCGCCAGGGCGAGCCCTCCGCTGGCCAGCATGCGCTTCATTGCGTCTCTCCACGCTTGGGGTGGGTTGGGTGACCGCTCGGGTCCCGGCCAATGTAGGATTGCCACTGTCCGCGCGGAAGCGCGCGAGCCGCGCCGGCGGCGATCGCAAAACCGGCGTCGCCGGCGTCTGCCGTCTTCCCTGCCCTCCGGTTTTCGCCCGCGCCAGGGTACGGGTCCGGCCGGCCCGAAGATTGCTCTACATATTGGCGATAAACAACTTAGGAGAATCTTCATGGCCAGTGTGGTTCGCGCGGCCCGGCCGGGGGCGTACCGGCGCAATCCGCTGCAGGCGGGGCTGGCCGCGCTCGTGCTGGCGGTGTTCGTCCTGTCGCTGGTGCTGTCGCTGTGGTTCACGACCGCCGAGGCGATGCGGAAGTACGGCGGCGTGGGCGTCGGCACGGCCGCGGGGGCGTTTCCGCTGGCCGCGGTGGACTCGGCGGCGTCGCTGCTGCGGTCGGACGTGGCTCGCCGGGTGTACCCGGGCGCGGTGCTGGCGGCCGGCATCGGCGAGCGCACGCTGGTTCTGCGGGGGACGGGTCGCCTGGTATGGTCGGTGTCGGCCGCGGCGGCGTCGCCCGTTTCGACCCTCTACGACCTGGCCTCGCTGAGCAAGGCGGTGGCGACCACGACCGCGGTACTGCTGCTGGTGCAGGACGGGCGCATCCGACTGGACGACCCGGTGCAGCGCTGGCTGCCGGGCTTCTCCGGCCGCTGGAAGGAGCAGGTGACGTGGCGTCACCTGCTGACGCACACCGCGGGACTGCCGCCGGCGGGACACATGCGCGGCAGCACGTCGGCGCAGCGGCTGGCGAGCCTGCTGCGCACGCGGCTGGAGGCCCGCCCGGGGGCGGAGGTCCAGTACTCGGACGTGGGGTACGTGACGCTCTGGGCGGCGGCGGAGCACGTGGCGGGGGAGCCGCTGCCGCGCTTCCTGGCGCGGCGGGTCTGGCGACCGCTGGGCATGAGCTCCACCGGCTACCTGCCCGGTGAGGGCTGCGTGCGCTGCGCGCCCACGCTGATGCTGAACTCGGGGGCGCCCTTCCGCGGCAAGCCCAGCGACCCCATGGCCCGGAAGCTGGGCGGCATCGCCGGCAACGCCGGCCTCTTCTCCACGGCCGCCGACCTGGGCCGCTTCGCGGCCATGGTGGCGAGCGGAGGCATCCTGAACGGCGTCCGGATCCTGCGCCCGGACCTGGCCCGGGCCCTGGTGACACAGCAGCCGCGCGCCGGGCGCCGGACGCTGGGCTGGGATGCGTTCTGCCCGGCGGAGCCGGCGGTGGCGGGCCTGCCGTGCCTGCACCCGATCGCCTACGGCCATTACGGCTGGACCGGCACATCCCTCTGGGTGGACCCGGCACGCGGGCTGTGGGTCGTGCTGCTGGCCAACCGGTCGTACGACGTCATCAAGCCGAAGCCGATGGACTCTGTCCGCCAGGGCGTGTTCGCGGCGCTGGAAGGCACGGGCGCCGCTACGGTCGGCGTCAGCCTGGCCACGGACTCCGCCGCGGACGACGCGGGCGCCCTGCCCGGTCGCTCGCTGCTGGCGCAGCAGCCGCCGCTGCACGCGCCCGTGGCGGCTCCATTGGAGGCCTACCCGGGCCGCTGACGGCCGCAGCGCTGTCGGGCGGGCCGGCGCCGCCCCCGGCCCGCCCTCCGTCCGCCGGATGCACCACGCCTGCCGATTCACTAGATTGGCCGCCCTATGCGAAGGCTCGTGCTGAACATGGCCGACAAGCGCCCGGCATGGGCGATGCCCGCGTGGGCGGAGGCGGAGATCCGGGCCGCGCTGCCGAAGGAGTGGCAGGTCGTGGCGCTGCGCGCGCCGGTCTCGGGCGAGGGCGATGGGGGGCACGGGGGCGGGGGCGTGACGGAAGAGACGCTCGTGGCGGTCGCCGGTGCCGAGGTGTACATGGGCATGGGCGTAGCGCGGGAGATCTTCCTCGCCGCGACCACCGGCCCCGGGGCGCGGCTGCGTTGGGCGCATACGGGCTCGGCCGGCGTGGGCGGCGCGCTCTTCCCGGAGATGCGCTCGTCGGCGGTAGTGTTGACGAACTCGGCGGGCGTGATGGGGCCTCCCATGGCGGAAACGGTCATGGCCATGGTGCTGTACTTCGCCCGCGGCTTCGACCTGGCGCTGGAGAGCGCGCGCCGCCGGGAGTGGATCAAGGACGCCATCTACGAATCGGCCTCGCCCGTGCGGGAGATCGGCGACGCCACCCTGGGGGTCGTCGGCTACGGCGGGGTGGGCCGGGAGCTGGCGCGGCGCGCCCGCGCGCTGGGGATGCGGGTGCTGGCCACGCGGCGCACGCCCGCGCCGGAGGCGGCGGAGGGAGAGGTGGAGATCCTCTCGGGCGACGCCGGCCTGCGCCGTCTGCTGGCCGAATCGGACTACGTGGCGCTGACGGTTCCGGCCACCCCGGAAACCACGGGCCTGATCAGTGCAGGGCAATTTGCGCTGATGAAAGCGACGGCCGTGCTGATCAACGTCGCCCGCGGTTCCATCGTGGACGAAACGGCGCTGATCGAGGCCCTGCGATCGGGCCGGCTGCGTGGCGCGGGACTGGACGTCTTCGCCAAGGAGCCGCTGTCGCCGGAGTCGCCGCTCTGGAGCATGCCGAACGTGCTGATCACGCCGCACGTGAGCGCGGTGTCCCCCGCGTACTGGCGGCGGGAGACGGATCTGATCGTGGAGAATCTGCGGCGCTATATCGAGGGCCGGGAGCTGCTCAACGTGGTGCGCAAGGATCGGGGCTACTGAAGGGTGGCAGGGCGCATGGACGAGATGCCGCGCAGCAGGGACAGGACTCCAGGGCGTGGTGCGCCCCGGCGGGGCGGCCTGCGGGGGGCCCATCCCGGCCACGGGGTCCTGGCGCGCTATGCCGTGGGCGTGGCGGTGGCCGTCGCGGCCGTCGCGCTGGCCGTCGCCCTCCGGGAGGTGCTCGGCTCGCCGCGCTTCCTGCTGCTCTACCCCGCCGTGGTGCTGGCCGCGTGGTTCGGGGGCTTCGGCCCGGGACTGGTGGCCGCCACCATCGCGGCGCTGGGCGTGAACGTCTGGCTGACCCGGCCGTACGGCGTGCTGACCGTGAACGCGGACGAGGTCACGGTGCTGCTGCTGTTCCTGGGGCTGGCGACGCTGGTGGGCTATCTCACGGCGGCGGAACGGGCGGCGCGGCTGCAGGCCGAGGCCCGGGCGAAGGACGTGGCGTTGCTGGCCGAGCAGCTCCAGGAGCAGACACTGGAGCTGGAGCAGCAGCTCGACGAGTCCCAGAAGCTGCAGCAGGAGCTGGAGGAGCAGCATTCGCTGCTCACCGAGGCGCGGGACGAGGCCGAGCAGGCCAACCAGGCCAAGACGGAGTTCCTGGCGGTCATGAGCCACGAGCTGCGCACGCCGCTGAACGCCATCAGCGGCTACTCGCAGCTGCTGGAGCTGGGCGTGCGGGGTGAGATCAACGAGCAGCAGCGGCTGGACCTGGAGCGTATCCAGAGCAGCTCCCGCCACCTGATGTCGCTCATCAACCAGATCCTGACCTTCGCCCGCATCGACGCGGGCGAAGTGCGCCCGGAGCAGAAGCCCGTGCGGGTGGCGACGGTGTTCGAGGAGGCGGAGGCCCTGGTCCGGCCCCAGCTCAGCGCCAAGCGTATCGCCTTCGTGCGGGAGCCGGCGCCGAGTGAGATGGTCCTCTGGGCGGACCCGGAGAAGCTGAAGCAGATCCTGCTCAACCTGCTCTCGAACGCGGTCAAGTTCACGCCCGAGGGCGGGACCGTGCGCGTGAAGGCGCGGGCCGATGGCGGGCGGGCGCACCTGCTGGTGGAGGACACCGGCCCCGGCATCCCGCAGGACAGCATCGAGCGCGTCTTCGAGCCGTTCTACCAGGTCGACCGGGGACTGACCTCGCAGCACGAGGGCGCCGGGCTCGGTCTGGCCATCTCGCGGGACCTGGCCCGGGCCATGGGCGGGGATCTGAGCGCGGATGCGGGCGGCCCCGGCGCCCGCCTGCACCTGACCCTGCCGCTGGCGCGCGACGGCCAGGGAGCCGCCTAACGCCCCGGCGCCGGCCGCCTGGCAGGCGCCGCCGGGCGGCGCGCCTTGACACGGGCGCGCGAACGCCGAGAACATACCCATGACTGTCCGGGTGCCGTTCCCGACCCCGCTCTTCCTCCCAGGAGCCCGTCGATGCCCAGAGGATCCTTTGCCGTGCTGTTGCTGCTGGCCGGAGCCGCCGGCCTGGCCGCCCCCCGCTCCGCCAGCGCGCAAGCACGGCCCGACGCCCGGTCCAAGCCGGCCGCGGCGGCGGGGCCGGAGCGTGCGGTGCGCCGCGACATTCCCATGACCGACATGATCCGGCGCGCGTTCGCCGCCGGGACGCGGGACTCGAGCGGGCGGCCGGGTCGCAACTACTGGCAGCTCCGGACCGAATACTCCATCGACGCGCGCCTCGACCCGGCGACGGCGGAGGTCACGGGCCGGGAGAGCGTGGTCATCCACAATGCCGGCCTCGCGCCCATGACGGCGCTGCAGCTGCGGCTGGACCAGAACATTTTCGGGGCCAACGCGGCTCGGCTGGAGCCGGTGCCGGAGATCACCGGGGGCTTCAAGATCTCGCGTATGAGCGTGGACGGCGTCGCCGTGGATCTGAAGCCCGCGCCGCAGCCGCGGCGCTTCTTCGGCCCGCAGCCGCCGCCGGCGGTGCCCACGGCCTTCGGGCTGGAGCAGACGTCGGCGCAGATCCGGCTGTCGAAGCCGATCGCGCCCGGCGCCACGGCCACGCTGGAGGCGGAGTGGAGCTTCCGGGTGCCGAAGATCGAGGGCGAGCGCGGCATGCGCATGGGACGCTGGGCCGACTCGCTCTACCAGGTGGCGCAGTGGTATCCGCGGCTGGCCGTGTTCGACGACGTGCGCGAGGGCGGCTGGGACACCGACCCGTACCTGGGGCCCTCCGAGTTCTACAACAACTTCGGTCACTTCGACCTGCGCGTGGACGTGCCCGCCGGCTGGACCGTGGGCGCCACGGGCGTGCTGCAGAACGCCGAGCAGGTGCTGACCCCGGCGGCCCGCGAGCGGCTGGCCCACGTGCTGGACTCCGACTCGGTCCGCAACATCACCCGGCCGGGGGAGGCGCCCGCCGCCGCGCCCGGCGCCCGCGTCGTCTGGCACTTCGTGGCCGACACGGTGGGCGACGTCGCCTGGGCCGCGTCCGACCGCTACGTCTGGGACGCCACCCGGGCCACGATCCCGGGGCGAGGCGCGGTGCCGGTCAACCTGCTCTACCTGCCCGGCCACGCGCAGTCATTCGCGCAGGTGGGCCCAGCCACCCGCCACGCGCTGGAGTTCTACTCGAAGCTGTGGCTGCCCTACGCCTTCCCGCAGTTGACGGTCGTGGACGGCCCCGAGATGGGTATGGAGTACCCCATGCTCATCATGTCCGGGCTGGGCGCCGCCGACCACGAGACCGGCCACGAGTGGTGGCCCATGACGCTCGGCACCAACGAGACCTGGTACGGCTTCATGGACGAGGGCTTCAACCAGTACATGAACATCCTCTCGGGCGCCGACCGCGCCGGCCAGAAGGCCAACCTGGACGGCCTGGGCCAGGCCTACGGCGCGCTCAGCGGCAACGAGCAGGAGGCGCCCCTCATGTGGGACGCCAACTACGGCGGCCCCATGTACAGCTTCCAGGCGTACGGCAAGGCGCCCCTGATGCTCTCCATGCTGGGCGGCATCGTGGGGGACAGCGCCGTGCAGCGCGCCATGAGCGAGTACGCCCACGCCTGGCGCTTCAAGCACCCCACGCCCTGGGACTACGCCTTCTTCATGCAGAACGCGCTGCACCGCGACCTGGGCTGGTTCTGGTACTCCTGGCTCTTCACCACCGACGCCGTGAACGGCTCCATTGCCGCCGTCGCCACCCGCGGCGCCACCACCAGGGTCACGGTGCGCCAGGACGGGCAGATGCCGTCGCCCGTCGTGCTCAAGGTGCAGTTCGCGCCCACCGGCGCCGCCATCCGGCCCATGCCCAACAGCGTCATGGCCGACAGTGCCACGGCCATCGTCACCTACCCGGTGGACGTCTGGTTCGGCGGCAGCCGCACCTTCGACGCCGCGCTCTCCTTCGGCGGCCGGCCGATCCAGAAGATCACGCTGGACCCGTTCTGCCGCTTCCCCGACCGCGACGCGTCCGACAACGTCTGGCCTCGCCCCCCAGCGGCGGCCAATGCCCAGGCGGGGCAGAACGGCATGATGGCGGCGTTCATGGGGCGGGGGCGCTGCCAGTAAACCGCATCTTACCGCCGAGAACGCCGAGGACGCCGAGAACGGACGCCGAGGGCGCCGGGTTGACCCCAACGCCCCCGGCGTCCGACACATTCTTCTTTTGGGGTTACATCGAACGGGGTTGCCGGCGCGGCCTCGGGCGGCGCGGGCGACCCCCGCGTCCGCCCGGGGCGAGTCGGGCCACTGCCAACGCCGCTGCCGTTGCAGTTGCAGTTGCAGTTGCAGTTGAACAAATAAAGAAGATGTTGCCCCACCGAAACGCAGCGGGCGTCCCCGGTCTCCAGGGACGCCCGCGTCGTTCTCGGCGTCGTTCTCGGCGTTCTCGGCGTACTCGGCGGTGAGATGGGGTTGTCGCGCCTAGTCCCCGGGCTCCGGCACCGGCTCGGGCGCGCCGTGGGGCTGGCGCGCGACGCCCTTCCTCTGGACCCAGCCGACGGCCAGCTCCTTCCAGTGGTCCAGGATCTCGTAGACGGTGGGGATCACCAGCAGCGTGAGCACGGTGGAGGTGATGACGCCCCCGATCACCGCACGCCCGAGCGGGGCGCGGAAATCGGCGCCTTCGCCCAGCCCGAGTGCGACGGGGAACATGCCGGCGATCAGCGCCAGCGTCGTCATCATGATGGGACGCAAGCGGATGCGGCCCGCCTGGATGAGCGCTTCGCGCAAGGGCATGCCCCGCTCTCGCCCCCACTTGGCGAAGTCGATGAGCAGGATGGCGTTCTTGGCCACGATCCCCGCCAGCAGGATCACGCCGATCATGCTCATGATGTTGAGCGAGTCGCCCGTGAGCAGCAGCGCCAGCACCACGCCGATGAGCGAGAGCGGCAGCGAGAGCATGATGGCCAGCGGGTCGAGGAAGCTGCCGAACTGCACCACCAGGATCAGGTACATGAGCAGCAGCGCGAAGCCGAGCGCCGCGAAGATGCGCGTGAAGACCTCCACCTGGTTCTTGACGTCGCCGCCCTGGGTGATGCGATAGCCGGGCGGGAGCTGCACCTGCTCCGCCAGCGCCCTGCTGGCCGCCTGCGACACGCGCCCGAGGGTGCTGTTCTCGACGTTGGCGCCGATGGTGACCACCTTGTCGCGGTTCAGGTGGTCGATCTGCGCCGGGCCGAGCGAGTTGGTGACCGTGGCCACCTGCTCCAGCGGCAGCGTCGCCAGGGCGCCAGCGGGCGCGGCCCCGCCGGCTCCGCCCGATCCGGCCCCCGTCGCCGCGCCGGCACCCGATCCGCCCAGGATCAGGGGCAGCTGCCGCAGGTCGGCGGCGCGCTGGCGCGCCTCGGGCGAGAGGCGCACCTCGACATCGCGCGTCTCGCCCATGGGGTCCACCCAGTCGCCGGCCTTGATGCCGGCGAAGGCCGGGCGCAGCGCCTGCGCGATCTGCCCCACGCTCACGCCCAGCGAGCCCGCCAGCCCGCGGTTGATCTGTACGTCCAGCTCGGGCTTCTGGCCGCGCGTGGAGAGGCCGACGTCCGCCGCGCCCGGCACCGTGCGGACCACGGCCGCCATGCGCTCGGCGAGCGCGGTCAGCGTACGGGCATCCGGACCGGTGACCTGGATCTGCACCTGCTTCATGGGGCCGCCCATGCCACCGGTGAAGACCCAAGCTGTGGCGCCGCCCACCTGGCGCAGCTCCTTGCGCAGGATCGCCGCCAGGGCGTTCTGGCTGATGTGGCGCTCGCTCTTCGGCACCAGCTTCACGTAGAGCTGCCCATCGTCGGTGCCGCCGGAGCCGGTCGTGCTGCCCAGGCGCGAGTAGATGTACGCCACCTCCGGGTGCCGCCGGATGATGGCGGCGACCTCCTCCGCCTTCAGGTGCTCGTACTCCAGGTTGGAGCCGGGCGGCGTCTGCACCTCCAGGTTCAGCTCGCTGCGATCGCTGTCGGGCACGAAGCCGAAGCCGCCGAAGACCGCCTGGAAGCCCAGTGCCGCCACCATGGCCCCGGTCGCCAGGGCGACCATGGCCCAGCGGTGGTCGAGCGCCCAGGCGATCAGGAGCTTGTAGTTGTCGGCCTGCCGGTCGAACCAGACGTTGAAGCGGTCCAGCGCCCGCGAGATCGGGTTGCGGCGCTCGTGCCCCTCGGTCTGCGGGTCCGCCCAGTAGGCCGACAGCATCGGGTCCAGGGAGAAGGACACGAAGAGCGAGACCATGACGGCGCAGGCAATGGTGAGCGCGAACGGCTTGAACCACTGGCCGCCGATGCCGTACATGAAGGCGATCGGCAGGAACACCGCGACGATGGAGAAGGTCGTGGCCGCCACCGCCAGCCCGATCTCGTTGGTCCCCTTGCGGGACGCGTCGTAGTGATCCTCGCCTAACTCTATATGCCGCACGATGTTCTCTCGGACGACGATGGCGTCGTCGATCAGGATGCCGATCGCCAGGGACAGCCCGAGCAGCGACATGGTGTTGAGCGTGAAGCCCCAGATCCAGACGGGGATGAACGCGGCCAGTACGGACACCGGCAACGCCAGGCCGGTGATCACGGTCGAGCGCCAGGAGTTCAGGAAGAGGAAGACCACCAGGATGGTGAGGAGCGCGCCCAGGAAGAGCGTATCCTCGACGTTGCGCACCGAGCGCGCCACGCGCACGCCGGCGTCCTGCACCACGTCCAGCTTGGCGCCGGGCGGGAGCTGTTTCCCCAGCCGGGCGGCCGTCTCCTTGATCCCGTCGGCCACCTGCGTGGTGCTCATGCCCTTCGACTTCAGGATCTCGATGCCGACGGCGCGACGGCCGTTGAAGAGCGCCATGGAGCGCGGCTCCTCGGTGCCATCGGCGACGTTCGCCACCTGCCCCAGCCGGATGATCTGACCGTTGCGCTGGGCCACGACCAGGTTGAGGAAGTCCTCGGGGCGCTCGATCCGTCCTTCCAGCCGGATGGTCTTCTCCACGGTGGTGCCGTTCACGCTGCCCACCGGCGCCGCCAGGTTCTGCGCCTGCAGCGCGCCCACCACCTGGGAGACGCTCACGCCCGCGGCGGCCAGGTCCTGCGGCCGCAGCTCCACCGTCAGCTCGCGCGTGGCGCCGCCCACGATGTTCACCGTGGCGACGCCGTTCACGCCGGCAATGGCGCGCTTGATGGCCGGGTCGGCCAGCTGGGTGAGCTGCGCCTGCGACATGCTGGACGACGAGAGCGTCAGCGTCACGATGGGGAAGTCCGCCGGGTCGAAGCGCCGCAGGATCGGCTCCTTGATCTCCTCGGGCAGGTCGCCGCGAATCGAGGAGATGGCGTCGCGCACGTCGCTGGATGCCTCGTCCACCGGCTTGCCGAACTTGAATTGCACGATGATCGAGGCGAAGCCGTCGGTGGACGACGACGTGATCTGATCGATCCCGTTCAGTCCCGACAGCGCCTCCTCCACCCGGTCCACCACCTCCCGCTCCACCGTTTCCGGGGACGCACCGGGATAGGGGATGGCGATGGCGATGATCGGGTTCTGGATGTCCGGGAACTCGTCGGTCTGGAGCTGCGTCAGCGCGTAGAAGCCGAACACACTGAGGAACAGCATCGTCACGATCGTGATGATGGGCCGCCGGATGGCGAAATCGGAGATGATCATGATCATCGCACTGCCTCCGTCACCGCCTGCACGCGGATCTGCGTTCCCGGGCTGATCCCCTGCGCCGTGCCCACCAGCAGCGTGTCGCCGGGCACGAGGCCCGCGGTCAGCTCGACGGTCTCGGCCTGCTCGTCGCGCAGCCCGACCTGAACGGGCACGCTCTGCACGCGCCCACCCCGGATGCGCATCACGGTCATGGGCCCGCTGCCGTTGTCCGTCACCGCCGCCGCCGGCACGATGATGCCCTGCCGGGTCTCACTGGCCACGCGCCCCTGGGCGTAGAGCCCGCCGACCAGCGCGCCGCTGGCGTTGGGCACGGACACGTAGACCGCGACCTGGCCCGTGGCCGGGTCCGCCGTCGGGTTGATGCGCTCGATCCGGCCCTGGAAGCTGCGGCCGGGATAGCCGTTGACGGTGAAGAAGACGGGCGCGTTCACGTGCACGGAGGCCAGCTGATCGGCCGGCACCGCCGCGTCCAGCCGCATGCTGCGCGGGTCCACCACCGTGAGCAGCGCCATCCCGGGCTGCACCACGTCGCCGGCCGAGACGGGGCGATCACTGACGACGCCGGTCAGGGGCGCGCGGATCTCCGTCTTCTGCAGCTGCTTGTCGGCCAGCACCATGCGCGCGCGGGCATCGCTCAGCTGCGATTCGGCGGAGGACGCGCCCAGCTGCGCCGTCTCCAGGTCGCGGTCCGCGATGGCCCCGGCCTGCACCAGCCGCTGGGCGCGCTCCAGGTTGCGCCGGGCCACGGCCGCGGCGGCCTCCGCCGTGGTCACCGCCGACCGGGCCGAGAGGTACTGGTCCCGCAGCGCGGTATCGTCGATGCGGGCCAGGACCTGCCCCTCCCGGACCGACTGGCCCTTCTCCGCGTAGGTCGCCAGGATCGACCCGCCCACCTCCGCGCGCACCGTGCCCTGCCGCTCCGCCCTCAGGTTGCCCGAGAGCGAGGGGCCGGTATGCACCAGCCCGGCCTGCGCCACCACGATGTTCTCGGGACCGACGGTGACCGGTGCCGCCGCCGTGACGGGCGCGGCGCCCTGGCCCTGGCGGCAGCCGCCCAGTGCCAGCACCAGCGCCGACGCTCCGACCACCGCCGCCACCACCACCGCGCTATTCAGGGATGCATTTCGCATCGAAGTCTTTCCGTGTCTCACTGGTTGATCGGACTGGTCGAAGCGGAAACGGTGCTCGTGCCCGTCTGGGTCGTGGGCTGGGGCGCCCCCGTCTGGGGCGCACCGGTCTGGGGCGCCAGCTGCTGCGGCGCCGCCTGCGTCGATGTGCCGCCCACGGACCCCGTCTGACCCGAGGTCGAGGCGTTGCTCGTGCCACTGCTGGCGCCCAGCGGCAGGTTGGGCAGCAGCGCCAGCCGGATACGGGCCAGCTGCAGGTCGCGGGCGGCCTGCGCCCGGTTGGCCTGCGACTGCTCCACCATCAGCCGCGAGTCGTTCAGCTCCAGCTGCGTCGAGATGCCCTCGCGGTAGCGCACCTCGGCGATCTGCAGCGCCTTCGTCGCCTGCTGGGTCGTGCCCGCGCTGGCGTTGTACGAGGCCTGAGCCGCCTGCAGCTGCTCCACGGCGCTGCGCGTGTCCAGCGCCGCCAGCTCGGCCGTCTGCTGCAGCCGCGCCCGGGCCTCCATGAGTCCCGCCCGTGCCATGAGCTGGTCACCGGTGATGCGCCCGCCCGAGAAGAGCGGGACCGAGAGGCTGACGCCCACCGTCCAGTTCGTCACGAACTGGTCCCAGCTCGGCACCGCCCCCGAGGGATACGCCACCCGGCCGTACTGCGAGACCAGCGCCAGCGACGGGATGCGCTCGGAGCGCGCCACCCGCAGCGCCGCCTCCTGCGTACGCAGCGCCTGCGTCGCCTGCCGCACCGGCGCCCGGTCCGCGGTGGTCGTGTCCCCCGGGTTCGGCATGATCGAGGAGGCGAACCGCAGCAGCGGCTCCGGCGGCGCGCTGTCCCCCAGCGCCGTCGTCAGCGCCACCGGCGCGCCCGACGGCAGGTTCAGCAGCTGCTTGAGTCGCAGGTACGCCAGGTCGCGCTGCGAGCGACGCTGGATCACCACCGGCTGCTCGTTCTGATACGCCACCTGCGCCCGCAGCAGCTCGAACTCCGGCTGGTTCCCCACCTGCCGGGCCAGCCGCACCTGCTCCAGCGTCCCCTGCGCCTGCCTGAGCGCCGACTCCGAGATCGCCAGCAGCCGATCCGAGAGCGCCGCATCGTAGTACGCCTGCGCCACGTCCAGCATGAGCTGCGCGCGGGTCGACGACAGGCCGATGTCCGCCAGCGCCCGGGCCGCGTTCGCCTCGGTGATCTGACCGGTGACCCGCCCGCCCGTGAACAGGTTCTGCGAGAAGTTCAGCCCCAGGCTCCACTGGTTCTTCTGGCCGAAGGGCAGGTTCTTCAGCGAACCGAACGGGTTCGAGCCTCCGCTCCCGCACGCCAGGGCGTGCTCCAGCGTGTCCAAGCGCTGGTCCAGCGGCAGCGACGCATTCGGCCGGAAGCGGCCCGTCGGGCAGTTCTGCGGCGCCGTCGTATCCACCGCTGCCGACGATAGACTCGAGAACTGCGTCGCCAGCGTGCGCGTGTAGCCCGCCGTCGCCGAGAGCTGCGGCAGCAGCTGGCTGCGCGCCTGCAGCTGCTGCCCCCGCGCCCGCAGCACGCCCGCCTGCGAGATCGTCACCTGCTCGCTCGTCTGCTCCGCCAGCCGCAGCGCGTCCTCCAGCGAGACCGGCGGCGCAGCCAGCGCGCGCGCCGGCTCCTGTGCCGCCGCCGCCGTCGCGCCCACCGCGGTCATCGCCACGATCGCCCCCATCGCCCCCATCGCCCCGGTCGCCGGCAACAGCAGCCCTGCGAGGGCGAGGCTCCGTAGCCCGCGCCACCCCCGATAACTCATGACTCCCTCTCGACTTATCTCGATTGAACCACCGAAGTCGCCACTGCCCCGGCAGGGCGTGCGCCGATCGCGTTCACGAAGAGCCGTACGTACGACGCCGCCGCATCCGCCTGCGTCTGCGCGTATACGTCCGGCATCAGCTCCCGCCCCATGGCGTCACTGAAGAGCGTGCCCATCAGCATCGCCGCCGCCACCGACGGGTCGAACTCCGCCGTCGCCAGCCCCAACTCCTTCAGACGCACCAGGTACTCCTTCAGTTGCCGGCCCACCCGGCGCGGGTGCTGACTGCCACACGTCGCCAGCTCCTGGTGTTCGTCCGGCTCCCCCAGCGCCGCCCGGATCAGCGCCCGCACGCTCGACAGGTGTCGCAGGTGGCCCCGCGCCCATCCCGTCAACTCGCGCTCCGGGTCCACCGGTTCCGCCGGCAGCGTCACCCGCGGCACCGTGTCCCCCGCGTGGTGTACCGCCGCCAGGATCAGCTCCGCCTTCGAGCCGAATAGGCGGAACAGCGTCACCTCGTTGACGCCCGCCTCCTGCGCGATGCGCCGCGTGGTCGCGCCCCGGTACCCCGTTTCGCCGAACACGCGCGCCGCAGCTTCCAGCAGTTTCTCCCTGATTTCCATAAAGAGGACACTAACGGGTGTAATTGCCGGGAGCAAGTGGTTGCTTGCAGGCGCCCCCGTTGACCGGGCGGCCAGGGAGAGGCGAAGTTTGGGGCTGGCCCGGGGTGCAATCGAAACAGTCGCTGGGCTAGCGCCGTAAGGCAGGAGCGATCCGCCACGGCCGCGCGCCCGAAGCGCGCGCCGGTCCGGTCACGGGGGTGCCGCCGACATGTTCAGCCCGTTCATCTTCGTGCTATGCCTGGTGCTGGGGATTCCGATCGCGAAGGCCTTCGCGGCGCGCATCGCGCGGGGCACGCCCGAGCTTCCGCCGGCCGAGCTGCTGCGCATCCGGCAGGCGCTGGAGGCGGCGGAGCAGCGGACGAGCGAGAGCGACCACCGGGTGAACGAGCTGGAGGACCGGGTGGATTTCCTGGAGAAGCTGCTGCAGGCGCCCAAGCCGGCGCCGCCGCTGCCACCGGCGGGCGGGCCGCCCATGAGCGCGTAGCCCTTTCCACGCGGGCTGGACTACTCCCGGCGAGAGGCCCGGGCGACGCTGGGTCGCCCGGGCCCTTTCACATCCGCCGACCTGTCGGCGCCCGACGGAACGGCATCGTTTCACGCGAAGACGCCAAGACGCCAAGAAGACGCTCCAGGCGCGTCAGGCGCCGGGCATGCCGAGTCGCCGCGCACCCGCAAGATGTTGTCGTCGTTGTTTTTAACAAACAACACACGGCCCATTCGGCCGCCCGGCGCCCCTCGGGCCCGCCGCGACGCCGGACTTCGCGTCTTCGTGTCTTCGCGTGAGATCGCTGTTGCCGTTCCCCTGCTCGGGGTCGGCGCCTACCCGGGGTAGACGAACGTGACCGGCTTCTCGATGTCGGGGAGCAGGCTGCGATAGACGGGGCAGGTCAGGGCGACGCGCTCGAGCTTCACGCGCTGCTCGGAGGTCAGGCCACCGGGCATGGTGATGGTGACGGGGATGCGGTCGATGCGGCGCGGGTCGGCGCGCATGTGCTTCTCCAGGGAGAAGCTCACGCCCGAGTAGGGGATGCCGTGCTCCTCGGCGAAGATGCCCATGACGGTGACCATGCAGGTGCCGAGGGCGGTCGCGCACAGGTCGGTGGGGGAGAAGGAGCTGCCGTCGCCATGGTTGTCCACTGGCGCCGCGGTCACGATCTGCGCGCCGGACGGCACGTGGGTGAGGCGCACCTTGAGGTTGCCCTCGTAGACGCCATCGATGCGGACCGCCATGGGGCCTCCGCTGCGGGGGATGGGCGCGGCCGTGCCCTGGTGGCGGTCGCGCGGGCCATGCTGAAGCTACAGTGGCGGCGGGGCGGCCCGCGAGAGCGGACGGGCCGACGGGCTCAGGCGGGGTGGTAGTGGTGGTGGACGAAGCGGTTCCAGCCCTTCTTCGTCTTCGACTCGACCACCCAGTGGAACCCTTCGGCCTCGTCCGGCCAGTAGACCTGGCGGGCGATGCCCGCGGGCATCTGCGCCTCGAAGGCGAGGGCCTCGGGGTGCAGGTCCGTCCCATCGGTCAGCCGGCCGGCCGACTGCTTGCCGTCCGAGGTGAACGACCAGAAGGCGACGTCGCCCTCGGCGTTCGTGCCGAAGAGCGCCATTTCCTGGTAGACCCCTTCGCCCATGTCCCAGGAGGCGTCCAGCCGCACGTACTTCCCCTTCAGCTCCGGGGCGAACACGCGCGTGCAGCCGATCGGCCCCATAGGGGTATCCGCCCGGGCGCTCCAGCGGCCGAGCAGCGGCTGAAACACCCCCAGCTTGCCCCGTCCCTTCTTCCAGCTCTGCGGCTTCGTCTGCATGGGCGGTCGCACCGGTCGCGGGGTGTACCTGGGGGGAGGGGGGGTAGCGTCGTGAGGCCGCGGCGCGCAGTATCGAGCCCGGAGCGGCGTGCGGCAAGCGGCGAGGGACGGGGCGCGCGTCGCGCCCCGTCGTCCCGGCGCCCCGCGACCCGGACCGCCCACGCGATGAACGAGCTGCTCACCCTATCCGCCCTGGAGCTGGCCCGCCGGATGCGGGCGCGCTCCATCTCACCCGTCGCGGTGGTGGATGCGCACATCCGCTGGCTGCAGCGGGTCAACCCATCGCTCAACGCCGTGGTGGCCGACCGCTACGACGCGGCCCGGGCGGAAGCGCTGGCCGCCGAGGCGCGGCTGGCGGCCGGGGGCGACGCTACCGTTCTTCCGGCGCTGCTGGGCGTGCCCTTCACGGTGAAGGAGATGGTGTCGCTCGAGGGCATGCCGCACACCTTCGGCTCGCGCATGCGGGCGGGGCGGCGGGCCGTGAGCGACGCCGTGGTCATCCACCGGCTGCGCCAGGCCGGCGCCATACCGCTGGGCGTCACGAACGTGCCGGAGTGGGGCTTCTGGTTCGAGACAGACAACCTGATCTACGGCCGGACGCGCAATCCGTACGACCCGGCGCGCATCTCGGGCGGCAGCTCCGGCGGGGAGGCGGCGGCCGTGGGTGCCGGTGGTGTGCCCTTCGGCATCGGCAGCGACATCGGCGGGTCGGTGCGCATGCCGGCGGCGTTCTGCGGCGTCTTCGGCCACAAGCCCAGCAACGGCCTGCTGCCGCTGACCGGCCACTACCCCGTCTACGCCGAAGGACCCGACGCCGGCCTGCCCGGACGCATCCCCTGGCTGACGCTCGGGCCCATTGCCCGCTCGGCGGAGGATCTCATGCCGCTGCTGCGCATCATGGCGGGCCCCGACGGCGTGGATCCGAACGCCGAGGCCATGCCGCTGGGCGACCCGGCGGCCGTGAGCTGGCGCGGCCGCCGCGTACTGGTGCTGGAGGACCCGCTCATCGACCGCGCCGCCCGTGCCCATGCCGAGGTGCGCGGGGCGGTGGCGGCGGCCGCGCGGGCGCTGGCGGCGCGGGGCGCGGCGCTGGAGCCCATGCCGCGGGACTTCTTCCGCCGGGGGCTGCGCTGCTGGTTCGGGGCGCTGCGCTCCACCGCGCCGCGCGCCGTGGGCCCGCTGCTGGGTGGGGACCGGGCGCTCAACCTGCCCCTGGAGTTCCTGCGCCTGGCCGCGGGGCGGGCGCGCTTCACCTTTCCCGCGCTCATGTTCGCGCTCATGGACACGGCGCCGTTCCTGACCGATGCCGCGGCCCAGCTGCTGGCGCGCGAGGGGCGCCGCCTGGCGGAATCGCTCGAGCGGCGCCTGGGCGAGGATGGCGTGCTGCTCCTGCCGGTGCACCCCCGCGCGGCGCCCCGCCACCGCGCGCCCTACTTCCGCCCCTTCGACTTCGCCTACACGGCCATCATGAACCTGGCCCGCGTCCCCGCGACCGCGATCCCCGCGGGCCTGAACCGCGCCGGACTGCCGCTGGCCGTGCAGGTCGCCGCGCGCCGCGGCAACGACCACCTGACCATCGCCGCCGCGCTGGCGCTGGAAGCCGACCTGGGAGGCTGGCGCCCGCCCGCCCGCCTGGAAGACGCCCCGAGCGCCTAGCCGGGCCAGCCCCGGACGATCAGGGCACCCGAACGCTCATCTCACGCGAAGTTGCGAAGGGCCTAAGACCACCCGTCCGCGAACGCCGCGAACCGGGATACCCCAACGGCGGCCGCGGCCGCCGGGTTCTTCTGTTTTGGTTTAACAACTAAACCCGTCGCCTCGGACGCCCGGAGAATGGAGGCATCGCGACGCCGCCTGCCTTCGGCACTTCGCATCTTCGTGCGAAATGAGTGTTCGGTTGCCCCGGGAGCATCGGTTCAGCCGGGAATGCGGGCTATGGGCGGTGCGCTCGCGGCGCCGGGGTTTACCGCCGGCCGGCGCTGCCACGATCTTCCTGCCCGGGCGACGCGGCACTACGACGCGAGCGAGGAATGCACAGGATACCGGTCCCGGACGGGACGGAAGCGCAAGCGACGTCGCCACCGCCGATGCCGCCGGAGGAGCGCGACCTCGGCTTCGGCAGCGTCGTCGCCAGCGAGAGCCGCAAGCGGCTCCTGAACCCCGATGGCAGCTTCAACGTGGCGCGCCGGGGGCTGGGCTTCTGGTCGTCGCTCAGCATCTACCACGCGCTGCTGCGCATGAGCTGGCCACGCTTCCTGGCGACGCTGGCCGCGGCCTACCTCGCCGCCAACGCCCTCTTCGCCGCCGGCTACCTCGCCTGCGGGCCGGGGGCACTGGCCGGTGACGTGCCGGCGCCGGAGGGGCCCTTCCTGCGGGCGTTCTTCTTCAGCGTGCAGACGCTGGCCACCATCGGCTTCGGCCAGATCACGCCCGCGAGCATCGCGGCCAACTTGCTGGTGGTGCTGGAATCGCTGGTGGGCGTCCTCGGCTTCGCGCTGGCCACGGGGCTGCTCTTCGCCCGCGTCTCCCGGCCCCGCGCGCTGGTGGTCTTCAGCCGCAGGGCGGTGATCGCGCCCTACCGCGACGGGCGCGCCTTCATGCTGCGCATTGCCAACGGCCGGCGTAGCGAGATCATCGAGCTGCAGGCCAAGATCGTGCTCTCCATGTTCGAGGGCACGGACGGGACGCGCATGCGCCGCTTCCACAACCTGGCGCTCGAGCGCCAGCGCGTGGCCTTCTTCCCCCTCACCTGGACCCTCGTGCACCCGATCGACGCCGACAGCCCGCTGTATGGGCGCACGGCAGCCGAGCTGGCGGACATGCAGGCCGAGTTCCTGGTGCTGCTCACGGGCATCGAGGAGACCTTCTCCCAGACCGTGCACGCCCGCTCGTCCTACGCCGCGGGCGACGTGGCCTGGGGCGCCCGCTTCGCCGGCATCTTCGACCGCGACCAGGACGAGGGCGACCTCACCGTCGACATCGCCCGCCTGCACGACATCGAGCCCGCCGCGCTCCCCGAACACTGAAAACCAACTATTCACCGCAGAGCCTCAGAGGACTCAGAGCACCGCGAACCGCCGGTCGCCGGCTCAACCGTAATCAGGTGTTGTAGTTAACAACAACAGATCCGTTCTCTGTGGCCTCTGTGGCTCTGTGGTGAAATCGCCGTTCAGTCCTTTCCCGGCGTCTCGGGCGGCTGGGGCGGGAGGCCGGCCGGGGCGGGGCCCTGCAGGATGGACGACCCCTGGACGATGTCGCCGCCGAGCAGGGCGGTCCGGGTCACGGTGGCGAGGCTCATGAGAGCGCCCACGAGCACGAGCACGCGCAGCCAGAGGGGCGGCCGCTGGGTGTCGCTGTCGCGCCGGACCGCGCGCCACCAGGCGTACGCCGCCACCACCCCGGTGGCGATCATCATCCACAGCGCCCAGTCCGAGGCCGCCTCGTGCTTGTCGATGACGCCGTGAACGATGTACCACGGGTCGTTCAGCGCTTTGTCGGCATGCTTGCCGGTGAACACCACCGGGTAGGCGCTCAGCCCCATGACCGTGAGCGAGGCCACCGCGTAGAGCCAGGCGCTGCGCCAGCCCATGACGAGAGCCACGATCACCGCCGTCGCCCCCATGACCGCCATGATGATGGGGAAGTGGTTGATCAGCAGGTGCGCATGCGGCCAGTCCCAACCCATGGTCCCCTCCCTGTTCTCGTGCCCGTTTCTCCTGCGCCGCGCTCTACTCCAGCACTTCGATCCGGTCCCCGACGCTCACCCTGCCCGGCGCCTGGTGGACCAGATTCTGCCCGAACATCACCTTGTTGCCCCCCCCCAGCTTGCGGTACGTCGCCAGCGTGCGCAGCGGCTCCGCGCCGGCGACCGCCGTGCGCTGGTCCACGGTGGTGACCACGCAGCGGGCGCACGGCTTCACCACGTCGAAGATCACGCCGCCGGCGCGGATCCGGCGCCAGCCGTCCTCGGCGTGGGGCGCGGTGCCGCCCACGACCAGGTTGGGCCGGAACCGCTCCATGGGCACGGGCTGGTCCAGCCGCCGGTTCAGCTCGTCCAGCGCGGCCCCCGAGATCAGCAGGCAGGGATAGCCGTCCGTGAAGGCGACCCGGTCCGTGGCGCGCGGGGCGTATGCCGGGTCCACCGGCCGCACGGCGCCGGCGGCCAGATGCACGATCCGGGCGCGCTCGCCCAGGTAGCCGGAGATCCAGCGGTCGGCGGCGTCGCCCAAGCTGGTGGCCTCCACGGTGTCGCGCCAGATGCGCACCGCGAGTGCGACTCCGTCCGCGCCCTGCACCGGCAGTGACAGCGGCTCCAGGCCGGGCGCCCGCAGCCGCAGCGCGGCGTCGTCCAGCTCCGGGCGGATCAGCGCCAGCCGGGGGTGCGTGCGCTGGGAGATGAACTCGCCCCCCGCGTCCACCACCATCCAGCGCCGGTCGTGGCGGAAGCCGAGGGCGTCCAGCTCCGCCGCCTGCAGCGCCAGGCCGGCGGCGCCCTTGAGCGGATAGATATAGAGCGCGCTCACCCGCGCCTGGTGCTGCACCCCGGTCATGGCCTCTCGCAATCGATTGCCGCCTGTTTTCCCCGCGCCGGGACGCAACGTATTTTACAGGTACGGGCGCCCGGCGCACAGCCGCCTGGGCGCCCGGACCGCCCCCCAGTTCCGATATGACGCAGCTCATGATCACGACGACGACGACGTCCTCGAAAGACACGGCGGGGCCACGCCGGCTCGCGGCCCGCACCCTTACCACTCTCACGGCCCTGGCCATCCTGGCTGCCGCCGCCTGCGGCGGCGGCGACGGCCCGGCCAGCCCCGGCAACGGCAACAAGCCGCCCGTGGACTCCACCGTGGCGGAGCCGACCGTGGAGGCGCGCGCGCTCTGGCTCTCGCGCTACGACTACTCGACCCGGGCAGGGCTCGAGGCGCTCATCGACAGCGCCGCCGTGGCCAACTTCAACCTCATCTACTTCCAGGCCCGCGGGAACGGCGACGCCTGGTACACGCCGGGGCTGGAGCCCTGGGGCCGGCAGCTGGCCGGCACGCTGGGCGCGAACCCGGGCTGGGACCCGCTGCAGGTGGCCATCGACCGCGCCCATGCCAAGGGGCTCGAGCTGCACGCCTGGATCAACGTGGCCCCCGGGTGGGTGGAAGACGCCACCACGCACCTGCCGCTCGCCATGCCCGAGACCAGCCCCAGACACGCCTTCCTGGCGCACCCCGAGTGGATCATGCGCGACACGGTCTCCGCCTCGGGCAAGAGACTCGTAGACGGCAACTACGAGCTCTTCTCGCCCGCCGCCCCCGGCTACCGCACCCACGTCGCCCGCGTCGCCGCCGACATCGTCCGGCGCTACGCCGTGGATGGCATCCACCTGGACTACATCCGCTACCCCTACCAGGAGTGGTGGGATAAGGTGAGCTTCGACAACTGGACCGCCGCGGGCCGGACGCAGACCTGGGACGATTACCGCCGCGCCGCCGTGACCGACATCGTGAAGCAGGTCTTCGACTCCATGAAGATCGTCCGCCCCGCCGCGCGCCTCTCCGCCGCGACCTGGGGACTGTACAAGAACCCCGCCCTCTGGGCCGGCGTCGCCACCGGCTACGATGGCCGCCTGCAGGACGCCCGCGGCTGGGCCAACCAGGGGATCATCGACGCCCTGGTCCCCATGGTCTACTGGCCGATCAAGCCCACGTATGGCGACAAGCTCGACTTCGCCTACCTGGCGGACGACCACGTTCGGAACAACCCCAACGGCCGCCACACGTACATCGGCCTGGACATCGAGAACGACGCGCTCAGCACCAACGGCGCGCTCATGGTCAAGGAGATCAACCGCGCCCGCTACGCCGGCGCCATCGGCATCAGCGTCTTCTCCGCCCAGATCCTGCAGACCAACAACTGGTGGCACATCCTGCCCCAGACGGTCTTCAAGAAGAAGGCGACCCTGCCGACCATGAGCTGGAAACCCTGACGGCCGATGGGGCGATGGGGAGATGGGGGGACCGGCTCGGGCCGCGCCACCCCCGACCCTCCACCCTCTTCGCCAAGCCGACGACAGCCCGGCCATCGTGAGATGCCCGGGCTGTCTCATTCTCCCCATCCCCCCATCCCCCCATCGCCCCCTCAGCCGTCCCCGACCTCCCGCACGCTCACCCCCAGCCAGAGCAACCCCGCCACCACGGCCAGCACCGCGGTGAAGGAGAGCGCCGCGGCCCAGCCGATGCGCTCGGCCAGCCACGGCGTCGCCACGGGGGAGATCATGCCCCCCAGGTTGCTGCCGAAGTTCATGATGCCGCCGCCGGTCCCGCCCCGGCGGCCGGCCACCTGGTTGAGCGTGGCCCAGAAGGGGCCCTCGGTGCCGATGACCAGCACCGTGCAGAGCGTGAGGCAGGCGACGGCGATCCAGGCCGAGCCCGTGCGCGCGCCCGCCACCAGCAGCGCGGCGGAGAGCACCAGCGCCGGCAGCGGCACCAGCCGTCGCCCCCAGGTCGGGCCGAAGCGGCGCACCGCGGCATCCGAGAGCGCGCCCCCCAGCGGGATGGCCACCAGCGTGCACACCCAGGGCAGCGCCGTGACCGCCGCGGCGCGCATCACCTCGAAGTGCCGCACCTGCACCAGGTAGAGGTAGAACCAGAACACGAAGATGTAGCCGATGTATCCCTGCAGCGTGTAGCTGCCCACCAGCATCCAGAAGCGCCGCGACCGCAGGGGCGAGGTTTCGGCCTCCGTGGCCTTCGTACCCTCCGTGTGCTCCGTGCCGCGCTGCAGGTTGCGCGGCGCGAACGCCGCCCAGGCCAGCGCCGCCACGCCCGCGATGGCCGCGGGCAGCACCAGCGCCGGGCGCCAGCCCCAGGCGCGCACGGCGGCGCCCACCAGCAGCGGCGTCAGCGCCGAGCCGATGCCGATGCTGGCCAGCACCATGCCGTTCGCGCCGCCCTGGATGCGCGGCGCCAGGTTCACGCCGATGGTGCGCGCGGAGGCCGGGTAGGTCGGCGCCGCGCTCACGCCGAAGAGCAGCCGCACCGCCAGCAGCAGCGGCAGCCCGCCCAGCACCACGCCGCCGATGGTCGCGCCCGCCAGTGCCGTGGCCAGCGTCAGCACGGTCCAGGCGAGGGTCAGCACCAGGAACAGCCGGCGCGCGCTCACCCGGTCCGCCAGCCAGCCCGAGGGGACCTGGCAGATGGTGTAGCCCGCCAGGAAGGCGCTGAAGACCATGCCCAGCTGCGCCTGCGTCAGGCGGAAATCCGCCATGATGCCGGGGCCCGCCACCGTGACCGCCGTGCGGGCGACGTAGCCGGCAGACGCCACCAGCAGCAGCAGCGAGATTAGGCGCGCCGGGCGCACCGGGAAGGCGGCTGAGTCGGCGCCGGCGCCGGCGGCCCGGTCCAGGGAGGCGGGAGCGACGTCGCTCATTCGATCACCTTGTGCATGAGCAGCTCCGAGCGCCCCGGCGCCGCGTAGTCCTTCAGCTCGCCCACCAGCGTGTAGCCCCGGCGCTCGTAGAGGGCTCGCGCCCGCGTGTTGAAGTCGGAGACGCAGAGGAAGATGTGCCGGGCGGCGGGGTAGCGCCGCTCGGCGAAGTGCAGCAGCTCCGAGCCCACGCCCAGCCCGCGCGCCTCGGCCGCCACGGCGACCGACGCCACGTAGGGCGAGCCCGCCACCCCCTGCGCCTGCAGCAGGATGAAGCCCAGCCGCTGCGCCCCTCGCCGCGCCAGGAACAGCTCGGCGTGCGGACGCCGGAGCGAGGCCGTGCAGCGCGGCACGTCACGCCCCAGCGTGATCCACGGTTCCGTGCCCGCCATGAGCCGCGCGCACCAGTCGTAGTCCGCCTCGGCCGCGGGCCCGATGACGACGTCGTCGTTGGAGTTCATGAGCACGAAACCTAGACCGGCCACGGGGGGGCTGTCGAGGACGCCGGCGGGCGCGTCCGCGGGAGGGGAGCGCACCTGGAAGAAGCGCGCTGCCCCCGGCGCCGCGCTACGGGCGCTGGATCACGCGAGCGACGTCGATGACCTCGAGCGTCCGCGAGCCGAAGTTCGTCAGCAGCAGCGTGCGGCCGTCGGCGGTGGTGCGCAGCTCCCGGGGGAGCGAGCCCGCGGGTATGGTGCCGATCCGTGCGCCCGCGCCGGCCGAGAGCCGGGATACGTCCATGACGCTCAGCTCCTGGTGATCGGCCGGATCGCCGGCAAGCCGGTCGGAGCTCACGACCACGACGATGCGGCCGTCCGCGATGGCGAGCACCCCGACGGGTGCGGTCCCGACCGGGAAACGCGCCAGGAGCGCGTGCGCCGTGTCCGCCGGCAGCCGGCGAGTGTCGAAGGCCCGCAGCATGTTGTCCCCCCGCGCCGTCACGTACGCGGTTGCGCCGTCGGGCGACAGCACCAGCCGCTCCGGGCTGCACCCGGCCGGCACCACGCCGACCACCGCGTCCGGGCGACCCTCGGCCGCGCGGGACACGTCGATGACCAGCACCGCGCCCTGCGGCACGCGCGCCGACGTCGGCGCCGTGGGCGCGGGGCCGTCGCACTCGAGCGGCCAGCCGAAGCTGGGCGGCGCCGACATGCTCGTGGCGTAGAGCAGGCGCTCGTCGGGCGAAAGGACGACGCTGATCGGCACCCGTGCCGCGACACGGCCGATGACGACCGGGGCGGCGAACCCGCTGCGCCGCGTCTGGAACAGATTGACGACGGTGATCGCCTCGCCCTGCTCATTGCTCACGAACAACAGCGAGTCGTTCGAGGTCACGGTGGTCGCGACCGCGCCCACACCTCGCCCTTCGCGGAGCACACCCAGCACCGGATTCGCCCCGCCTTCGACGACACGGCTCACATCCAGGAACGCCACGCGATCCTGGGCGGCGACGACCAGCACGCGGCCGTCGTGGGTCATCGTCATCCCGGCCGGCGCGCCGATGTCGCCGACGACGCGCATGACGTCGAGCACTCCGCCGCCGCGGCGGATCACGGCCAGACCTTCCTTCGCGTCGGCACTGCCCTGCAGCATCGTGACGAATACCCAGCAGCCATCGGGCGTCGCCATCGCCTGGAACGGGTTGCCGGGCAGCCGCACGTGCACGATGGGCTGGTCGGTCGCGCGGTTGCATTCCGACCCGGCCTCGGAGGGGTGGCCGCGCCAGACGCACGCCGTGGCCAGCACCACGCAGGCGAGCGTCCAGGGGACGCGAGCGGGCAGCCGGCGGAAGGGGATCACGGCTTCGTGACCGTCAGCCCGGTGACGAACCCTTCCGTGTTGTGGGCGAAGCGGATGCCGTACACGCCGTCGGTCGACCTGAGGTGGCCCGGCCCGACGACGGCCGACTTCGCGTAGCTGGCGACGACGGTTCCGTTGATCGCGCAGCGGACGCTGTCACCCTGGACCGAGAGCGCGATGTCCTGGCTCACGGGCTGGCCCGCGGCCGCCGCCTTGTGCACCGCCGGGCTGCTCTCGCCCCGGCCGTTGAGCTGGAAGGGCGCGGGACCGAACCCCCGGACGATGAAGCGGCCGTTGCCGTACGCCGCGCAGTACAGGTAGCTGCGCTGGGCGGTGCCCATGTCGTTGCCGCCGATGACGACGCCGTACGGGTGGGGGTGGTCGTTGCGGTTCATGTACTGCGGTTCCCGGAACGTGGCCTTCACCGTGTAGTTGCCGCTGGCGGTGTTGGCCGGATTCCAGTAGCCGACGGCGGG
>JADGQX010000410.1 GCA_017881445.1 Gemmatimonadota bacterium | reverse complement strand
GATGTTCGGTCCGAAGGTGAGCCGGTTGCGGGGTCGCTGGTCGCAACCGAAGAGGCTCAGAGCTAAGAGCCGGCCCTCCACGCAGACCGCGCGGGGGGGGGAGAGAGGGATCGAAACCCAGTCGCCGCACGCGGTGACAACCGAAACGGGTCGGTCTCGCCAGCGAGGTGAAGCCCCCGGGGAGCGCGTGAGAGCCCTCCGGGGGCTTCCTGCATCCTGGGCCCCCACCGCGCCCGGTCCTCTGCCGCTGGAAAGCTCGCCCCGCGGATGACCCTTACCGTCTCCTCTACCATTGCCCTTGCCCACCTTGCCCTTTCTGCCCCCTTCCCGGAACGGCGGTAAAGGAAGAGGTAAAGGTAAGGGAGGAAAGGGGTAAGGGCAGGGGAAGGCGACGACCCCGCCGTTCGAGTCCGCGTTGGAGAGGATGGCAAGGCCCAGGACGCCCACGATGCCGATGCCGGCGGAGGCCAGGAGATCGAGCGGGAAGCTGCCGTGTCGCCGATTGGCGAGGTGCACGCCGAGGGGTACGCCCACGATCTCGCCAATGCCTCCGCCGAGGACGATTCCGCTCATGGCACATAGGTCGTCCTCGGGTTGGTGGGGGTTGTGGCAGGCGAGGCGGATGCCGGCGGCCCAGCCGATGCACAGGCCTGCGGCGCCGCCAAGCCGGCCGCCCGCCGCCATGAGGGGGCCGGACGCCGGTCCCGCTTCGAGCGTCGCAGAGGTCGGGGACGTGGCGGCCACCCGGGACGGGGCGGGCGCTCGCGTCGCCTGCGCGACGATCGGCGTGCCACGCGGCGCAACGAAGGCTGGCACGGGCAGGCGCTGAGCCTCGGCGCCCGCCCCGGCGAGGGCGAGCAGCCCGGCAGGGAAGGCGATGCCGCGTCCCGCGGCCCCCGGCGGAATCCCGACGCCGCTTCCGGGTAGTAGTCTGCCGCGTGACCCGGATCAATCGGAGGGCCGAGAGTGGAGACATGCGCGAGTGGGGCCGGTGTTCCGCTGATCGAGCTGCGGGGGCTGCGGAAGAGCTACCACGAGGGCGAGACCGAGCACCTGGTGCTGGCGGATGCGACGGGCGTGGTGCGCCGGGGCGAGCTGGTGGTCCTGATGGGGCCGAGCGGCTCGGGCAAGTCCACGCTCCTCAACCTCATCAGTGGCATCGACGTACCGACAGCGGGCGACGTGGAGATCGACGGCGTGCCCGTGACGCGGCTGGGGGAGCGCGAGCGCACGCTGTTCCGGCGTCGCTCGATCGGCTTCATCTTCCAGGCGTTCAACCTCATACCCACACTGACAGTCGCCGAGAACCTGCGCCTGCCGCTGGAGCTGAACGGGCGGCGGGGTGCACGGGAGGAGGCGCACGTGAGCCAGCTTCTCGAGCGCGTGGGGCTGGCGGCGCGGGCCGACAGCTTCCCGGACCGGCTCTCGGGGGGCGAGCAGCAGCGGGTCGCGGTGGCGCGGGCACTGGTGCACGATCCACTGCTGGTGTTGGCGGACGAGCCCACGGGCAACCTGGATGCCGAGACCGCGGACGAGGTACTGGCGCTGCTGGACGGGCTGACGCGCGGGGCGGGGAAGACCATGCTGGTGGTGACGCACTCGCCGCGGGTCGTGGAGCTGGCGGACCGGGTGCTGACCATCCACGGCCACCGGCTGGTCGAGGGCTCGTGAGCCCGACGCTCCGGCTCTCCAGCGCCCGCTTCCTGCTGCGCCACCCCTGGCAGGCCGGTCTCTCCATCCTAGGCATCGCACTGGGCGTGGCGGTCGTGGTGGCGGTCGCGCTGGCCAGCGACAGCGCCCGGCGTGCCTTCCACCTCTCCACGGAAGCGGTCACGGGCCGGGCGACTCACCAGGTGCTGGGCGGTCCGCAGGGGCTCCCCGACGTGCTCTACCGCCATCTGCGCGTGGACCTGGCCATCCGTTCCATTGCCCCCGTGGTGGACAGCTATGCGCGCACGGGGCCGGCGAGCGGGCGCACGTTCCGGCTGGTTGGGCTGGACCCGTTCGCGGAAGGGCCGTTCCGACCGTATACGGGCGACGTCGTCGGGGGCGACCCGCGGGTGCTCCTCTCCACGCCCGGCGGCGTCCTGATGCTGGCGGCCAGCGCGCGCGAGCTCGGATTGCGCCCGGGCGACGGCTTCGCGCTCTGGGTGCGGGGGCGCGCCCACCGGCTGGTGCTGGCGGGGGTGCTGCAGCCCGCCGACGCGGTCAGCCGCCGGGCACTGGACGACCTGGTGCTGGCGGACATCTCCACGGCGCAGGAGGTGGTGGGCGCGCCCGGCCGCCTCACGCGCATCGATGTGCTGGCGCCGGAAGGTGGCGCCGGCGAAGCGCTGCTAGCACGCATCCGTGCCGCGCTTCCGAGGGAGGCGCGGCTGGAGGCGACGGGCGCGAGCGCCGGCGCCACCGAGCAGATGACGCGCGCCTTCGACCTGAACCTGCGCGCGCTCTCGCTGTTGGCGCTGGTCTTCGGCATGTTCCTGATTTACAACAGCGTGACCTTCTCGGTGGTGCAGCGCCGGCCGCTGATCGGGACGCTGCGGGCGATCGGCGTGACCCGCGCCGAGATCTTCCGCCTGATCCTGGGGGAGTCGGCCGCCATTGGCGCGGTCGGCACGGGGCTGGGCCT
>JADGQX010000409.1 GCA_017881445.1 Gemmatimonadota bacterium | reverse complement strand
CCGCAGACGCAGGCGCAGGCGGTGGCGTTCGCCTCCGCTGCCTTCGGCCGCGTCGGTTCGGGAACGGACCCGTGGACGTCTGCGCCTGCGCCTGCGCCTGCGGCCTTGAGCTCGATGTCCGGCGGAAACTCGCAGAGGAACCCGCAAGCGCAGACGCAGGCGCAGGCGGTGACGCTATCGACTCGCCATGCTTGACCCCTCGCGTCCGGCTATGTAGTATACGACCATGAACAGCCGGAGGTGGGCATGACCCCGCGCATGACGCTGACCGTCACCACGGCGCTGATCCTGGATGCCCTCTCGCGAGGGCACCGATACGGTTTCGAGATCATGGATGTGACGGGGCTGCCGAGCGGCACGGTGTATCCGGCGCTGCGGCGGCTGGAGTCGTTCGGGCACGTGGTGTCGGACTGGGAGGAAGAGGGGGCGGCCACGAAGGAGGGGCGGCCGGCGCGGCGGTACTATACGTTGTCGGGCGAGGGCGAGATGGTGCTGGCGGAAGGCCGGCGTCGGTTCCCGGCGCTGGGGCGCTGGGATGCCGCGTTCGGCGGCGACGTGGCGCCGGCCTGAGGCGAGGGAGGGGCGACCGTGTCCGGGGTGCGGGGCTCCCTGAGGGCGTGCGAGCCGGTGCTGCGGCTGGCGGCGCTGCTGGTGCCGCGCCGGCGGCGCGCGGACTGGTTGCGGGAATGGCGGGCCGAGTTGTGGCACGAGGCGCTGCGGCTGGCGGAGTCCGGCCGGGTCGGGCCCGGGGCGACCGCGCACCTGGTGGGCCGCTCGCTGGGCGGCTTCCCCGACGCCGCCGCGGTGCGGCGCTTTCATCCCGCGCCGGCGCAGGAAGACGTCGTGTCGGCGCTGAGCGTGGTGCTGCGGAGCCCCGGAGCGGCGGGCGCGGCGGTCTTGTTGATCGCCATGGCGACCATGGCCGACCTGGTGGCGGTCACGGTTTCGCGCTTCGTGGCGCTGGTCCCGCCGAGCTATCGCCCGTTCCTGCTGGGGCTGAACGCGGCGCTGGTGGTGCTGCTGGCGCTGGCGGCGTGCGTGGCCGCCGCGGCGGCGGTAGCCTGGTCGGACGCGGCGCGGCGGGAGGAGGCGATCCGGCGGGCCATGGGCGTGCCGGAGTCGCGGCTGCGGCGCCAGCGGGCGCTGGAGGGGGTGTTCATCGCGCTCATGGGCTCGGCCCTGGGCGTCTGGCTCGGCAGCGGCCTGGTGGGCAAGGTCCGCTGGCTGCTGGAACAGCGGGGGGCGGCGGAGGCGGCCGCAAGCCTGGACGCGAACCCTCGGGCCGGCCTGATCGGGCTCGGACTGGCCGTGCTGACCACCGCCCTGTTGGCGCTGGCCGCCTCCCTGCGGCGCCACCGCCCGGTGCTGGACTAGGGCCGAGCCTTTCCGCGTCGTGGCCTCTCGGCGGGGCGCCCCCTGCGTGAATTCCGGCTGCTACTGCCGCTCTTGACCTGCCTTCGCCGCCGGGGCTACCCTGTCCTCGCCCCGCCAGCGGGATGCCGTCGTGCGCGGCCGGGAACGGCCGCGGCGGCGGACCGCCCGCGCCACCAGGGAGGCCCCACCATGAAGCGACGTCGCTGGCTGGCCCTTTCCGCGCTCCTGTTCCTGGCCGCTGCCCTCACGCCCCTCGCGCTGGCCGCGCAGAACGCTCCCCTCAAGGTCTACGGCACCGTGGTCGACAAGGATGGCAAGCCCGTGGCGGCTGTGACCATCGCCTTCATGTCGGCGGACAACGGCGCGACCGCCGGGGGGGCCGCGGTCACGGACGCGCAGGGGAACTACACCCAGGTCATCGGCATCCCCGGCAACAAGAACGGCTACTTCGCCACGCCCGCGCCCGTGAACAGGATCGGCCTCGAGCCGAAGCGGGCCAAGATCACGAAGTCCGGCCGGTGCGACTTCGTGCTGCAGCGGGGCAAGGGAACGAAGTAGGCTGAAGCCCGGCCACTGACTCAGCCGGCCGCTACCCCCTCGGGCTCACCGCGGAGGTAGCGGCCGGTCTGCGACGAAACCCACCTACAAGCGGTAGAGGCGCCGGCAGCGGCGCCATGCGGAAGACCAGGCGTGTGGTGCCACATTGAGGCCGCCACCTCAGCAACCTCGCGGCACCTCGCATGGAAGGGACACATGGTCAGAGACTGCCGCGTCCTGGCTACCGCGATCCTGCTCAGCCTGGTAGGGGCCGGATCGCTAGTTGGCCAGACGCAAACGACGTGGGTGGCCGGCTATGCCGGTGAGTCGTTTGAGGACGATGGCCTCAAGGCCACGGTAGTTGGCGGTCAACTGGGCGTCCAGCTACTCGGAAGGTTGGGCGTTTTCGGCGACCTGTTGATCGCGTCAACCGGAACGCTATTGGGTTCCGCAGGGGCGACGCTGAACCGAATGGGTCGGCCTGACCATCCAGGACCGTACATCGGCCTGGCCGCTGACTGGATGCAGCGCGAGGGGCGCCAGGAGTTCGGCCCGGGTGCGCTTCTGGGCGTGCAGATGCCAATCACGGCGAAGGTGGCGGCCCAATTGGAGGCGCGTATCATGCTCAACACCCAGCGGGTCCTCCTGCTCGCCGGCCTTTCAATGAGAATCTAGGCCGGGGTCTTCGGCCGCCGCCGCTGTCCGTCTCACGCGGTCGG
>JADGQX010000174.1 GCA_017881445.1 Gemmatimonadota bacterium | reverse complement strand
TCGGCCGCCCGTCCCGGGAAGAGCGCAGCCCCCTTTCTCCAGGTGGCCGCCGCCTCCGCCTTGCGCCCGCCCCGGACGTACAGATCGCCCAGGCACAGGTAGGCCAGCGGGCCCAGCCCCGGACCGGCGCGCGCACCGTAGTGCTCCACCACCCATTCCATCTCCTGCGTGGCCGCGTCCGTGCGCCCCAGGAACTCCGGCATGTAGAAGTCGTTCATGGCCAGCAGGAAGCGCGCGCCCAGGTGCATGGAGTCCGCCGCGATCGCCCGCCGCGCCAGCTCGCTCGACTCCTCCGCCAGCTCGCCCTTGCGGAACATGTTCGCCAGCGGGATACGGCAACGGGAAAGGACGCTCGCCCGACCCGTCAGCACGTCCGCCGGCGCCGCCCCGGCGCGCTCCGCCTCCCCGTACGCCGCCTCCGCCCGGTCCGCCGACTGCCCCGCCGCCGACCCGTCCGCCCCCGGCGCCGTGGCCGCCACCTCGCACGCCCGCAGGGCCGAGTCGGCCAGCGCCAGTCGCGCCGCCACCGCGGCCGCGTTCCCCCCCGCCGGGGCCCGCTGCGCCCACACCTCGCCAGCGCCCGCCAGCAGCAGCAGCGTGGCCCAGCCCGCTATGGTGAAGCTCGCTGCACGGGCGCTGGGCGCGCCCCGTCCCGTCCGGTCCTCGTTGCTTCCGCGCATGACCTGCCTCCGCCGTTGCGGTTGGTGTTCACCGTAGCGACAGGGCAAGCCGTGCACCCGGACCCTCGCGGGGCCAAGTTATTCTCCCGCAATGCATTTCTTCCGTCGTTCGCCCCGCGCCCCCGCCGCCCGAGCGCGGCATGCAGCCACATGGCTGCACCCACGATTCGAGGCTGAGGCCGAGGCCGGGTCCGTAGTACACGCCCCCCAGCCTCAGCCTCTGTCCCGCGCCCATCCCGCAGGGCGCCCGAAAGCCTTGCGTCCGCCATCGGATCGCGCCATCGTCGCCCCCCAGATCGCTGCGGCCCAGTCAGACCCTTCGCCAGTCCCCGGGCCTGGTCGCCTTCCGGAGTGAGACCGGGGGCGCCTGCGGGCGGGTAAGCAAGGGCTCCGGTCGAGCCAGGACCGGAGGCGTTTGGAGGTCGGACGCACGCAGCGAGGGCTTCGAGCAAGAGCATGAGGACCTGTCCTCGTGCTCTTTTCTTTGGCCCGCGGCTTGCGCCCGCGCGCATCCCATTTCCGCGGCCCTCTGCCGGGCGGCCTCGGGCATCCCGGCGTTTGCTCCGGGCCGGTCGCCCTCCGACGCGCGCTCCGGGCCGCGGCGCCTGGGGCGATCCGGCCCGTCGCCGGAACGGGCGTCCCGGCCTCTGGGGGCATCTCACCGGCCCGGGTGGCGCCCCTCCCGCTCACGAAGCCCCTGCCCCTGCCCTTGCCCCAGCCCCTTTTAAGTCCTTGGCCCCGCCCGCTCCCAGGCGTATCCTGGACGCCGCCCCCGTCTCCCACCCCGGATCGCGCGATGATGCCGACGGAAACCGACCTCGAGCCGGTCCTTGAGCCCCTGGCCGTCTCCATCGTGCCGCCCGGGCCTGTCCGGCCGACCGGCGGGCTGGGCTTCTGGGGCGGGTTCGGCCTGTGCCTGATCTGGGCCTACGTCGCCACTATGGCGGCGCTGTTCCTCGACCGGCTGTTCCTGGCCCGGATGCAGCCGGCGGCGATGATGGCGACGGCGCACCTGCTGGCCACCACGGCCACGATCTGGCTCGGCCTGCGCTGGACCGGCCTCTCGCTGCGCGAGGCGCTCCCGCTCCGTCGCTTTCCGGCGCGCATCATCCCTGCCCTGCTGCTGGCCATCCCGGGGCTCGTCGTGCTCTGCCTCTGGCTGGCGGCGCGGCTTCCCATGGCGGAGTCGCTGGCCCGCGCCATGATGGCGCTGTTCGAGCAGAGCGGCTGGATAATGGCCTTCCTCCTCGTGGTCGTCGCCGCGCCGGTGTTCGAGGAGTCCCTCTTCCGCGGGCTGATCCTGGGCGCGCTCCGGCGCCGCTACGGCACCGCGACGGCCATCTGCGTGTCCACCGTCCTGTTCGCGCTGATCCACGGCAATCCGCCCCAGATGGTGGCCGCCACGGTGCTCGGGCTCGGCGCCTCCTGGCTGGTGGTGCGCACCGGCTCGCTGCTCCCCGGCATGCTGCTCCACGCCACCTGGAACCTCTCGCCGTTCCTGCTGCCGCTGCTGGTCCCGGCCCTTGCCTACAACCCCCGGCATGGCATCGTCCCCGCGCTGCCGGCGGCGCTCCTGCTCACCGCCGCGCTCATCACCCTGCTCGCCCTCGCCCTGCTCGGGTGGCAGCTCCACGGTCCGGGCGCGGCCGCGGCGCCGGCCCTCGAGCTGCACCCCCGCTCCGCGGCCGGCCCTCTGACCGCCGTCCTGGGCCTGCCGCTGCTGGCTGTGCTCGTGACCTCGGGCATGAAGGACCGCCTCCAGCACCGCCCCGATCCGAAGGCGGTGGCCGGCTGCTACCAGCTCTTCTCATCCGTCGCTTCGACCCCGATCGCCCTGTTCGGCGACTCCGCCGCCGCCACCATCCGCGTCCGACTGGCCGCCGCGCGAACCTCCTTCGGTGGCGACTCCGCCCGCTACCTCGCCTACCCCTTCTCCGCCGCCGGCGGCGCCCCGGCCGACACCGCTTTCTGGTTCCCCGTTCGCGGCGACTCGCTGCGCCTGGTCCGCCTGCGCCCCGACCTCAGCGGGACCGTCGTCCGCCTGTTCCTCGGCCAGCCCGGCCCACTGCGCGGCTCCATGACCCGCTACGCGGCCAAGGGCTCCCTGATCGGCACCGCCACCGTGCTCACGGTGCGCCGGCTGCCCTGCCCGCCCCCCGCGCGCGAGTAGCCGCCCGATCCCGTCGCTCACGCGCACGATCCCCTTGACCCTCTCCGGCTTCGGCCGGGAACGCTTCTCGCAGCGCGACCGGCCGGCCGGATCACCTGGAACCCGACCCCGGGGGGGGAACGTCACGTGAAGCCGCTCTGGGCCGTGGAGGACCAGCCCGCCCGCCTGCTCGAGCTGACCAGCGACGACGCGTCGGAGAAGGAAGCGCCGCTGCGCCGGGACGTGCGCAACCTCGGCCGGCTGCTGGGCGACGTCATCTGCGAGCAGGAGGGCACTGCCTTCTTCGAGCGGGTCGAGCGGCTGCGCCGGCTGACCATCGCCAACCGCGAGGCCCATGGCGAGCAGGTCATCGCGCCCAGCGCCCTCCCCGGCTGGACCCCCGGCCAGGCCGCGTCGCGGGGGGCGGGCGGCAGCGCCCGGCCAGCGGCTCCTCCGGCGGCCGACCCCGCCGGCGCAGCCGATTCACTGGAGCGCGCCGAGGAGGAGATCGCGCGCCTCGAGCTGCGCGAGGCCCACCTGCTGACCAAGGCCTTCGCCACCTTCTTCGAGCTGAGCAACCTGGCGGAGACCAACCACCGCCGGCGCCGGCGGCGCGCCCGCGAGGCCCGCTCGGCGCCGCCCCAGCCCGGCTCCTTCGAGGGCACGCTGCTGCGCCTGCGCGACGCCGGCATGGACGCCGCCACCGCCCTGGGCTGGCTGCAGTCCGCTCTGGTCGTGCCGGTCTTCACCGCCCACCCCACGGAGGTGGCCCGGCGCACGGTGCGCTTCAAGCGCCGCCGCATCGTGGATGCGCTGGCCGCCCTCGACGCCCTGCCCCTCACCGATCGCGACGCCGAGCGCCTGCAGCGCGCCATGGCCGCCGAGATCACGGCCCTCTGGCAGGGCGATGAGGTCCGCTCCCGCCACCCCACCGTGCGCGACGAGATCGCCCTCGGCCTGGACTACTACCGCGACGTGCTCATCGGCGCCCTGCCGGACCTCTACGCCGACCTGGCTGCCGCCTTCACCCGGGTCTACGGACCTGAGGCTGGGGCTGGGGCTGAGGCTGAGGCTGTGTCCGGGCGACCTCACGCCGCCCCCGGCCTCAGCCTCAGCCCCAGCCTCAGCCTCATCCAGTTCGGGTCCTGGATCGGCGGCGACCGCGACGGCAACCCCTTCGTGACGCCGGACATCACCCGCGACGCGCTCCGGCTCGCCCGCGACGTCGTGCTCTCCGCCTACCTGGCAGCACTGCAGGCGCTGGTCGAGCGACTCTCGCCCAGCACCCGGCAGGTCGGGGTGTCCCAGGAGCTGCGCCAGGCCATCGCCCGCTACGACGGCCGGCTGCGCTCGCCCGACCCCAGTCCCCCCGAGCGCTCGTCCGACGAGGCCTACCGCCGCTTCGTCACCCAGATGTGGCGCCGGCTGCGCGACGTCGCCGAAAGCCCGCCTGGCCCGGACGCCTATGCCGGCGCCGGCGAGTTCGCTGCCGACCTCGAGACCGTGCGCGCCTCCCTGGACGACAACGGCGGCGAGCGCCTGGCCCGCGAGTGGATCGACCCCCTGCTCCGACGGGTCCGAACCTTCGGATTCCACCTGCACACCCTGGACATCCGCCAGCACGCCCGCGTCCTGCGCCAGGCGCTGCAGGAGCTGGCCGCCGGCGGACCCCTGCGGCGGACGAACGCCACGCTGCCGGAGGCGCCGTCGTCGCCCACCGTGGAATTGCTGGAGACGCTGCGCACCGTGGCCTCCCTCAAGGCGACGTATCCGCCCGAGGCCATCCGCAGCTTCGTCATCTCCGGCGCGGAATCCGGCGCCGACTCCCGCGCCCTGATCTGGCTGGCCGAGCTGGCCGGCGTGGCCGTGAAGGGCAGTGCCGACGGGGCGAACGGGGCGGCCGGGGCGGCCGGCCGCGATCCCGGGCTCCAGCCGGTGCCCCTCTTCGAGTCCATCGCCGATCTGCGCGCCGCGCCCGGCATCTGCCGCGAGCTCTGGCATGCGCCCGACTACCGCCCCTACCTCGAGTCCTGGGGCATGTCCCAGCAGGTCATGCTCGGCTACTCCGACTCCAACAAGGACGGCGGCACCCTCACCAGCTACTGGGAGATCTGGAAGGCCCACCGCGAGCTGCACCGCGTCGCCCGCGACGCCGGTGTGCGACTGGTCCTCTTCCACGGTCGCGGCGGCACCGTCGGGCGCGGCGGCGGGCCCACCCAGCGGGCCATCGCCGCCCAGCCCGTGGGCGCCTTCATGGGCGAGTACCGGCTCACCGAGCAAGGCGAGGTCCTGGGCTGGAAGTACGCCGAGCCCGTGCTGGCGCAGCGCTCGCTCGAACTCATGATCGCCGCCGCGCTCGAGGCGCTCGTCCGCCCCGCGCCCGCAGGCTCGCCTCCCGCCTCGGAGGCGGACGAGGCCCGCTGGGAGCCCGTCATGGAGGAGCTGTCCGCCGACGCCTTCGCCTGCTACCGCGCCGGCATCGCCGACAACCCCGACATCATCCCCTACTTCGAGCAGGCGACACCGGTCGCCGAGTTCGACCTGGCCCGCATCGGGTCCAGACCTGCCAAGCGCAAGCAGACCAGGGGGTTGGACGACCTGCGCGCCATACCGTGGGTCTTCGGCTGGATGCAGTCCCGCCACGGCGTGCCCGGCTGGTTCGGCGTCGGTCACGCCCTGGCCTCCTTCTGTGACCGGCATCCCGATGGCGACGCCCTGCTGCGCGAGATGCTCGCCTCCTTCCGCCTCTTCGCCGACCTCCTGGCCAACGTGGAGATCGGCATGGCCAAGGCCGACCTCGGCATCGCCCGCCTCTACGCCGGCCTGGTGGGCGACGCCGCCCTGCGCGACCGCGTCTTCGCCCTCATCGAGGAGGAATTTGAGCGCACCCGCGCCATGCTGCTGCGCCTCACCGGCCAGGCCCGCCTGCTGGAGCGCAACCCCGTCCTCGCCCGCTCCATCCGCCTGCGCAATCCTTACGTCGACCCCCTGTCTCTCATCCAGGTGGACCTGCTGCGCCGGAAGAGGAACGGGGAGGGAGGCGAGGAGCTCGACCGGGCCATCGCGGCGACCATCAACGGCATCTCGGCAGGGCTCAGGAACACGGGGTAGAGGGAAAAGCATGAGGGCGAGCATGAGCATGAGGAAAGTAGGCCGCCGGAGGATGGCCTTCCTCATGCTCTTGCTAGCCCTCATGCTCCCCGCTGATCCCTTCCCCTTGCCGTCTCCTCTCGTTTCATGTCATCATCCCGACCCCGAACATTTACCGAATCTCGAAGAAGGGGAGGCGCCTTGCCCACCATGAAGAAGTGCACCCCGATCCTGCACGTGGAGGCGGTCGAGCCCTGCCTTCGCCTTCTGGACCGAGCGCCTCGGCTTCGCCATCACGGCCGAGGTCCCGCACGAGGACAGGGTCGGGTTCGCGATCCTGGTCAAGGATGGCGTCGAGCTGATGTACCAGGGTTGAGGGATTAGCATGAGCATGAGCATGAGCATGAGGAAGGTAGGCCGCCCCGAGGATGCCCCCTTCCTCATGCTCATGCTAGCCCTCATGCCCTACCCTCTGCCCTGCCGCCTGCCCTACCCTCTGCCCTGCCGTACCCCGGGAACCCCCCGCCGGTGAGGGGCCTTCCTTCCTCGGCCCGTGGTTTGCATTGAGCCCGGGTCGTTGCGCGCCAGCCCGCCGGTGGGATTTTCCCGGGCCTGGCGCGTTTTACGTTCCCCATTTACAGGCAAGCACGACAATGTCCAGCGTTGCGCAGCGGCAGCACGTGCACGTCAGCGGCCCGACCGTGGACGGCTACGACCGGGTCCTGACCCCCGAGGCGCTCGAGTTCGTCGGCGAGCTGCATCGCAGCTTCAACGTCCGGCGGCAGCAGCTGCTGCTGGCGCGGGAAGAGCGCGCCCGTCGCATCGATGCCGGCGAGCGCCCCGCTTTCCTCGAGTCCACGCACGGCATCCGGGAGGATCGCACCTGGCGCGTGGCGCCGGCGCCGGCGGACCTGCAGGACCGGCGGGTGGAGATCACGGGGCCGGCCGAGCGCAAGATGATCATCAACGCGCTGAACTCGGGCGCGAAGGTGTTCATGGCCGACTTCGAGGACGCGCTCTCGCCCACCTGGGAGAACGTGGTGAGCGGCCAGGCCAACCTGCAGGACGCGGTGCGCCGGACCATCGAGCTGGTCACGGCCGAGAAGTCGTACCGCCTCAAGGACACGGTGGCGACGCTCATGGTCCGCCCCCGCGGCTGGCACCTGTCCGAGAAGCACGTACAGGTCGATGGTGAAGCCATCTCCGCGTCTTTGTTTGACTTCGGCCTCTTCGTGTTCCACAACGCCGCCGAGCTGCTGGCGCGCGGCAGCGGCCCCTACTTCTACCTGCCCAAGCTGGAGAGCCACCTGGAGGCCCGCCTCTGGAACGACGTCTTCAATGCCGCGCAGGATGCGCTGGGCATTCCCCGGGGCAGCATCCGCTGCACGGTGCTGGTGGAGACGATCCTGGGCGCGTTCGAGATGGAGGAGATCCTGCACGAGCTGCGCGAGCACGGCTGCGCGCTGAACGCGGGACGCTGGGACTACATCTTCAGCATGATCAAGAAGTTCCACGAGCACCGCAAGTTCCTGCTGCCCGACCGCGGCCAGGTGACCATGGCCGTGCGCTTCATGCGCGCCTACAGCCAGCTACTGGTGCGCACCTGCCACGGTCGCGGCGCCCACGCCATCGGTGGCATGGCCGCATTCATCCCCAACCGCCGGGATGCGGAGGTCACGGAGCGGGCGCTGGCGAAGGTGATCGAGGACAAGGAGCGGGAGGCGGGCGACGGCTTCGACGGCACCTGGGTCGCGCACCCGGACCTCGTGCCCACCGCCCAGGCGGAGTTCGACAAGGTGCTGGGCGCTCGGCCCAACCAGCTCGAGCGGCTGCGGCAGGACGTGGAGGTGACCGCGCTTGAGCTGCTGGACGTGCGCATCCCGGGCGCGGGCATCAGTTGGGCGGGCGTGCGCCAGAACGTGAGCGTGGCCTTGCAGTACCTGTCGGCCTGGCTGAACGGGACGGGCGCCGTCGCCATCTACAACCTGATGGAGGACGCCGCCACCGCCGAGATCTCGCGGGCGCAGCTCTGGCAGTGGCTGCACCTCGGGGCCACGCTGGACGATGGCCGCGTGCTGGACGAGGCGCTCTACCGGGCCGCGAAGGCGGACGCCCTGGCCGAGATCCGCGCCCTGCCGGGCGTCGATGCGACGCGTCTGCAGCAGGCGACGTCGTTGCTCGACGGGCTGGTGCTGGGCCGCGAGTTCTTCCCGTTCCTGACGCTGCTGGGCTACGAGCTGCTGGACTGAGCAACCGTTCGTGAGGTGAGGTGCAACGACATGCGCGACACCGATTTCCGTGGGCAGGTCTCGGCTCTCGAGCGACAGTGGGCGGGCGATCCCCGCTGGCGGGATGCCAGGCGCGACTACACCCCGGAGGACGTGGTACGACTGCGCGGCTCGGTGCGCGTCGAGCACAGCATCGCCCGCATGGGCGCCGAGCGGCTCTGGCAGTTGCTGAACCAGGAGCAGGACGGCGCCTACCTCGCCACCTTCGGCGCCCTCACCGGCGCCCAGGCCGTGCAGATGGTCAAGGCCGGGCTCCAGGCCATCTACCTCTCGGGCTGGCAGGTCGCCGCCGACGCCAACCTGTCCGGGCACACCTACCCCGACCAGTCGCTCTACCCATCCAACAGCGTGCCCGCCGTCGTGCGCCGGCTGAACAACGCCCTGGTGCGCGCCGACCAGATCGAGTGGGTCGAGGGGCAGCGCGACCGCTACTGGATGGCCCCCATCGTCGCCGATGCCGAGGCCGGCTTCGGCGGGCCGCTGCACGCCTTCGAGCTGATGAAGTCCATGATCGAGGCCGGCGCCGCCGGCGTCCATTTCGAGGACCAGCTCGCCTCCGAGAAGAAGTGCGGCCACCTGGGCGGAAAGGTGCTGGTGCCGACCTCGCAGTTCATCCGCACCCTGGCGGCCGCCCGGCTCTCGGCGGACGTCCAGGGCGTGCCCACGGTCCTCGTCGCCAGGACCGATGCCGATGCCGCCACCCTGCTCACCAGCGACATCGACGACTGCGACCGCGACTTCACCACCGGCGAGCGCACGCCCGAGGGCTACTACCGCGTCCGCCCCGGCGTGGAAGCCGCCATCGCCCGGGCGCAGGCCTACGCGCCCTTCGCCGACGTGCTCTGGTGCGAGACCTCCACCCCCAACCTCGACCAGGCCCGCCGCTTCGCCCAGGCCGTGCACGAGGTCGCGCCCCGCAAGATCCTGGCGTACAACTGCTCGCCCAGCTTCAACTGGCAGCGCCACCTCGACGCCGCCACCATCGCCACGTTCCAGCGCGAGCTGGCCGCCATGGGCTACCGCTTCCAGTTCATCACCCTGGCCGGCTGGCACCTCATCAACCTCGAGACCTTCGAGCTCGCGCGCGCCTACGCCGACGAGGGCATGACCGCCTACGTCGAGCTGCAGCAGCGCGAGTTCGCGCTCGAGAAGGTCGGCTACACCGCCACCAAGCATCAGCGCGAGGTCGGCGCCTCCTACTTCGACGACGTCCTCATGAGCGCCACCGGCGGCGAGGCCAGCACCCGGGCGCTGCACGGCTCGACGGAGTCCGAGCAGTTCCACGACGACGCCATCCTGCCGCGCGCGGCGGCGGCGTCCAACGGCAGGGTCGCATAGCGGAACAGCGGGATAGCGGAATAGCGGAACAGCGGGAAGGGGCGGCGTGGTGCAGCGCCGTCCCACCACCTCGAGCCCGGCGCGGCCTC
>JADGQX010000173.1 GCA_017881445.1 Gemmatimonadota bacterium | reverse complement strand
AGTCGCCGCACGCGGTGACAACCGAAACGGGTCGGTCTCGCCAGCGGAAGTGAAGCCCCCGGGGAGCGCGTGAGAGCCCTCCGGGGGCTTCCTACATCCCGGTCCCATCCAACACCCCGCGCTCGCCCCAGGGAAATCTCTCGCCCCGCGGATGACCCTTACTTCTCCTCTACCATTGCCCTTGCCCACCTTGTCCTTGCCGCCCCTTGCCGGAACGGCGGTAAAGGAAGAGGTAAAGGTAAGGGAGGGACGGGGTAAGGGCAGGGGAAAGGGGTGGAGGGGAGCCGGCGCCGGTGCCGGGTGCTAGGGCTGCGGCTTGTTCTCCGCCTCCAGCTTTTCTTCGGCGGCGCGCTCCTGCTCGGCGAGATCGTTGATGACGGTGAGGCGCTGCTCGAACTCGATCTGGAACTTGAGCGAGCCGACGCCCTCGCGCAGGATGCGGGTGCGGGTCTGCTGGCTGGTGCCGCGGGTGGAAGCGATCTCCATGGAGCCGGCGAGCTGGGAGAGCTGGTCCATGCCGCCGCCCATGAGCTCCCGCTTGAGCTGGGCGAAGTTGCGCTTGAGGGCCATGGTCAGCACTTCGGTGCCGGCCCTGGCCGCGGCGTACTGCTCCACCAGGCCGTAAACGCGCTGGATCTTCTGCGAGAACTCGTCCAGTGCAGCCAGGTGGACCTGGGCCTTGGAGCTGAGTTTCCTGATAGCCATACCATAGGATAGGGCCCTGAGCGGGGGAACGGCAACCTGCCGACGGCTTGCGGGCGGCGGGGGGACGAGCGGCCGCGGGTCGCGGCCGTGCGTCGCGGCCGCCGCCGCGGTCGCCCGCCCGCCCGGGGGGGGGCGGGGGGCGTCGCGGCTTGTCATGCGCCACAAGCCGCCCGATATTCACGGCTTGGGAAAGAAACCGAGTCCGCTGCTTCGCACGGGTGCCAGCGCCGCGGTCGCGTTCGGAGTCGCCCGTTCCATCCGGTCGGGGCCCGCCTTCGTCGCAGGCGACGGGGTGGGCCTTTGTCGTGCCGAACGGCGCCGGCGGGCGGGCCGTGGGAGCCAGGGAGAGGAAGGGCAATGAGCCAGAGCCTGCCGACGATGTTCCGCAGCACGCAGGGAGGCACGCTGGGGCTGGAGGATGCCGGGACGGACGTCCGGCTGGTGGGGTGGGCGCATCGTCGTCGTGACCTGGGTGGGCTGATCTTCGTGGACCTGCGGGACCGCTCGGGCAAGGTGCAGCTGTCCTTCGGCCCGGACTGGACTCCGCCGGCCGTGCTGCTTGCGGCGCGCGCGCTGTCGCAGGAAGACGTGATCCAGGTGCAGGGCCTGGTGGAGCCGCGGCCGGCGGGGAACGTGAACCCGGAGATGGCGACCGGGCAGGTGGAGGTGCACGTCGTCGCCCTGGAGCTGCTGTCCAAGTCGCAGACGCCGCCCATCCCGGTGGCGGTGTCGCCGGGGGACGAGCTGCCCGCGGAGGACCTGAGGCTGCGCTACCGCTACCTGGACCTGCGGCGCGAGGAGATGCAGCGGAACCTGGCGCTGCGGCACAAGGGTGCGCAGGTCGTACGCAACTACCTGTCGGAGCAGGGCTTCCTCGAGATCGAGACGCCGCTGCTGACGCGTCGCACGCCGGAAGGAGCGCGGGATTTCCTGGTGCCGAGCCGGGTGCACCCGGGCGAGTTCTACGCGCTGCCGCAGTCGCCGCAGATCTACAAGCAGCTGCTCATGATCTCGGGCTACGACCGCTACTTCCAGATCGCGCGCTGCCTGCGGGACGAGGACCTGCGGCAGGACCGCCAGCTGGAGTTCACGCAGATCGACGCCGAGATGGCCTTCATCGCCGAGGAAGACGTGTTCCGGGTGGGCGAGGGGCTGATGGCGGCGCTCTGGAAGGCGGTGCTGGACGTGGAGCTGACGCTGCCGTTCCCACGGCTGACCTTCCGCGAATCCATGGAGCGCTACGGCACGGACAAGCCGGACCTGCGCTTCGGCCTGGAGTTCCAGGACCTGACGGAGCTGTTGCAGCAGGCGGACTTCCGCATCTTCCAGGACACGACGGGCACGGGCCGGCGCATCCGGGGCTTCCGCGTGCCCGGCGGGGGGGCGCAGCTCTCGCGCAAGGACCTGGACCAGCTGACGGAGGTCGCGAAGGCGGCGGGCGCCGCGGGCGCGCTCTGGGTGCGGCGCGGGCCGGAAGGGCTGGCGGGCACCTTCGCGAAAGGCCTGGACGAGGGACTGACGCAGCGCTTCCTCGAGCGCACGGGGCTCGAGGTGGGAGACCTCTTCGTCGCGGTCGTGGGCTACTACCGGCTGGCGCCGCTGGTGCCCGAGAGCCAGGGCGGCGTCAGCGACGCCGCGCGCCTGGGCGGGGCGGAAGCGGCGCTGGATGCGCTGCGCCGCCACCTGGGCGACCGGCTGGGGCTGCGCCCCGCGTCCCGGCACGCCTGGGCCTGGATCACGGAGTTCCCGCTCTTCGACTGGGACGTGGAGGCGAACCGGCTGGTGGCGGCGCACCACCCCTTCACCATGCCGCTGCCGGCCGACGTGCCGACGCTGGTGCGCTTCACCGAAAGCGGGCCGCCCGAGGGGGCGGCGGCGCGCGAGCTTTACGACGCCGGGCTTCGCTCCCGGGCGTACGATGCGGTGTATAACGGCATGGAGATGGCCAGCGGCTCGATCCGGATCCACGACCAGGCGCTGCAGCGGCACATCTTCCGGGCCATTGGCATGTCGGAGGAGGAGGCGGAGCAGAAGTTCGGCTGGCTGCTGGAAGCGTTTCGCTTCGGCGCGCCGCCGCACGGCGGCTTCGCCTTCGGCTTCGACCGCCTGATCATGCTGCTGGTGGGCGGTCAGAGCCTGCGCGACGTGATCGCGTTCCCCAAGACCACGACGGCGCGGGCGCTGTTCGAGGGCGCGCCCGCCCCGGTCGAGGCGCAGCTGCTGCGGGATCTGCACATCGCGGTGGCCGCGGCGAAAGGAAGCTGAAAGGGCAAGGGATGGCAGAAGCGCAGACCAACATCGTGGAGCACCGCCTGCCGGCGGAGGGCGCCGACTACCTGCTGCTGGCGGGCGTGAACGACGCCAACCTGCAGGAGTTGGCCCGGATCAGTGGCTGCCGGGTCGTGTTGCGGGGCGACCACCTGGTGCTGTCGGGCGCCCTCGAGGACGTCGAGCGGGCCGCGCCCGTGGCCAAGCGCATGGTGGACCAGGCCAAGATGGGGAGCAGCTTCGGCGCCGACGACATCCGCCGCGCCTTCGAGAGCGCCGGCGCCGGCCGGCCCGAGCCGCTGCCTGCGGCCGGCGCCGACGAATCGCGCATCGTGCTGGCCGGGCTGCGCAAGATCATCGCGCCCAAGTCGCAGGGGCAGCAGGAGTACCTGGAGGCGATCGCCCGCAACGACGTGGTGGTGGCCATCGGGCCGGCGGGCACGGGCAAGACCTATCTGGCGGTGGCGACGGCCGTGGATGCGCTGCGCAAGAACCGGGTGAAGCGCATCATCCTGGCCCGGCCCGCGGTGGAGGCCGGCGAGAACCTGGGGTTCCTGCCGGGTGACCTGCAGGAGAAGGTCGATCCGTACCTGCGTCCCCTCTACGACGCCCTCGAGGACATGATGCCGGCCGACTGGGTGCGGCGCTCCATCGAGTCGCGCTCCATCGAGATCGCGCCCCTGGCCTACATGCGCGGCCGGACGCTGGGCGATGCCTACGTCATCCTGGACGAGGCGCAGAACGCCACCACCCTGCAGATGAAGATGTTCCTGACGCGTCTCGGCCTGAACTCCCGGGTCGTGATCACGGGCGACAAGACGCAGATCGACCTGCCGCGCCGGGAGGATTCCGGGCTGCTGGAAATCGAGCGCATTCTCAAGGGCATCGAGGGGATCGGTTTCATCTACCTCGATGGCAGGGACGTAGTGCGCCACCGCCTGGTCATGGAGATCATCCGGGCGTACGCGCAGGCCAACGGAACGGGTGAGGTGGCGGACGACGACGCCGGGGGCCGTGTCCAGTAACGGCCACGCCTCCGAGCCGGGCGAATCCCTGTCCGACGAGTCCCGCCCCTTCTGGCCGGGGGGCGTGGCCTATCACGGCGCCCGCCTGGCCGTGGTCCTCGCCCTGGCGTTCACGGTCCAGGCGCTGTTCCCCATCTCGCCGGTGCCGGACATCCCCGTGCTGGAAAAGGGGATGGTCGCGGACCGGGACGTCATAGCCCGCATTGGCTTCCCCATCTACAAGTCCGGCGACGACCTGGCCCGCGAGCGCACCGAGGCGGGCGCTTCCGTGCCGCCGGTCTTCTTCTACGACGCCGGCGCGGCCGACTCGCTGGCGGCGCGCTCGCGCGCCTTTTTCGCCGCGGCCGCGGCGGCGGCCGCGACCCGGGGCGACCAGCCGGCGCAGCTGCGCGCGCTGGCCGCGGTGGCGCAGCGGTCCGGCCTGGCGGTCACGCCCGAGCTGCTGCGCCCGCTGCTCGAGCCCGGGACCCGCGCCGCGCTCGCCCGCTCGCTGGCGCTTGCGGCGCGGGATGAGCTGAGCGAAGGCGTGGCCACGACGGCGGACCTGCGCGCGAGCGCGACGCCGCAGCTGCGGGTGCGGCGGGACGGACAGGAACAGCTCGTCATGCGCGAGGCCGTGCACTCGCCGACCTGGCTGTACGACCGCGCCTCGATGCGCCTGCCGCCCAACACGCCGCCTGGGGCGGAGGAGCTGCAGCGGCTGCTGCTGATCCGCTTCGCCCCGCCCACCCTGCGGCTGGACCGGACGGCTACGGCGGCGGCGCAGGCGCTTGCGCGCGCGACGGTTTCGCCCGTGGCGGGGCAGGTGCTCCCGGGTGAGCGGGTCGTGGGCGCGCACGACCAGATCGGCGAGGATGAGCTGCAGCGGTTCCACTCCTACCGGGACGAGCTGACGCGCCAGGGCCGGCTGGAGGGCGGCCGGACGGGTCGGATGCGCACCCTGGGCGCCTTCCTCTTCGATCTCATCGTCCTGCTGGTGTTCGCCTCCCTGGTGCGCATCTACCGGCCGAGCGTGTACCGCGACTTCCGCCACGTCCTGGTCGTAGCCTCGCTGGTGGTCGGCCTTGTGGCGGTGGCGGCCATCATCGACCGCGTGCACGCCCCGGTGGAGCTGATCCCGATCGCGGTGCCGGCGCTGGTGGTCGCGGCGCTCTGGGACGGGCGCATGGCGCTGAACCTGGCGCTGGTGCTGGCCGTGCTGCTGGCGGGCCAGGCGCCCTTCCTGGGCATCAGCGTCCTCTTCACCATGGTCACGGGCGGCTCCGCCGCCGCTTTCTGTGTGCGCGTGGTGCGGCGGCGGGCGCAGATCTGGGTGTTCATGGCGCTGATCGCGGCGGCCTACGCGGCGGCGGCCATCACGCTGGGGCTGCTGCGCTCGCGGCCCGGCGTCGACATCCTGGGGTCCATCACCTGGGGCGTCATCAACGCCATGGGCAGCTCGCTGGTGGCGATGGGGCTGATGCCACTGCTGGAGTCGGTGTCCCGCATCACGACCGACCAGACGCTGCTGGAGCTGGCGGACATGAACCGGCCGCTGCTGCGCCGGCTGGCGCTGGAAGCTCCCGGCACCTACGCCCACTCGGTCAGCGTGGCGAACCTGGCGGAGGCAGCCGCCCGCACCGCGGGCGCCAACCCACTGCTGGCCCGGGTCGGCACCTACTACCACGACGTGGGCAAGATCGGGAAACCGCAGTACTACGTGGAGAACCAGGGCCCCGGTCGCAATCCGCACGAGCGGCTGAAACCGGGGACCTCGGCGGCCATCGTGCGCAGCCATGTCACGGAGGGTATGCGGCTGGCCGAGCAGTACCGGCTGCCCGAGTCGATCCGCGCCTTCATCCGCGAGCACCACGGCACCCAGCCCATCGGCTTCTTCCTGGACCAGGCGCGCGAGCAGAACCCCGGCGCCGAGCTCAATCCCGCCGAATACAGCTATCCCGGCCCGCGGCCGCAGTCCAAGGAAACGGCAATCCTCATGCTCTCGGACGCGGTCGAGTCCGCGGCCCGCGTGCTGCAGGATCCCACGCCCGAACGGGTGCGCGCCCTGATCGACCGCATCGTGGATGGCAAGGTGGCGCAGGGCCAGCTCGACGAGTGCCCCCTCACCCTGGGTGAGATCTCCCGCATCAAGATCGAGCTGGAGAAGGTGCTCACCGGCATGTACCACCACCGCATCGACTACCCGGCCAGGGACGGCAACGCCAACGGCGGCAGTGGCAGCGCCGTGGCCGCGGCTTCGCCGCCCGAGTCCGGAAAGGCCGCGCCCTGATGGCCATCGAGGTCGAGATCAGTCGCGCCGATGCCGAGACGCTGGAGCCCGCGCTGCACGAGCTGCTCCGGCGCGCCCTCGTCGCCGCGGCCGACGCCCGGGCCATCCAGGAGGCGGAACTCTCGCTGACGTTGCTGGACGACGTCGCCATAGGGCAGATGAACGATCGCTTCCTGGGTCACCCGGGACCGACGGACGTGATCTCCTTCGCGCTCTACGAGGCGGGGGAGCTGCCGGTGGGCGACATCTACGTCGGATTCCAGCAGGCCGGGCGGCAGGCGGCGGAGAATGGCGTTCCGCTGGAGGAGGAGCTGGCGCGGCTGGCGGTCCACGGCACGCTGCACGTGCTGGGTGAGGACCATCCGCAGGGCGACGAGCGGCTCGAGAGCGCGATGTGGGCGCTCCAGGAGCGCATCGTCGCCGGGCTGTTCGAGTGACCTGACCGCGAGCCGGACTCCCCCCCGGGGTTCGCGCGCGCCGGCCACGTACGTCGGAGGCACCATGCAGGGCAGGCCATGGCTGAACCGCTACGACGAGGGTGTCCCCGGGACGCTCGAGCCGTATCCCGCGCGGACGCTGCTGGACTATCTGCGCGATGCCGCCGCCCAGCGCCCGGCGAGCCCCGCCCTGCTCTTCAAGGGGCGGATCGTCACCGCCGGCGAGCTGGAGCGCCAGAGCGACGCCTTCGCCGCGGGCCTCGCCGGCATGGGCGTGGGCCGGGGCGACCGCGTCGCCCTGCTCCTGCCCAACTGCCCCCAGTTCATGGTGGCGGAGTTCGGCGCCTGGAAGGTGGGCGCCATCGTCGCCCCGCTGAACCCGCTCTACACCGAGCGCGAGCTGGAGGAGGCGATCTCCCTCACCGGGCCCTGCACGATGATCACGCTCACGCGCTTCTACGAGCGCGTGAAGCACCTGCAGCCGCGGACGTCGCTCAAGCATATCGTCGCCACCAACATCAAGGAGTACTTCCCGCCCGTGCTCCGGCTGCTCTTCACGCTGCTGCTGGAGCGCAAGGAAGGCGACCGCGTCAAGCTGCGCGACGGCGACCACCGCATGGCGGATCTCCTGCGCACGGCGCCGCTTGCGGCACCGGCCGTCACCGCGCTGCCGGCGGATCCCGCGGTGCTGCTCATGAGCGGCGGCACCACCGGCGCCGCCAACGCGGCACTGGGCACCCACGCCGCCCTGGTCATCAGCGGTGCGCAGCTGCGCGCCTGGCTCACGCCCATCCTGGACGAGTGGCAGGACCGGGTCATGCTGCCGCTCCCGCTCTTCCACGTCTTCGGCTTCGCCGGTGTCCAGTGCATAGCGCTGATGGGGCACAACCCGCTGTCGCTGGTGCCCAACCCCCGGGACATAGGCGACGTCGTCACCACCATCCGCCGGGTGCGTCCCGCCGTCTTCGCCGCCGTGCCCGCGCTCTTCACCGCGCTGCTCGAGCACCCGGCGGCGCGCTCGGGGAAGGCGGACTACAGCTCGATCAAGGGCTGCTTCTCCGGCTCCGCGCCCCTGCTGGGAGAGACCAAGCGCCGCTTCGAGGCGCTGACCGGCGGCGTCATCGTCGAAGGCTACTCCCTCACGGAAATCATGATGGCTTGCGTGGCCAACCCCGTTCTGGGCGAGAAGAAGCTCGGCTCGGTGGGGATCCCGCTGCCGGACGTCGAGGTCCGCATCGTGGATGCGGACACGGGCGAGCGCGACCTGGCCGTGGGCGAGGTGGGCGAGGTGCTGCTGCGGGCGCCACAGATGATGCAGGCCTACTGGGGCGCGCCCGAGGAGACCGCGCAGGTGCTGCGCAGCCGCGGCCCCGGCGCGCCCTGGCTCTTCACCGGCGACCTGGGCTACCTGGATGCCGACAACGTCCTCTTCCTGGTGGACCGCAAGAAGGACCTGATCAAGGTCAGCGGCATGCAGGTCTGGCCGCGGGAGATCGAGGAGGTCATCGCATCGCACCCGGCCGTGGCCGAGGTGGGCGTCGCCGGCGTGCCCCACGAGCGCAAGGGCGAGGTTCCCCGCGCCTGGGTGGTGCTGCGCGCCGGTGCCCGCGCCGACGAGGGGCAGATTCGCGAGCACTGCCGCGCCAGCCTGGCCCCCTACAAGGTGCCCGCGACCGTCGTTTTCCGCCCGGCGCTGCCCCGCAACCTGGTGGGCAAGGTGCTGCGGCGCGAGCTGCGCGCGGAGGCGGAGGCGGAGGCCGTGGCTGCTGCGGCCGGGAGCCTGCAGCCCGTGTGACCTCCGGCCCCCTCCAGTCGTCCTACCTGCGGAGCGCCGCCGCTCCCGCGGCGGCGCCAGGTCCCACCCGATGAAACCTCACCGGGGCCTAAACGCAACCGCGGAGGCCACATGCCTCGCCCGTCCTTCCGCTTTCTGCTCCCGCTCGTCGCTGCAATCCTCACCTTTGCCGCCTGTGACACCGGCGGAAGCCTGATCGGCCCGAGAGGCAAGTCGGCTCTGACCGTCCGGCTCACGGATGCCCCCGGCGACCTGGCCGAGGCCTGGGTGCGGGTGAGGAAAGTCCAGCTCGTCGGCGGGGACAGTGCAAGTACGGATTCGCTCGCGGCGCCTTCGGAGCTGACGCCCACCGACACCGGCTGGATCGACCTGCTCGCCCTCACCGGCGGCAAGACCAGCGACCTGCTCTCCGGTTCCGTCGAGCCCGGCCGCTACTCGCAGGTCCGCCTCGTCGTCTGCGACATGTACATCAAGACCACCGACGGCCAGTACATCGCCACGCCGGGCGCCAGCCTCCCGAGCGGCATCACCGCCGCCGCGGGGAGCGAGCTGAAGCTCACCAGCCAGTGCCAGAGCGGCTTCAAGGTGCTGCTGCGCGGCGATAGCCTGCGCCTGGGCGCCGACAGCGCCGGCACGCTGGTCATCGACTTCGACGCCCGGCGCAGCTTCGCCCACGAGGCGGGCAAGTCCGGCAAGTGGATCGTGACGCCGGTGCTGGTCGCGACCTTCACCAAGCAGGGGGGCGACTCGGGTAGCGGCGCCGGCTCGATCGCCGGCGCCGTGACGCTGGCGTCGTCGATCACCGGGCCGATCGCGTGCGGCGCGAAGTCGCTGACCCGGGACTCGTTGCTGAAGGCCTTCGTCCCCTCCGCGGCCCGCGGCGACACCGTACGCACGGGCACTACCACCCTGACCGGCGCCTACACGATCTCCAACCTGTCGCCGGGGACGTATGCCATGAGTGCCGAGAGGATCAGCTTCTCCAATGGCGACACACTCACGTACAGCGCCGTTCCGACCCCCGCGAGCGTCGCCGTGACGGCCGGCGCGGCCGCGAAGGCGGACTACGCCGTCAGCGCGGCGGCGTGCAAGGCGCACTAGGCGGTTAGCGACTCCCCCCGGGGAGCGAAGCGCGGGTGGGGCGATGCGGCTCCACCCG
>JADGQX010000408.1 GCA_017881445.1 Gemmatimonadota bacterium | reverse complement strand
ATCGCGACTGGCGGCCAGCACGGCCGCGCGGGCCGTGTCCGCCGTGCCCGCGGCGAAATGCGTCAGCGCCTCGACGGCCGCCTGGCGCATGGCCCAGAAGCGGTCTCCCCGCGCGGCCGCGGCCAGCGCCCATGCCGCTTCCGCCTGGGAGGCACGCTCCGCCAGGAGCTGCAGCGCGTCCAGGCGCGCGTTTACCCCCTCGGCATGAGCGAGCTGGTAGGCGAGCATGGTCGTCGGCCGGGGGAAGTCCGCCAGTTGGAGCAGCCAGCCGTCGGGATCCCATTCGATGGCGCGGGGCGCGGCCGGCAGGGTCAGAATGGCGCTGCCGCTGCCGCCGCGCACAGGCACGCGGGCGTTCACGGCACCGGCATCGGTCAGGGCCGTGACCTCCACGTCGGCATCGAAGAAGCCGGTCAGGGGGTCGCGCGGCTGCACCTCGTGCGCGCTAAAGGTCAGTTGTCGTGAGGCCGGATCCCAGGCGTAAGACACCTGGAATGCGGGGAAGCCGGCGCCGTAGACCCAGTCATGGAAGTAGCCGGAGAAATCGCGGCCGGCGGTCTGCTCGAAGGCCCGTTCCAGGTCCGACGACTCGACCGTCTGGTAGGCGTGGTCCACGGTGTAGCGGTGCATGGCCGCCCAGAAGAGCGAGTCCCCCAGCTCGTGCCGCAGCATCTGCAGGATGGTGGCGCCCTTGGGGTAGATGTGGCCACTGAAGAAGACCTCGAGCGGGTCCGTGACCCAGCGGCCGTAGACGATGGGCCGCCTCGCCCGCAGGTCGGCGGAGATCACCTGCTCGCGCGCGCCGCGCCGGTCCAGGTCGCTCTCGTCCCTGCCCTGCTCCGCCTCCGTGAACGTCTCCTGCATGAAGGTGGCGAACCCCTCGTTCAGCCAGACGTGCGCCCAGCTCTTCGTGGTCAGCAGGTCCCCGTACCACTGGTGGCCCAGCTCGTGGGACACGAGGCCGCCGCTGTAGGCCTGCGGCTCCGCCCAGGCCGGGTGCAGGATGCCGTCGTCGAGCTGCGTCGTGGCCGTGACGTTCTCCATGCCGCCGAAGATATAGTCTGGCATCGCGCTCTGGTCGTACTTGTTCCAGGGGTACTTCACGCCCGTTTTGCTTGAGAAAACGTCGATGGCCCGGGGCGTCATGCCGAAGCCCCGCCGCCCGGCCTCGACCGAGTCCGGGTAGACCCAGTAGTCCACGGGCACGTCCTGCCAGTGGTCCTGCAGGACGGCGAAGTCGCCCGTCACCACGCTCATCAGGTAAGTCGAAGCCGGCCGGTCCAACACCCAGTGCCACTCGATCCCGCCCGGAACCGACCGCTGACCCACGAGGCGCCCGTTCGAGAGCGCCTTCTCGTTCGCCGCCGTCGTGACGAAGAATTCCCAGGTCTCCTTGTCGTTCGGGTAGTCGTAGGTGGGCACCCAGTAGCGGTTGTCCTCGGTCTCGCCCTGCGTCCACAGCATGTGCTTGCGGTCGATGAAGTAAGCCCCCTTCTTCGGGCGCAGGCTCTGGTAGGCGACGTCGAAGCGGAAGCTCCCGTGCGCCGGCACGGGCGCGGGCGGCCGAACGGTCAGTGTGTGCCCATCGTAATCGTGGGCGAGGGCGCGGCCGCCGGGCCCGGTAACGCGCCCGATCGTCATGTCCACGGCGTCGATGGCCACCGCCGCAAGGGGCGCGTCCAGCGCCGCCACCGTGAGGGTCGTGCTCCCCACCACCGCGTGGCGCGCCCAGTCGAAGCGCACGTGCGTGACCTGGTGCTGGAGGTCGTAGTCGTGCTGCCGCTCCGTGTGCGGCGTCCCCTCCGGTGGCGGCCCCCAGCGCGGGACCAGCGGCTCGGCGCGGAAGGACGGCACGCGCTCCTCCGCGGGCGTGTCCACCGCCACGCGCACGACCGCCGGCGGGCGGACGGGCGTGGGGGCGGCGCTGGGAGCCCGGCGGGCGCAGGCAGAGCCCGAAACCAGGAGCGCGAGGAGAGCTGGGGCGGTTCGCATGGTTGCTCGCGGTGAAAGGGCGAGGGCGCCCGAGGGCGCTCCCTGCCGGGCGTCGGGTTGGGGCGCGGCAGTATGCGGTCGGACGCGCCCGGGCGCAAATCGCGGACGCCGCGCTCCGGCGCGCGCGGGCTCGCTTCCCGTTCGATAGTTGCCTGGTGGCGCAGAGTTGCAGCGGCGGGACGGACGGCGAACTGCCGGGGTCGGAAGCACAACGCCGGCCGCGGCACCGGTCCGGCTGCCGGACAATCCGACACGCGTGCGTCGAGCCGCTGCGTTCCACCACCGCGACCGCCGCCTCGCTCCGATTGAACGCCAGCAGCTTCTGGCGTACCTTGCCGACGTTTCCGCCGATTCGTCCCACCGGCGGCCTGAGATCCTGACGTCAGTCACGTTCAGGGCGGATGGGCAGGGCAGGACCCCGGGGCTGTTCTCCGGGGTGGGCAACGTCCCCATTCGATCGGCGCGCCGCAGCACGGCGGAGCGCCCTCCTGCACAGACGAGGTGCCAGCCATGGGCATGCTTCGTCCGGCGAGGTGCACGCTCGCCACGGCTTTCGCGACCGTGACGCTCGGTGCGGCGGGGGCGGTCACTCCGGTGGCCGGTCAGAAGGCGCCGGACCTGGGCCCGAACGTGATCGTCTTCGATCCGTCCA
>JADGQX010000407.1 GCA_017881445.1 Gemmatimonadota bacterium | reverse complement strand
TCTGCCGTGAGCCACTCTCCCGTGTCCGCTCGGTGGATATGTTGCCCCGTTTCTCTACTGTTGCGCCGCGCCCCGGCGCGTACTGGCGCTCACACAGAGTCACAAAGTGCCGAAGTCACCAAGCGGGCGGGATCGAAGCCGCTCGCGAGGCTATGATCCGGATTGATGTAATGTGGTTACATCATACAGGGATCCTGGCCGGGCCGGCGCGCTCGGGAACGCCGCGTGGTTTGACTCCGCTACCTCCGCGGCTCCGCGCGAACCAGAGATGTGAGCGGACGCCCGGAAGGATGGCTTGGGCCCTTCGACCCTTCGTATGAGATGAGCGTGATCCGCCCGGATCGTTTCGGTACGCCGGTGAGATTAGCGTGATCTGCCCCGGTCGTTTCCGGAGGCCCGGGTCGCCTACATCGTCCCCGCCGCCCGCGGCGGCACGCTGCGCAGGTAGAACCAGATGGCGCGCGTCTCGTCGTCGGTCATGTTGCGGGCGGACATCCAGGGCATGAACGCATTGATGTGGCTGCCATCCGGCCGCACGCCCGTTCGCAGGGTCCGGAAGAAGTCGGCCTCCGTCCAGGTGCCGATCCCCGCCGGCGTCAGGTTCTGCGCCGGGGGAACGCCCGGCGGCGTGCCCGGGATGCGCCCGCCCGACAGCCCCGGGCCATGGCAGCCGGTGCAACCGCCCACGTTCGCCAGGTACTCGCCGTACTCCTTGGTGACGCCCACGGGCACCTCGGTGTGCCCGGCCGAGGGGCTGAGCCGCTCCGCGGGCAGCAGCGGGAACTTGCCCGCCAGGTAGAGCGCCCGGGACAGGGGACCGACCACGGTCGGCTCGCTGCCGCGGTCCACCGGCGGGACCGTGCGCAGGTAGGCCAGCAAGGCGCCCAGGTCCGAATCGCTCATGTGGATGAAGTCCTCGCTGGGCATGATCTTGAGCGCCCGTCCCTCGGGGGTGATCCCGTGCCGGATCACCCGCTCCCAGTCTGCCACGGAGAAGCTCTCGGCGACGCTTCCCTTCCCCTTCGTGATGTTGGGCCCGTAGACCCTGCCGATCATGGGGCCGGCATCGATGAAGACCCGCCCCCCCAGGTCCTGGCCGTGGCAGTCCCCGCACTTGGCGATCACCTGCGCCAGGTGCCGGCCGCGCTCGATGGCGGCCGGGTCCGTGGGCACCGGCGGCGACTCCGGCCGCCCCGCGGGGAAGCTCCGCTCGAAGCGCCGGCTGCTGAAGCCGTACACGCCCGCGAGAAGGAGGAGGATCAGCACCGCCAGACCGCCCACTCCGAAGGCGATGCGCTTGACCAGCCAGACCATTCACGGCTCCGCGTGGAAATTCGGAGGTGTCGCCACGATGCGCGCGGCGTCCGGAATCGAGACGGCTCCGCCGGACTCCGGCGGCTCTGCCGGAATGCACCGATTGGGGGCCGCGCCGGGGCGCGGCGGTCTTCTCGGGGATTACTGCGCAAGCCCACCATAATGGCGGGTGGCAAGGAGGTCAATCGGACCGGGCCGGACGGCAGCGATCAGAAACGCCAGGAGAATCCGAGGATGGGCAGCACGGGGAGTGCGGCCACCGCCTGCAGCTTGCCGTTCTGCGTGCGGTCGAGCTGGTAGAAGAGGGCATCCCGGCTGTCCAGCGCGTTCAGCACCCGCAGGTAGGGCGTGAGCTCGAAGGCGACGCCGCGGTACGCCCCGCTGAAGCTGCGTGCGAGCTGGGCATCGACCCGGAGGTAAGGGTCGTCCGGGCCGGGCGCCGAGGCCGTGGACACCGGCGCGGGCGTGGGCAGCGGTGCCAGGTCACCGACCGCGGCGTGGCCGCCCGACGTCGTCGGCTCCGCCGGCGGCGGACGATCGGGCTGGGGCACGGCCGTGAACGGCATGCCCGAGCCGTAGCTGAGGCGCACGTCCAGGTGGGCGCCCCCGACCATGGGGGTGCTCACGCCCGTGCTCACGGTCTGGCGTCCCGAGAAGAGCTCCGTCGCATCCAGCGCGCCCTCCGGCGCCCAGACCCAGGCCAGCGAGTAGCCCAGCCAGCCCGTGACGCGACCCGTGCCCCGGCGCAGCCAGAGGTCCATGCCCGAGGCCCTGGCCGGGCCCGGCGCCGCGCCGTCGGAGCTGGGAATGCCGCGGAAGCTCTTCAGGTAGCCCTCGATCCCTACGCGCATGCCCTCCGCCACCTCCTGGTCGAGCGAGAGCACCACGTGGGACGCCTCCGCCACCGAGAGCGGCGGGATCTTCTGCGCCGAGGGCTCACCGCCCGCGGAAACGACCGCCGTCTCCGTCGCCCGCAGGTACTGGTGGTACTGCCCCGCGGCCAGCGTGATCAGCGAGTGCGGGCCGATGACCCAGGTCGCGGAGAGGCGCGGACCCACCCGGGGCGCGGTTTCCCCCGCGAAGAAATCCACCCGCGTGCCGCCCCGCAGGCGGAGCCGGTGCAGCGGCTGGACGCCGGCATCGACATACGCGCCCAGCGCGTTGCCGCCCGCATCCGCGTTCATCACCAGCGAGTCCGGGTGCGACAGCGCCCAGCCGAAGTAGTCCAGGCTCAGGCGGTCGTAGGAGGCGCCCCAGTAGAGCTGCGCCCCGCCCGCGGACTCGCTGAAGTCCGCCGCCACCCGCATCCGCCGCGACGTGCCATCCGCGAGCATGGGCCGCAC
>JADGQX010000038.1 GCA_017881445.1 Gemmatimonadota bacterium | reverse complement strand
CCCATGACATCATTGCCTTCGGCGCCTTCCGCGATGCTCTCGGGCGCGGGCCCCGCTCCCGCGCCCAGGCCGCGCTCCGGCGGGCGCTCACGCTCGACGGCTCCTTCGCGCGCGCCGCCACCAGCCTGGGCGGCAACGCCCTCGAGACCGGCGATCCGGGCGCGCTGCGCGAGGCGGCGGCGGCCCTCGAGCGCGTGGACTCGGCGGGCGGCGCGGACCTGCCCGCGCACATCGCCCGCTCCCGCATCCTGGCCGTGCTGGGGAATCTGCCCGCCGCGGATAGCGCCGCCCGCCGCGCCCTGGCGCTGGACCCGCGCTCGGCCGCGGCTCACCTGGCCCTGGCCGACGTGCTGCTGCGCCAGGAGGGCCGGGACAGCACGGGCAGCCGGATGTACTTCGAGGGGCTCGCCGCGGCCGACTCCGCCGGCGCCGAGCCCTACCTGCGGGACCTGGCCGTCTATCAGGGGAAGGGTGGACTCGATTCGCTGCGCGCACTGTCGCCCGCCGCCCGGGAGCAGGCGCTGCGGCGGTTCTGGGAGGCGCGCGCCGCGCTCTCCGCCCTTACGGTTCCCGAACGCCTGGCGCTCCACTACCGGCGCCTGGCCGTGGCCCGCCAGCACTACCGCCGGCGCGGCCGCATCGCCGTGATGCTGCCGGACTTCGCCCGCCTGCGCCTGCCCTCCGACGACGAGGAGTTCGACGACCGGGGCGCCATCTACGTGCGCTGGGGAAAGCCCGATGCCGTCGCCGCCAGCCTCATGGTGGAGCCGCGCAACGAGTCCTGGTACTATCGCGCGGCGGGGGACGCCCCCGTCGCCGCCTTCGACTTCATCCAGGACAGCCACACCCCCGACTTCTACCTCTCGCGCCGCCTGCTCTGCGACACGGAGGCGCTCGCCGACCGCGCCTCGCAGGACCCCTCCATCGCCCAGGCGCTCATGGCCTGCCGCAGCGGCGACTACCTGGCCCAGCAGCAGTACGCCGCCGCCTACCTCGCCTGGGTCCGCGCCGCCGAGCGAAAGGAGAGCGCCGGTCCCCTCTTCCCCCGTGAGCTGCCCTTCTGGTACGACCTCGCATCGCTCAGCGGCCCGGAAGGGAAGAGCAGGCTGGTCGCGGCCATTGGCGTGCCCGCGGCGCAGCTCCGCGCCCAGCGGCTGCCGCACAGCCTCCACTACACGGTCCACGCCCAGCTCCTGCTGGCCGACACCGTGCGCGGAACCACGGAGCGAACGGAGATCACCCGCGTCTACGAGACCACCCGCCCTCTCGCGCCGGATGCCGTGCTGCGCTTCACCCTGGAGCTGGACGCGCCTCCGTCGCCCGATGCCGTCTTCCGCATCCGCCTGGAGGAGCCCGCCACCGGGGCGGGTCGCGTTTACGGCGGCCCCCACGCCGTCCCCGACTTTGCCTCACCGCGCCTCGCCATGAGCGACATCCTGCTCGCGGCCCCGGCCGGCGGCGTCAACTGGATCCGCGACAGCGTTCAGCTCTCGCTCACCCCCGCCGCCGAGTTCCCGGGCGGCTTGCTCGCCACCTACTACGAGCTGTACAACCTGCCTCCCGGCACGACCTACCAGACCGAGATCGAGGTCGGGCCGGCGGAGAAGGGAATCCGGGGCACCTTCGACCAGCTCCTGCGCAGCGGCCGCGCCGTCCGCCTGCGCTTCGTTGGCCAGGCGACGTCCTCTCCCACCGTCCCGGAGCTCCGCCGCATCGAGACCGCCCTGCCCCCCGGCCGCTACCGCATGCGCGTCCGCGTCCAGGCCCCCGGCGCCCAGCCCGTCGAGAATTCGCGCGAATTCACGGTCCGCTAGCGCCGGCACATCCTCCGCCTCAAGGGCGACCCAACACTCATCTCGCTCGCACGAAGTCACGACGACTGCCGAAGAATGCGATCCTTGCGTATCGCCGGCTGCCGGCACCACATGGATCGGGTTTTGTCGTTAAACTGCAACATAAAAGAAGTTGCGGCGCCGGGATGGTGGGGATTCCCCCTCATCCGCGGCGCCGCAAGGATTGTCTTCGACGTGTTCGCCCCTTTGTGTGAGATGAGCGTTCGGACGCCCGTGTAGCCGCGGTCGCCTAGAACACCTTCACATTGATGTCCGGCACATACTTCTTCGGGGTCGCCCGCACGTCGTTCACCAGCGTCTGCAGGTCCACCACCGCCTTCAGGAACTGGTCGTAGAGGCCCGGGTCGGTCATCAGGCGCTGCAGCGAGCCGTTGCCCCCGCGGAAGGCCCCCGTGATCGCCGCCAGGCCGTTCATGGCGGAGTCCGCCTTGTTGACCGTGCCCAGCAGCCCGGTGTACAGGTCGTCGCCGGTCAGCAGCTTGCCCAGCGAGCCCTGCCCGGCCGCGATCATGGCGCCCAGGCTGTCCACCCGTCCCACGGCGCTCACCAGTCGGTTGTACAGCATGGGGTCGTGGGCCAGGCGGCCCAGGCTGCCCTTGGGGTCGTTGAAGCCCGCCAGCGTGGTGCGCAGCTCCGACATGGTGGCCACCATGTCGTCATACGCCGCCTGGTCGGTCAGCAGCTTGCCCAGGGTGCCCCGGCCGGTGGCCAGACCGTGCGTCATGGCGCGCATGTCGACCATCATGGCCCGTGCGGTGTCCAGCGCCTGGGCCGCGCCGGCCAGCAGCAGGTCGAAGTCGGTGCTCGGTTCCATGGGCAGCGTGTCGCCCGTCTGCAGCGGCCGCGCCCGGAGCGAGCCGGGTGAGATGTCGATGTACTTGTCGCCCAGCAGCCCCTGTGTCCGCATCATGGCGCGGGAGTCGGCGCGGATCTGCTCCGCGACGTCGCGCGAGATGGCGAGCACGATCTGGATGTTGGCGCCGGCGCGCTTGTGCTGCATGGCGATGAATTCGATGGCCGCCACCTGCCCCACCCGCTGCCCGGCCAGGGTGACGGGCGCCCCGGAGGGCAGTCCCGCCGCCGATTCCACCAGCGTCACCAGGGTGTACCTCTTGGCGAAGAGGTTGAGCAGCTTGCCCACGCTGAAGATCGCGAAGACGACCACCACGATGGCGAGGACGATGACCGCTCCCACTCGCACGTGACTCCACTGCAACCCCTCGATCCGTCGCGGCATGGCTCAGCTCGCGTTGATGAAGGCCCTGATATATGGATCGGTCGATGCGACCACGTCTTCGGGGGTGCCCGAGAAGCCGACGCGCCCCGCCTGCAGCAGGTTCACACGGGTGGCCACCTTGAAGCCGGCGCGCAGGTCGTGGGTGACCAGGATCGACGTGACGCCCAGCTCCCGCTGCAGCTTCTTGATCAGGTCCGTGATGGTCTCGACGGTCATCGGGTCCAGCCCCGCCGTGGGCTCGTCGTAGAGCACGATCTCCGGACTGGTCGCGATCGCGCGCGCCACGCCCACCCGCTTTCTCATGCCGCCGGAGAGCTCCGAGGGGAGCTGGTCGATGACCTGGTCGGGCTCGAGGTCCACGAACTCCAGCTTCTCGCGCACGATCCTCTCGACCTCCGCCTCGTCCATCTCCGTGTTTTCCCGCAGCGGGTACGCGACGTTGTCGTACACGGTCATGGAGTCGAACAGGGCGGAGTTCTGGAAGACCATGCCGATCCGGCGCCGCACCTCCAGCACCTCCGCGAAGGAGAGGTGGTTGATCTCCTCGCCGAAAATCCGCACCACGCCCTCGTCCGGCAGCAGCAGCCGCAGGATCAGCTTCAGGATGGTGGACTTGCCCATTCCCGATTCGCCCAGCACCAGCAGCGTCTCGCCCGTCGCAACGGCCATGTCGAGGTCCACCAGGATCGGATGGTCGAAGGCAAGGGAGACGTGCTCCAGCTCGATGCAGAGCGCCGGCGCCACGGCCACCGGGCCCGTCGTGGCCTCCGCCTCGGCCACCGCCTCGGCCTCGTCCCGCTTCAGCTCCTCGCGCACACCGTGCAGCTGCTGCTGTTGCTCTGGCGACATTCTCAGACCCCCATCATCACGAGCAGGAGCTGCGTCAGGAAGAAGTCCACGGCGAAGATCAGTACGGACGACGTCACCACCGCCCGCGTCGTCGCTGTGCCTACCGACTCCGAGCCACCCTTCGTGTTCAACCCGTAGTAGGCGGCCGTCAGCGCGATGATCGCGCCGAAAGCCAGTGGTTTCAGGATGCCGTAGACGAAGTCCTTGGGGAACACCCCCAGGATCTGCCCGTTCATCGCGAACATCTGCCACATGCCGCGGAAGTACTGGTCCGCCGATACGCCCGCCCCCAATGCGATCAGCATGCCGCCGAGAATCGACACGAAGTCCAGGATGATGGTCACCACGGGCATCATGAGCACCGTGGCAATGAGTCGCGGCGTCACCAGCTTGCGGATCGGGTCCGTCCCGAACGTCTGCAGCGCGTCGATCTGCTCGGACACGCGCATGGTGCCCAGCTCCGCCGCGATGGCCGAGCCCGACCGCCCGGCCACGCCCAGTCCCGCCAGTACCGGCGCCAGCTCCCGCACCATGGACTCGCCGACCAGCGCCCCCAGGAACCCGTTGGCACCATACTGCTGCAGCTCCACCGAGCTCTGCAGGGCCAACACCATGCCCGTGAACGTGCCCGTCAGCGTCACGATCGGGATCGAGCCCACACCGATCCGGTCCATCTGCAGCAGCACGTCCCGCCAGTAGAACGGACGGCTGCCCACGAACCGGAGCGCGCGCCCCGCCAGCGTGAAATAGTCGTTCACGCCCAGGGCAGCGCCCCTCATGCGCGCGTCCAGCGTCGCCGCGAAGCTTCCCGCCATTCCCCTCCAAATCGCGATCGGTTGCGGCTTTACAATCCGCTTGCGGCACGGTACTTTCCGCCTTCATTTCGGTTTCGACCGCACTTCTACCAACAAGTTCCGTGCCGCCTCGCCCCCGATTGGCCTGCGAATGAACCGGCTCACGCCCGAGCGCCTCACCACGCTCCTCGACCGCGCCCGCACGACTCGCGTGCTCGTCGTGGGCGACCTCATGCTCGACGTTTACCTGCGAGGCTCCGCCTCCCGCATCTCGCCCGAGGCCCCCGTTCCCGTCGTGCGTGTGCAGGAGGAGTGGCGCGCGCTGGGCGGCGCAGCCAACGTCGCCGTCAACGTGGTGGCCCTGGGTGCGCGTTGCGTCACCGTCGGCTCCGCCGGCACCGACCGTGCCGGCGACGACCTCCGGGGCGAGCTCGAGCGCGCCGGCATCGATCCGGCCGGCGTCCGCCGCGACGACAGCCGCCCCACCACGGTCAAGACGCGCGTCATGGCCCGGCACCAGCAGGTTGCACGCTACGACCGCGAGAGCGACGACGACAGTGACGCCGGATGTGTGGACGGCCTCGTCGCCGCCATCCTGCACGAGGCGCCCGACGTCGACGTCATCATCCTGGAGGACTACAACAAGGGCGTGCTCGTGCCCGCCGTCATCGAGGCCGCCCTCGATGCAGGCCGCCGCTTCGGCAAGCCCATCATCGTGGACCCCAAGGACCGGCATTTCTTTGCCTATCGGGGCGCCACCGTCTTCAAGCCCAACGTCGGCGAGCTGGCCCACGCCCTGCGCGCCCCTGTCCGCCCGGACGACGCGGAGTGGATGGAGCGCACCCGCCGCGAGCTGCAGTGCGCTCACCTGCTCGTCACCCTGGGCGAGGACGGCATGGCGCTCATGACGGAAGCGGGCGAGTTCGTGCGCGTGCCCACCGTCGCCCGCTCGGTGTACGACGTCTCCGGCGCCGGCGACACCGTCACCGCCGCCCTCGCGGTCGCCCTCGCCGCGGGCGCGGACGTGGTCGAGGCGGCCATGCTGGCCAACCACGCCGCCGGCATCGAGGTGGGGAAGGCGGGCGTCGCACCGGTCTCCGCGCAGGAGATCATGGAAAGCCTCACCCGCCTGACGGCAACGACCGACTAGCACCGGGTCAGCGGGAGAGATCGACTACACTGGAGAGGCGGAAATGAAGCTCGTGCACACCGGGGCGGCCCCCGCCGCCATCGGGCCCTACAGTCAGGCCGTGGTCGCCGGCAACCTCGTCTTCAGCGCGGGCCAGATCGCCCTCGACCCCGCGACCGGGGAGATCGTTCCGGGCGACGTCGCCGCCCAGACCGACCGGGTCCTGGCCAACCTGCAGGCCGTCCTCCAGGCCGCCGGTGCCGGCCTCGACACGGTGGTGAAGACCACCGTTTTCCTGGCCGACATGGGCGACTTCGCCGCCATGAACGAGGTCTACGCCCGCTGGTTCGGGGACAACAAGCCCGCCCGCTCCACGGTCCAGGCCGCCGGGCTTCCCCGGAATGTGCGGGTGGAGATCGACACCATCGCCCTGGTCAGGGAATAGACGCGGGAGCGCCCCGGCCCGGGCGCCGGTCAACGGCCGCAGGCGCAGACGCATACGTCAGCGGGCCCGTTCCCGGCTCCGTGGACGTCACCGCCTGCGCCTGCGTCTTCGAAGCTGGCGCACGAGACGAGCGGGGCGCCAGTAGATTCCCTGGCGCCCCGCTCTTTCCGCCTGCCAGCCGTAACCCCGACCCTAACCGTAACCCGCAGTTAGCAGTTCTCGGCCCTTCAATCCTCCAACAGCCAGGCCACTCCCCAGGCGCCCGGCCCGACGTGGGTGGAGATGACCGGACTCGCGGGCGAGACCAGGATCTCGCGCTCGCCGAAGCGCTGGCGCAGCCCTGCCACCACCGGCTCCACGACTTCGGGCGCCGCCACGTGGATGACCCCGAAGCGCAGGTTCGCGGCGTCCGCCGGAATGCGCTTGCTCAGCACGTCCAGCACCCTGGTGAGCACGTTGGCTCGGCCACGCACCTTGGCCAGCGGCACTATCGCGCCCTCATCGTCCAGCCCGAGGATGGGCTTGAGGTCCAGCAGGTTGGCGAGCCAGACCCGCCCCTTGCCTACCCGGCCCGAGGCGAGGAGGTAGTCGAAGACGTCCACGGTGAAGAGGAGCCCCGAACGCTTGCGTATGCGTGTCAGCTCCACGCGGATCTCGGCCGCGCTGCGGCCGCTTTCGGCCAGCTCGGCCGCCTTCAGCGTCATGAGCCCCTGCAGCAGCGTTGCACCCAGCGAGTCCACCAGCTCGATGGGCGCCTGGTGGAAGCGCTTCGCCGCCGCCTGCGCCGACTGGAGCGTGCCCGAGAGTCGCGACCCCAGCAGCACCGCCAGGATGCACTCGCCGTCCACCGCCGCGCGCTCGTAGGCTTCGAGAAACGCCGCCGGCGGAGGCTGCGAGGTCGTCCCGTGGGCACCCGCCTTCAACCGGCGGGCGAACTCCGCCGCGCTCATGTCCACCCGGTCCCGCAGCACCTCGCCGCCGATGATCAGCGTCAGCGGCACGATGTGGATGCCGTGGGCGGCTACCACCTCGTCCGGCAGGTCGCAGGCGCTGTCGGTCAGCACGGTCACGGCGCGACGGGCCAGGTTCACGTGCGCCGCCGCCGAGCGCTCCAGCACCTGGTGCTGGGCGGTCATGTCCTCCGCCTTGTGCGCCACCAGCCGGCCCATGCTCCGCAGCGCCCCGAACACCTTCTCCGGCTCGTCCGTGTGCACGTGCACCTTCAGGATGTCGCCCGTGCGGATCACGATCAGCGAGTCGCCCTGCTCGCGCAGCAGCGCGCTCACCGCCGCCTGGTCCGGCAGCGACGCCCCCCGTACCAGCGCCTCCGTGCAGAAGCGGTAGCGCTCCTCCGAGGTCTCCCCCATGGCGATCCGCGCCGCCGCCGGCTCGAACGCCTCGAACGGGGTCGGAGCATCCAGTGCGACGAAGGGATCGCCGTTGATGTACTCGACGATCCCTTCCAGGATGTGCACGTAGCCCTTCGCCCCCGCGTCCACCACCCCCGCCCTCTTCAGCGCCGGCAGCAGATCCGGCGTTCGCGCCAGCGAGTCCCGCGCGCGCGCCAGCAGCGCGTCCAGCAGCTCCACGAAATCCCGCGTTCGGAAGCCCTCCGCCTCCTCCGCCGTCTCCCGCATCACCGTGAGGATCGTTCCCTCCACCGGCTTCTCGATCGCATGGTAGACGTGGTCCGCCCCGGCCCGCAGGGCGCGCGTGAACTCCCCCGCGGTCATCCGCGCCAGCTCGCCCACCGATTCCGAGAAGCCCAGCAGGTAATGCGAGAGGATCATGCCGCAGTTGCCCCGCGCCCCCAGCACCCCCGCCTCCGCCACTTCCCGCGCCACGATCCCGACCGACTCCGCCTCCGTCACCCGCAGCCGGTCCACGATCGAGCCCAGCGTCAGCGCCAGGTTCGTCCCCGTGTCACCGTCCGGTACCGGGAAGACGTTGATGCGGTTGAGGTCGGCCCGCCGGCGCTGCGCATGCTGGCACGCCGCGAGCAGGGCCCGACGCAGACGCGGCCCATCCAGATACTGGATTCGCATACCGCAAAATTAGCAGCGCCCCCGCGCCGGAAGCAACGCATTTGCCCTGCATGCACCTCCCCCGCCCGTACCCGTGCCTGTCCGTGCCTGGCCTCCGCTCTGGCCCTGGCCCGGCCGTCGCCGCCCACCCACGCGCGATTCCGCCCGGCGCACCCCCCCCGTCTCGTCCCGGCCCCGGTCGCGTCTTCCCCCGGGGGAAAAATCCGGTCGGGGTACGCGAATTGCACCCCTAAAGACCTGCACATAAAGACATTGCCGCACAACGGAGGAGCACGAACATGGCCGATCTCAGCTTCACGCCCGAGAACGACGACGTCACCTTCCGGGCCGATGCCGGGACGGAGAGCGGCAGTTTCGGCGCCGGCACCAGCGGGCAGGGGTTCGGCGGCGCCGGCCGCGTGGGCGAGCGGGTGCGCGAAACCGCCAGCCGGGTCTCGGAGCGCGCCTCGCAGGCCATCGATTCCGGCCGGAACACCGTCGCCGGTGGCCTGGACTCCGTGGGCGACAGCATGGACAGTGTGGCCGACGGCCTCGAGCAGCTCAGCGGCGTGGCAACCCGCGCCAGCGGCGTGGTGCGGGACGCGGGCGATGCCCTGGACAGCAGCGCGGACTACGTGCGCAACAGCAGCATGAAGGAGGTCCGCGGCGACCTCTCGCAGCAGATCCGCAAGCATCCCCTGCTGAGCGTGGGCGTGGCCCTCGGCGCCGGCTACCTCCTCTCGAAGATCCTCGACTAGCCGCTGTCTCGTCAGGGGCGGGAGGGGCGCGGCCTTCGGCCGCGCCCCTTCGCGTTATGCCCGCGCACTCGGCCACACCAAAGCCTTTCACCGCCGAGAGCGCCGAGGACGCCGAGAAGAACCCGCCGAGAAAGGCCCGCGCACCCCGCGACATCCGATCAACCCGGGCAAGGCAGAATTCCCTTTTTGTGTTCAACACGCGGCCCGGCGGCGTTTCCGGCAACATCCGAGGCATCCCGACGACGCCCCGGCCCGGTCGGATGCCCACGCACCCCGTTCGATGTTGAACACAACAGATGTGATTCCCTGGGACGCCGGCGCCCTCGGTTCGCCGGCTGGCTCGTGGCTGTTCTCGGCGTACTTGGCGTCCTCGGCGGTAAGATGCGGTTGCGGTGAGTGGCCCGTTGCGGGCCCATTCGCGACACCCACGGGACCGCACGCGACCGAATAATCATGCGCGGATCGTGCATGTTGCTGCTGGGGCTGATCTTGCATCACGTCGCCAGTGGTCGGCGCGACCGGCCCCCTTCGTGCCTATGAGGGAGGGGCTGGCGGGCGCGTCGCACACGCCGGCGCCGGTTGGTTGCCGCCGAGGATCCTCAGGTGGCGGCGCCCGACCCGAGAGCCAACCCCGACAGGAGCAGCTCCGCCATGCCGCGGATCCGGACTCTGGTGCTCGGCGCAGCCGGGCGGGACTTCCACGACTTCAACCTGGTGTACCGCGACGACGTGTCGTACGAGGTCGTCGGCTTCACGGCGCAGCAGATCCCGCACATCAGCGGGCGGCGCTATCCGCCGGAGCTGTCGGGGCCGCTCTACCCGGAGGGCATCCCGATCTACGAGGAGGATCGGCTGGAGTCGCTGGTGCGGCAGCTGCGGGTGGAGCTGTGCGTCATGGCGTACTCGGACCTGTCCCACGTGCAGGTGATGCACCTGGCTAGCCGGTGCAATGCCGTCGGAGCCGACTTCGTGCTGCTGGCCCCGGGGCGGACGATGCTGAGGAGCCGGCGGCCCGTGGTGGCGATCTGTGCCTCGCGCACCGGGGCGGGGAAGAGCGCGACCACGCGGGCGGTGGTGGCGGTGCTGCGGCAGGCGGGTCGGCGGGTGGTGGTGCTGCGCCACCCCATGCCCTACGGCAACCTGGCCGCGCAACGGGTGCAGCGCTTCGCCTCCGAGGAGGACCTCCTGCGCCACAAGGTCACGATCGAGGAGCGGGAAGAGTACGAGCCGCACATCGCCGCGGGCACCGTCGTCTACGCGGGTGTGGACTACGCCGCGATCCTGGCCGCGGCGGAAGAGGAGGCCGACGTCGTCGTCTGGGATGGCGGCAACAACGACACGCCTTTCATCGCGCCGGACGTCTGGCTGACCGTGGTGGATCCGCACCGCGCCGGTCACGAGCTGACCTACTACCCGGGCGAGACCAACACCCGCATGGCGTCGGCGATCCTGATCAACAAGGTGGACACGGCCGAACCGCGGGCGCTGGAGCAGGTGCGGCAGAACCTGCGCCTGCTGAATCCCCAGGCTCCCGTGCTGGAGGGCGAATCGCCCCTGAGCGTGGACGACCCGGCCGTGCTGCGAGGCGCGCGGGTCCTGGCGGTGGAGGACGGCCCCACGCTGACCCATGGCGGCATGCAGTACGGCGCCGCCGCGCTGGCCGCGCGCGCGCTGGGCGCCGAGCTGGTGGACCCGCGTCCCTTCGCCGTGGGCGAGATCGCCGCGACCTTCGCCCGCTACGGCGACCTGGGCCCCATCCTGCCCGCACTGGGCTACGACGAGGCCCAGCTCCGGGACCTGGAGGCCACCATCGCCCGGGGCGCGGAGGCGGGCGTCCAGGCCATTGCCATCGGCACCCCCATCGACCTGGGCAGGCTGGTCCGGCTCCCCCTCCCCGCGACCCGCGTCCGCTACTCGCTGCGGCTGGTGAGCGGCCCGTCGTTGGAGGAGCTGCTGCGTCACGTCCTCGAGGCCAGCGCTCCCGCCCGCGCCTGACGGCCACACCGTTTGGAGAACCCCCGATTGCTCCCCGCGGTCGGGGGTTTCCGTTTTACCACGGAGCACACGGAGCACACGGAGCGCCCATGGCCGTCCGAAAACTCATTTCACGCGAAGGCACAAAGGGCCGAAGACGCCAGGCGGCGCGGCGAATCCTCGGGTCCCCGGGCGTCCGAACCTCCCGGTTTTGTTATTCAACAGCAGATAACAGATGTTTCTGGTCCCCGTTCCCCGCGGTTGGTCGGCTTCGCGGCTTCGGCCCTTCGCAGCTTCGTGTGATCCGTGAACCGGCGTCGCCCCGGTAGCCGGCGGTCCGCCGCTCCGTGCCCTCCGTGTCCTCCGTGGTGAACGAGGTCGTCCGTTCCGCCGGGGACCGCGATCAGCAAAAGGTGCGGCCGGACGACAAGATTATGTTGGCCGCCTGCAACAGCCCCGGCCTCCCTCCGACCTCGCAATCCCTCCCGGACGCAGCCAGTGATGTTGTTTATTCACAATGACATGCCGGCCGCTAGTTGAAGCCGGGTCACAGGCGCCCGCGCGGCCCGCGTGGCCCTGCGATGAAAATTGCAGTGGTTCTATCTCGTCGCCTGGAGCCGAGATGGGAACGCGCACGCTCCCGGCGGAGTAGTACGCCAATACAGACCCCGGACATTGGTGTTCGAAGTGCGCCGCTCTCTACTGCAGACACTGGTCACGGAGCATCGCCCCCGGATCATTTCGGTGGCGATCGCCCTGGCGTTCTCCTCCTGCACGCACAGCAGCTGGCGCCTGGGAGAGCTGACGCCGGCGGCGATGCCGCCAGGCGACGTCATGACGCCGTCGGCCGGGTCCGCTGACGCCACGCTGCCCCCGCCGCTGCTGCGCGAGTTCCGGGGCGTGTGGGTGTCGCCCGTGGAGCAGGGCGAGTGGCCGTCCAGGCCGGGGATCGACGCCGAGCGGCAGAAGGCGGAGCTGAGCGCGCTGCTGGACCGGGCCCGGGATGTCGGGCTGAACGCGGTCATCTTCCACGTGCGCACCGGAGGCGACGCGCTCTACCCCACGCGGCGGGCGCCCTGGAGCGCGTATCTGACCGGCCGGCTGGGGAGGGCACCGTCGCCCGGGTACGACCCCGTCGCCTTCGCCATCGACCAGGCCCACGCCCGGGGGCTGCAGTTCCACGCCTGGTTCAACCCCTTCCGCATCGCGCCGCCCATGGCCCAGGCGCGCAGCACCGCCGGCGCGGTGGCCACCGAGCACCCGGAGTGGGTGGTCCGCTACGGCGACGAGCTCTGGATCGATCCGGGCAATCCCGCCGCCCGGCGGGCGGTGCTGGATGCCATCCTGGAGGTGGTGGACCGCTACGACATCGACGCCGTTCACATTGACGACTACTTCTATCCCTACCTCGAGGAGCACGCCGTCCACCGCCGGGTGAGGCACGGGCACCATTGGCGGCGCATCACGGTGCACGAGATCATCCGCTTCGCCGACAACTCGACCTGGCGCCGGTACGGCGTGAAGCAGGGCTGGACCGACCGCGCCGACTGGCGCCGGGCCAACATCGACAGCTTCATCCAGCAGCTCTACACCGAGGTCAAGGCGCGCAAGCGCTGGGTGCAGGTGGGCATCAGCCCCTTCGGCATCTGGCGGCCCGGCCACCCGGAGGGGATCACGGGCCTGGACGCCTACTCCGAGATCTACGCCGACTCGCGCAAGTGGCTGCGCGAGGGGTGGCTCGACTATCTGGCGCCGCAGCTCTACTGGCGCGTGGACGCTCCCCAGCACCGCTTCACGCGCCTGGACGCCTGGTGGCACTCGCAGAACACCATGGAGCGCCACATCTGGCCCGGACTGTTCACCGCCGGCGCGGCCACGCGCTCGGGCAACTGGCCCGCCTCGGACATCGTCGCCGGCGTGGACACGCTGCGCGCCCTGGGCGACGCCGCGCCCGGCCACGTGCACTTCCGCCTGAAGAGCCTGCTCCAGGACGCGCCCGGCAACGTGGGCGACCTCCTGCGCGACCAGGTCTACACCGAGACGGCCGTGCCGCCCGCCAGCCCCTGGCTGGGCGCCGCCGTGCCGGCCCTGCCGCGCCTGTTCCCCCCCCCCGGTTCCGTGGGCGCCGCCCGGCCGGGCGAGCGGCCCGCCCGCCAGAAGGGCGCGCCCGCCATCGAGGTCCAGCCCGGCGACGACGTGCCCGTGCGCTGGTGGGTCGTGCAGCTGCGCGATGGCGCCGGCCGCTGGACCACCAGCCTCCACCCCGGCCCGGAGCGGATCCTCAGCCTCGCGCTCCCCGACGGCTCCGCCCCGGCCGCCGCCGCCATCACCGCCCTCAGCCCCGCGGGCGTCGCCAGCGCCGCCGCCCGGGTCCCGCTGCCCGAGAACTGAGCGGTCCGCTCGCACCGGCGCCCCATCGCCCCGGGCCCCGGTCGCCGGATGCAGACCGGGCCGGAATCGCAGCTGCGACCCCGGCCCGGACCGGTCTGGAGTAGATCTGCAGCCGGGCGCGTAGCCCGGCCGTTTCACTGCCTCAGCACGGCCGTGAGCACGACGACGGCCAGAACCAGGACCGCGCCGACCCACATCCAGACCTTGCCGCCCTCTTCCTCCTTCAGGTTCGGGCGGAGCTGGAAACGCGGGCTTTCCGACATTGCTGCAACCTCGTTCTGAATTCCCGTCGAGAAGGGTGCGGCCACCCGGACCGGGCCCCAATCGGAACGTGCGTTCGAACCCGGCGCCGCGCAGCCGGGAAATTCCCCACGCACGCAAGGGTTTCTCCCTCCGACAAGCTCCCCGCAGGTCGGCATTTCAGGGCTGACATTTCCGGGGACCGCAGCTCCCCGGGCGACCCCGATTCACGGATCACACGAAGCTGCGAAGGGCCGAAGCCGCGAAGCCGACCAACCGCCGGGAACGGGGACCAGAAGCATCTGTTATCTGCTGTTGAACAACAAAACCGGGAGGTTCGGACGCCCGGGGACCCGAGGATTCGCCGCGCGCCCCTTGGTGTCTTCGGCCCTTGGCAGCTTCGCGTGAAATACGTGTCGGACGCCCGCGGACCCGTTCTCCGTGTGCTCCGGACCTCCGTGGTGAAAAGCCCGGTGGTGAAGTCCGTTATCGGGGTCGGATGAGGACCTGGTGCGGGGCGCCGTCGTCGGTTAGCGGGATCTCGTCCCCGGCGAGGGGGGCGCCGTCGAGGGTGACGTCCGCCGGACCGTGACAGAGCAGGCCCGGCCGCTCGACGCGAATCGAGTACGGGCTGCGGCCGAAGCGGTATTCGAGGGTGAGCTCGGGCCAGGCCGCGGGGACGCGCGGCCGGATGGTGAGGCGGTCGCCGCGCCGGTCGAAGCCCAGGATCTCCTCCAGCCCGACGCGGTACATCCAGCTGGCCGCGCCCGTGTACCAGGTCCAGCCGCCTCGCCCGAGCTGTCCGGGCGCGGTGTAGACGTCGGCGGCCACGACGTAGGGCTCGACGTGGTAGATGTCCGCCTCCTCCCGCGTCCGGGCGTGGTTCAGCGGGTTCAGCATCTGGAACAGCTCGAAAGCGCGCTCTCCCGTGCCCAGGCGTGCCCTGGCGAGCACGGCCCAGAGCGCCGCGTGCGTGTACTGCCCGCCGTTCTCGCGCACGCCCGGCAGATACCCCTTGATGTAGCCCGGATCGTGCGGCCCCGCGTCGAAGGGCGGGGTCAGCAACAGGATCATGCGCTCGCGCTCGCGCACCAGCTGGCGCTCCAGCGCGTCCATGGCCTGCACCTGTCGCCCCGGCTCGCCCGCGCCCGACATCACACTCCAGCTCTGGGCGATCGCGTCGATGCGGCATTCCTCGTTGGGGGCGGAGCCGAGCGGCGTGCCATCGTCGTAGTAGGCCCGGCGGTACCACTCGCCGTCCCAGCCGTGCTTTTCCAGGGCGACGACGTACGCGTCGGCCCGCTTGCGGAACTCGACGGCGACGGCGTCGTCCGCCCGGCTCCCGGCCAGGTCGGCGAAGCCGCGCAGCGTGGCCACCAGGAACCAGCCGAGCCAGACGCTCTCGCCGCGGCCGCCGGCGCCCACACGGTTCATGCCGTCGTTCCAGTCGCCGGTGCCGATGAGCGGCAGCCCGTGCACGCCTGCGGTGCACGCGCGCCGGAGCGCCCGCACGCAGTGCTCGTAGACGGAGGCGCGCTCGTCCGTGACCAGCGGCAGGTCGTAGACCTCGTGCTCGTCGGGGCCGAGGGCACGCATGTGCAGGAAGGGCACGGACTCGTCCAGCACGCCGATGTCGCCCGTGACCCGGACGTAGTGCTCCACCACGTAGGGCAGCCAGGCGAGGTCGTCCGAGAATCGCGTGCGCACGCCGCGCCCGCTCTCCGGGTGCCACCAGTGCTGGACGTCGCCCTCCAGGAACTGACGCGCGCTGGCGCGCAGGATATGCTCGCGGGCCACGGCGGGCTCGGCATGGACGAAGGCCATCACGTCCTGGAGCTGGTCGCGGAAGCCGAAGGCCCCGCTGTTCTGGTAGAGCCCGGTCCGCCCCCACATCCGGCAGGAAAGCCCCTGGTACAGGGCCCAGCGGTTCACCATGGCGTCGAAGGACGGCTCCGGCGTGTGCACGGCGATCACGGACAGGCGCTCGCGCCAGCCGGCCAGCGCCCCCCGGGCCTCCGTCGCCGCGCGCTCCACGTTCCGGTAGGCGACGACGGCCCGCCGGGCGCTGGCCTCGTCCGGCGCCGCCCCCAGGACCATGACCAGCTCACGCGTCTCGCCCGGAGCCAGCTCCAGCAGGCACTGGAGCGCCGCACAGGGGTCGAGCGCCGCGCCCGTAGTGCCCGCCAGCGTGTGGCGCAGCCCCGCCGGGTCGCCGGGACTGCCATTGCGCCCCAGGAACTCCTGGCGGTCGCCCGTATGGCCCGTGAGCGGCTCGCTCAGCGCGCAGAAGGCCACCCATTCCGCGAACTGCGGATCGAAGCGGTTCTGGGCGAACATGGCCGCGTGCTCCGCGTCGATCCAGGTGCGCACGTTCCGCCGCGCGCGCTTGGGCAGGATGCCGAGCGTCCACTCGGCGTAAGCGGTCACGCCGATGCGCCGGGGCCGGTCGTCGCGGTTGCTCACGCGCAGCAGCGAAACCCTCACGGCCTCGTCGGCGACCATGGCGAGCGTCAGGTGGGTCGCGATCCCGTCGCGCTCGTGCTCATAGGACGACTGGCCCGTGCCGTGGAGCACCCGGTAGGGCAGGTCGCTGCGCACCGGGGCCGGCGTAGCGCTCCAGAGCGCGCCGCTCTCCTCGTCGCGCAGGTACAGCGCATCGCCCGGCACGTCGCTCACCGGGTCGTTGCGCCAGGGCGTGAGCCGGTAGGCGAAGCTGCTCCCGGCCCAGGTGAAGGCGGCGCCGCGCTCGGTCGCCAGGAAGCCGCCGTGGGGATTGGCCACCACGTTGGACCAGGCTACCGGCGGCAGCGCATCGCCCTGCACGCGCACCAGGTAGTCGCCATCCTCGGTCAGGCCGCCGTAGCCGTTGTCGAACAGCAGCGCCGCGGGCGGGTCGCCCGTGACGTCGCGCTCCCGGGGCGGCCCGGACGCGTCGGCCGCGTTGCCCGGCATCACCTCCTGGAACCGGGACACATCCAGGGCGTCTCGCCCCGCGATCGGCGTGCCGTTTTCGGCGACCACGCGGGCGAGGTGTCGCCCATCGCACTCCACATGGACGGCGGCCGTGGCCTCCAGCATGAGCAGGGTGTCGGTCGCGAGCAGCTCGCGGCGCCGCACGAAGACCCCGCCGGGCACGTCGGTGATGCCGGTGCCGCTCGCCGCCGAGAGGGCGGCCAGGATGCGGTCGTTCAGCTCCTGGAAGTAGGACGCGGTGTGGCCGTTCAGCACCACCAGGTCGATCTTCATGCCGTGGCGGCGCCAGAAGTGGTGCGCGGCGAAGAGCTGCCGCAGCGTGGACAGCCCATCCGTCGAGTCGATGGTGGCCAGCAGGATGGGCAGGTCGCCGGAAATGCCCATCTGCCAGAGCAGCGGCTGCGAGCCGCGGTTGCGCTCGAGCGTATCCTGAGGCGCCCGCAGGGTCCGGTCGGGGTAGAGCAGGTGACCGGCCAGGTCCTGGTACACAGCCGCATCCGCCGCCGTCACGTTCAGCTCCCGCAGCTCGACCTGGGTCGAGGTCCAGGCCAGGTCGAGCGCGCGCTGCGCCCCGTGCGAGTGGCGGTAGCGGTCGGCCAGCTCGAACGCGCGCTCCCGCGTCGTCGCGACCAGTGTCGTGAACGTCGCGGAGGCCGACTGCCCCGGCGCCAGGTGCAGCCGCGTCCGCAGGCTGAAGATCGGGTCGAGCACGGCCCCGGTGGTGCCGGAGAGCGGACCGGCGGCCTGCAACGCGATCGGCTCGCGCGTCGTGCGGCCGCGCCCGAGGAAGCGGGCGCGGTCGGTCTCGCAGGTGACCGGGCCGACCGCATCCTTGCCCGTGGCGACCACGTGCACGCACCAGACGCGCGGCTCCCCGACCGCGCGCGGCCGCCGCGTCGCCGTGATCGCCGAACACCACTCGTGCCACTCGGTCTCGACGAACAGCTTCGAGAACGCCGGATGGGCCGCGTCGTCGTCGCGACTGCCGAGCACGATCTCGCCGTAGCTCGTCAGCTCGATTTCGCGCGTCTCGTCCGAGTTGTTGGTCACGGTCACGCGCCGGACCTCGGCCGCATCCTCGGGCACCACCGCCACTTCCATGCGGGTCTCGATGGCGCCGTCCGCCCGCTCAAAAGTCACGTGGTCCGTGGCCAGGCGCGCGTGGTAGCGATCCGCCCGTACGCAGACCGGCTGGTGCGCGGCCGACCAGACGCGCCCGGCCGCGAGGTCGTTCACATAGCAGAACTGGCCCGTGTCGTCAGTGGTGCCATCGCGCGTCCAGCGGGTGACCGCGAGCGCCTCGTAGCTGCTCGAACCCGATCCGCAGTGGCTGATCATGACCGTGTACGGCAGGTAGCCGAGCAGCGCGATGTGCGGCTGGGGCGTGTCGGTCGCGCCGAACTCGCGCACCGCCAGCTGCTCCAGCTCGGGGTCGGGGCGGCCCTCCTCGGGCCTCGCCTCCTGCGCCTCCTGCAGCACCAGCCGGCGCGGCACCCGCTCGTACAGCAGCAGCTCCGCTGCGCGCACCAGTGGATCGGCGTGGAATCGGCGCGGCCAGCTGTCCTCGGCCAGGGCGTTCGTCAGCGCCACCAGCGACATGCCGACGTGGTGCGCCATGAAGTTGCCGATGAGGGCATAGCCGTAGCCGGGCGCCGGCCGCGTGTAGTCGATGGCGTCGCGGAAGCCGAAGCGGCCCAGCGCGCCCAGCAGGGCCAGCGCGCCCATGTTCGCCAGCGACGCCACGGGCTCCACGGCGACGGCCAGCGCCGAGGCGTAGGGCGCCACCACCAGGTCGTGACCCAGGCCGCGCTGCAGCCCCAGGTCGGGCACGCCGAACGCCCGGTACTGGTAGGTGTAGTGCCGGTCCTGCAGGTTGTACGCGCTCTCGCTCACCCCCCAGGGCACACCGCGCTCCTCCGCGTACGCCATCTGCCGTCGCACCACGCCGCGGTACGTCTGGTCCAGCAGCGTTGCCGGGAAAGTCCGCATGACCAGCGCCGGCATCAGGTACTCGAACATGCTCCCGCCCCACGAGACCAGCGCGGTCCCGCCGGCGGCGTGCGTGAGCGTGCGGCCGAGCCGGAACCAGTGCTCGACCGGCACGTCGCTCTTCGCGATGGCCACGAAGCTCGCCAGCCGCGCCTCCGAGGCGAGCAGGTCGTAGTAGGAGGGGTCGAGCGCATGCCCGGCCCGGTCGTAGCCGATGGAGAACAGCCGGTGCCCGGCGTCGAACAGGAAGCGGAAATCCATGGCCAGCGCATACTGGTACGCCCGTTCCGCCAGGACCTCCAGTCGCTCCCTCAGCGGGTCCGGCGCCATGGACTGGTGCTCCTGCACCCGCGCCAGCCCCCACGCGATCCACTCCAGCGCCGGTTCCTCGACCGCTGTCGGCAGCGCGGCGGCGGCCAGGGCGTCCCGCGCCCGCTCCAGCGCCGCCGCCACGCCCTGCGGGGAGACGGTGGCCCGTTGCGACGACTCCACGGCCGAGCGCGCGGTGGCCGCCTGCAGCCGGGCCTCCGTCACCGCGGCCCGGGCCATAGGCGTCAGCGCGGGTCCATCGGCCACGGTGGTCACGGGTCGGCCCGGGAGTGACGGCAGCCCGACCGGCAGTATCGCGACCAGGCGCTCGTCGGCGATCCACAACGCCGCTTCCAGCGCCGCCCATATTCGCTGGTCGGTCACGGGCTCGCGCGCGATGGCCAGGCACGCCTGGCGCAGCGCGATCAGGTGGCCCGCCAGGTTGCCGCTGTCCACGGTGGAGATGTACGCCGGCTCCAGCACGTGCAGCTCCCGCAGCTCGTACCAGTTGTAGAAGTGCCCGCGGAAGCGTCGCAGCCGCTCCAGCGACCGGAAGGCCAGCTCCAGCCGCCGGGTCATGTCCTCGCGTGTGATGAAGCCGAGGTCGTACGCGCTCACGGTGGCCAGGAGCTGCAGCCCGATGTTGGTGGGCGACGTCCGCATGGCGACGATCGGCGTCGGCTGCTCCTGGAAGTTGTCCGGCACCAGCCACTGGCTCTCGGCGGTGACGAAGCGGTCGAAGAAGCGCCAGTGCAGCAAGGAGTAGCGCATCGCCTGCAGCTGGCGTGACCGGGACAGCCGCTGCCGGGGTTGAAGCGCCGGAGCGCCCAGCCAGTCCGCGATCAGCGGCGACGCGATCCACAGGCCGGTGAGCGGGATCACGGACACCCCGAGCTGCAGCAGGTGCATGGCACCCCCGGGCCCGGTCCAGTGTCCCCGGGCCAGGTCCAGCCCCAGCACGACCAGCGGGATCCCCGCGGCCAGCGCGACCGCCGGCCACATCTCCCGCCAGGTCGAGCCGCCTCCCTGGCCCACCGTCCGCTCCGTCCTGGACGCCGTCTGCCACTCGAGCAGGTGGCGCCGGGTGACGAAGAGCCGCCAGAGCGTGCGCACCACGGCGTCGCCGGAGGTCCAGGCCTGGTGCGGCAGGAAGGCAATGGCCAGCCCGAGCTGCTCCACGCTGGTCAGCACGTCGCCCGCGACCGCGCTGTAGTAGGCGCGCCAGGACTTGTCCAGCGGCGGCCGCAGCACGGACAGAAGCAGCGCCACCAGCCAGGGCGCGGCCACCGCGGCCAGCGCCAGCAGCGTCCAGCGAAGGGGCGAGCCCGGTAGCAGGATCCAGCCGGCTACGAACAGCGTGAGCTGCGCGATCTCCAGCGTGCTGCGCCGGAGGTTGTCGAAGATCTTCCACTTCGACAGCAGCGACAGCCGGTTCCGCTCCGGGCCGGCCGGCCCCGGGACCCGCGGTCCCAGCCAGCGGAGCAGCTGCCAGTCGCCCCGGATCCAGCGGTGCTTGCGCCGCGTGTAGCTGAGGTACCGGCTGGGGTAGTCGTCGTAGACGTTGATGTCCGTGGCCAGCCCGGCGCGGGCGTAGCTGCCCTCGATCAGGTCATGCGACAGCAGCGTGTTCTCGGGAAACCGTCCCTCCGTCGCCTGCTCGAAGGCATCGACGTCGTAGATCCCCTTCCCGGTGAAGCTCCCCTCCCGGTACAGGTCCTGGTAGACGTCGGACACCGCGGTGGTGTACGGGTCCACCCCCGGAAGCCCGGAGAAGATCGCCGCGAACCGCGACCGGTGCGCGCTCGGCAGTGAGACGCCCACCCGCGGCTGCAGGATGCCGTAGCCCCGCACCACGCGGCCCAGCGCCGGGTCGAGCACCGGCCGGTTCAGCGGGTGCGCCATGGCGCCGACCAGCAGCGCCGCCGCGTCCGGCGGCAGCACCGTGTCCGCGTCCAGCGTGATGACGTAGCGCACGGAGAGCAGCGGCTCCACGTCGCCCACGATCACCGAGAAGGCGCCGCCGTCGCCGCCGCGGATGAAGCGGTTGAAGTCGCCCAGCTTGCCGCGCTTGCGCTCCCAGCCCATCCACACGCCCTGCCGCGGATTCCAGCGCCGCGGGCGGTGGAACAGGTAGAAGGCGCCCGTGCCTCCGTTGGCATAGCGCGCGTTCAGCGCCCGCACACCCTCCACCGCCGCCTCGACGATGGCGGCATCGGTCGGGCGGGTCTCGCTCACCCAGTCCGTGAAGTCGCTCAGCACAGCGAAGTGCAGGTTCGGCTGGCGGTTGGCCAGGAATTGCGCCTCCAGGTTGCCCAGCGCCTCCTGCACCGCCGACACGGTGGCGAACAGCACCGGGATCACCACTGCCGTGCGGCACTCCGCCGGCACGCCTTCCCCCCCCTCGCCCCGCAGGTCCAGCTTCGGCAGCTTGCCCGGCGGCAGGAACGCCGCGATGAACTGGTTGATCACGCTCACGGCGATCTCGCCCGCCGGCAGCAGCGAGAACAGCAACGCCGCCAGCCAGGCCGTGCGCGCCTCCTGCCCCGCCAGCCCCAGCATGGCGGCGAGCGCCGCCGCCGTCCCGGCGGCCATGCCGCTGATGAGCACCGCATCCGGATGGCGCAGCACCCACCGGCGCATGGCTTCCTTGGGCGTGCGCCGGTAGCTCGTCCCGCGCTCCAGCACGGCGCGGCCCGTGTCCACGAGGTAGAAGCCGACGTGGGTATGGCGGGGATCGGGGGCGCTCGCCGGTGGCTGTCCCGCCTGCGCCGGGTCGCCCCCGTTCGGTCCCTCCGCGGCGGTCGTGCCGGCCGCGAGCGCGAGCTGGATGGCGCGGCGGGCGACGGCCTCCTCGGCCTGCCCCGTCCGCTTGGCGATCCGCTCCACGACGTGGCGGTAGGCATCCCGCGTCTCGAACGTCATGCGCGGGTAGAAGCTCGACGGGTCCTCCCGCAGCACCCGCTCCAGCCCGCTGTGGCGCTCGATGAACGTCCGCCAGTCCATGCGTCCGATGGCGCGCAGGCTGGTCACGCTGTTCGCCATGACCACCTGCGTCACCGCCAGCCGCTGGGCCGAGCGGGCGGCCGCTTCCTCGGCGCTCAGCGCCTCGTCCGCGATCCAGCGCTCGAGCCAGACCAGCGGCGGCGCCGCCCCCCGCACCGGGCGCAGCTGCTGCAGCAGCACCGACACGAAGTCCGGTGTCAGCGTGGGCGGGTGCGCCATGAAATCCGCCAGCACCGCGCCCAGCTCGGCGGCGTGACCCCCGCTGGCCACCTGGATGCGCTCCGCCCAGCGGTTGGCTTCCACGATCTGGTCCAGCCGCTCCACCGTCCGGAGCGTCATGCGGCGCACGCTCTCCAGCAGCGCCATCCGCAGCATGGCCGGCAGCGCCCACAGCTCGCCGATGCGCAGCGGCGTGACCCCCTGGAACGCCTCGACCACCAGGCCCAGGTTCTCCAGGTCCACCCGCGCTTCCGTGTGCGAGATCAGCGTGATGGCCAGCTCGTAGGCGCGCGGATACCCCGCGAGCGTGCCACCGGCCAGCTCCGGCAGCTCCCGGTAGTAGCCCGCCGGCAGGCTCTCCCGCACCTCCCGCAGGTGTTCCTGGATGATGTGGTAGTTGTCCAGCAGCCACTCGCCCGCCGGGCCAGTGTCCAGCCCCGACTCCGCCACGAGGCTCACGCGCGCGTGCGCGCTCGCCAGCACCCGTCCCGTGTTGCCCAGCCGCGCGAGCAGCGGCGCCCCCCGGCCACCCCGAAGCCGCCGCCGCGGCGGCGCAAGGCGCTGTCCCGCCGCCATCTGCCGCGCCCGCTCCGCCAGGTGCTCCGACCCCAGCAGCTCGCCACGGATCGGGCCCGGATGCTCGCCCGCCCGCCGATCCCCGGTCCACCTGAGAAGTGGCGCCAGGACGCCCGGCAGCCGGATCGTAGCGTTCAATCCTTACCTCCGCCGATGTCGCCTGCCGCCGTTATTCCACGCCGGACGCGCCGGCTGCGGGGAAGGGCTCCTGCAGGATCGGTATGGCGCCGGCGGGAGCCGGAGCCACCAGAACGTTGGATGCGGCAGCGAAGAACGAGTCCCGGCGGCCGCTGCCCGGCAGCTTCAGCTCCAGCAGCCGGCTGCCGTTGCCCGTCTTCCCCAGCAAGCGAAGTACCGTGGCCAGCCCGGCCGTGCAATAGACCTCGTCGCCCGCCTTCGGCTCGCATTCCTTCCCCGTGGCCCAGCCCGGCTGTGCGCAACGGTCCACCTTCTGTTCCCGCGGCCTCAGTGTACCCGCATCCGACCCCTCGATCAGGCTCCCACGCAACTCGGGGGCCGGTCGGTCCGGCTTCGCGCGCGCGCCCGGGCGCTCGACCACCGCCTCGACCTCATCGGGAGCCACATCCGGCTGCACGTTCGCCACCAGCGGCCCACCCCCCACCACGCGACTCGACTGCAGAGGCAGGGTCTGCGCCCAGTAGTCCCGCAACCGCGCCGCCAGGTCCTCGCGCTCCGGCGTCGTGCTCATCGCTTCGCCCTCTCACCGCCGGCCAGCCGCTCCATCCCCGCGATCGGGTTCCTCGCCGCCATTTGGTCCCGCCCTTCCTCTCCGACTCCGGCATTGACCTGCCGCTAGTGATAATCTACCCTTTATTGAACACATGGTCAATGCGCCGCACGCCGCCGGACGGGACGCGGGACGCGACCGCCGGACCGCCGGCATACGGGCCGGGCGGGGCACGATTCAGGGGGAGCGGACATGCCGGGGCAGAAGGTTCCGGAGGCCATTCGGCGACGGCAGATCCTGGACGCGGCGCTGCAGGTCGCGCTGCGCGACGGCATCGCCGGCGTGACCGTGCGGGCGGTGGCGGCGGAGGCCGGTCTCAGCCACGGGCTGGTGCTCTTCCACTTCAAGCGCAAGGACCCGCTGGTGCAGGCGCTGCTGGCCTCGGTGTTGACGGAGATGCTCACGGGCGACGTCGCCCCTGCGGATCCCGGCGTTCCCCGGGCGCTGGACCGTCTGCGGCTCCGGCTGCAGCAGGAGATGGCGCGCCTGGCCAGGGAGCCCGGGCGGGTGCGGCTGCTGCTGGAGTGCTGGGCGCTGGGCGCCCGCCACCCGGCGCTGCGGGAGCAGGTCAGCGAGGCCTTCGAGCGCTACCGCGCCGGCTTCCGCCCGGTCATCGAGGAGGTGCTGCGCGAAGAAGCCCCCGCGCTGCCGGGCGTGAGCGCCACCGGCCTGGCGGCGCTCGCCGTGGGGCTGATCAGCCAGTGCGTGGTGCAGGAGCTGATCGACCCCGATCGTTTCCCGGTGGCCGAGTACCTCTCCACCGCCGAGACCCTCCTCGGCGCCCTCGCCGCGCGATAGGCCTGGAACAGCGATTTCACCACAGAGCCACGGAGTGCACTGAGCCGGCGGGCCCCCGCGAGCCCTCCGCCCGGAGCCTGTCAACAGTTTTGAGACGGTCTGCCTTCACAATTACTGAGCAGCCGCCGCTGTCTTCGGCGGGTTGATCCAGGCCGCCGTGGGCATCTCCGGTGGCCGCGGTGCGCCGCGCACGAAGCGCTCGGGCGTGGCCGCGTGGGCGGCCGCCAGTACCCGCGCGCGCTGCGCATGGATGTCCTGGGCGCGGCCGTAGTGGACGCTCTCCGGGGTCATGAGGCCGATGCCCGAGTGCCGGTGGTCGTGGTTATACCAGCCGAAGAAGGTGCGGTTGAAGGCGCGGGCCTCGAGGATCGAGGCGAAGCGATCGGGGAAGTCCGGCCGGTACTTGAGCGTTCTGAAGTGCGCCTCCGAGTACGGGTTGTCGGTGGAGGTGTAGGGTCGCGAGTGCGTCTTGGTGACGCCGAGGTCCGCGAGCAGGAACGCCACCGGCTTGGAGGTCATGGAGCTGCCGCGGTCAGCGTGGAGCGTGAGCTGACCGCGCGAGATGCCCTGCTGGACGACGGCCTGAGCAATCAACTGCTCGGCCACGGCTGCCGACTCCCGGTGCTGCACGGTCCAGGCGACGACGTAGCGGCTGAAGACGTCCAGGATCACGTACAGGTAGAAGTAGGTCCACTTGGCCGGGCCGAGCAGCTTGGTGATGTCCCAGCTCCAGAG
>JADGQX010000406.1 GCA_017881445.1 Gemmatimonadota bacterium | reverse complement strand
ATCCGGATCAGGTCCCGCAGGTCCTCGCCCGCCTTGAGGTCGTAGAAGGCAGGGCGCAGGACGCTCCCGGCGATGCTGACCCGCAGCGACCGCGGCGGCACGTACACCACGTCCCCCTGCTCCAGGCGGATGTCGTCGTGCGTCTCGCCGCCCAGCAGGTAGTCGTACAGGTCCACGCTACGCAGCAGCGTACCACCCCGCAGCACGCGCACCGCGCGGAAGTCGCCGCGCTCGGTCGGGCCACCGGCCTGGTAGAGGGCGTTGAGCACCGTTCCCAGCGCGCTCACCGCGTACGCGCCGGGTCTTGCCACCTCCCCATTCACGAAGACCTGGTTCACGCGGATCCGGGAGACCGTCACCTCGAAGTGCGTGGTGGCGCCCAGCCCGCGCCGCACCCCCGAATAGACCCGCCCCAGCCGCGTGTACAGCAGGTTCCGCAGCTGCTCCATCGTCAGGTTCGCCACGAAGATCTGGCCCACCTGCGGAATGACGATGAAGCCCTCACGGGTGACGGGCAACTGGTGCGCCAACTCGCCGTCGTCGGTGAGGATGAGCACCAGGTCGTCGGCGGGACCCAGCCGGTACTCGGGGTCCGCAGACCCCGTGCTGCAGCGACGGAAGACGTCGAGGCCGAACAGCCCCAGACCGCCTCCCGCTCTGCGGGCGTGGGCCCGCCTAACGTGGGCAGCGGTGCGTCAATCCCTGGCCACTGCGTCCCGGGCCAGGCATTTGACTGGGACCGGGCCGGAGGCGGCCTACAGCCGCTGCACCACCAGAATTATAGTCAGCGCGCTCGTGAGGACGGTCGCCACGGCGCCGATGATGCCTGCCCAGTTCGTCTTCTCCTCCCCCGCAGGCACCTCTGGCACCACCACCCGCGCCCCGGGCTCCACCGTGGCACTCCGCCTCATCACGGCGCCGCTCAGCTGGACGATGTAGGTCCGTCCCTTGTCGGCGTGCCGCGCAAAGCCACCCGCCCGGTCCACGTAATACCCCGCGCTCTGGTTCGGAACGTACGCCACGGTCACCGGACTGCTCACCGCGCCCTCCACCTTCACGGTCGGCTGGTACTCTGGCACGAAGACCGAATCACCCGCGAACAAGAGCACGTTGTCGCGGTAACGCGGATCTCTCAGCGCCCGCTCGAAATCCAGCCCGACACGGCCCAGACCACCCTGGGCGCGGAAGAGCTGCGCGCCACGCACGTACGCAACGGGGGTCACGCCGCCGGCGCGCCGCAGGATGTCGGCCAGGCGCTCGTCTCTGTTGAGGATCGCGTAGCGCCCCGGAAATCGCACCTGTCCCGTGACGGCCACAGTCCGCTGAAGCTCCCAACCTGGCTGTCGCAGGACGAGCACGTTGTCGAACGGGTCGAGCGGGAACTCCGGTGCCCCGCGCCGCAGGCGCTGCTCAAGTGGATCCTGAGCGATCCGCGCTGCCACGTCGCCATTCCCGCCACCTGCAATCCCGGGCACATGCAGTCGAACGCCGCGGCGGGGTCGCCGCCGTGGCTGGACCAGGACGCACGGGGCTACGTCGCCCGGCTGGCGCAGGCGTAGTCGCGGCGGCGCCGCGAGCCTGTTTCCCGCCGGGGCGCGCCGGCGGTATACTCTCGCCATGACTCCCCTGACGATCCGGCCCGTGCGGGTGGGCGACGACGACATCATCCTCGGGATCATCGCATCCACCGGCAGCTTCACGCCCACCGAGGTGGGGACCGCCCTGGAGCTGGTGGATGAGGCACTGGAGCAGGGGGAGGCCAGCGGCTACCTGGTGGATGTCCTCGAGGATGCCGGGACGCCCGTCGGCTACGTCTGCTTCGGGCCGACGCCGCTGACCGAAGGCACCTGGGACCTGTACTGGATCGCGGTGGAGCGGGCAGGGCAGGGGAAAGGGTACGGGCGCCACCTGCTGGCCCACACGGAGTCGGAGGTCCGGCGCCGGGGCGGGCGGCTGCTGCTCATCGAGACCTCGTCGCAGGAGAGTTACGGCGCGACGATCCGCTTCTACGAGCGGGGCGGCTACACGCTGGAGGCCAGGATCCGCAACTTCTACCGTCCGGGCGACGACAAGCTGGTGTTCGCCAGGGAGCTGGAGAACGCGCCCACCCCATTGGAGAGGCCCGATGCCGACGAGAGTTGACCCGGCTGGCGGCCGGGGCGACCGGGGCGGCCGGGGCGGCCGGGGCGCCGCGTCGGGGCCGCCGCCGCCGCTGCCGTACCTGCGTCGCCTGGAGCAGCGCGGTCGCCTGGCGATCTGGCAGGTCGACGGCGACTACGTACGCAAGAACGTGAACGAGGAGTTCAGCAACTTCGCCCACCACTGGACGATCCGGGAGATCCCCGAGGACGAGATCTGGCTGGACCAGGAGGGCCACCCCGACGAGCAGCGCTTCTTCGTGCGCCATGCGCTGGTCGAGCGGTCGCTGATGGAGCGCGGCAAGAGGTACGAGCAGGCGCGCGTCGCGGCCGACACGATCGAGCGCGAGCTGCGCTCGCGCGCCGGGGACCTGGCCCGGGCGCGCCAGGGCAAGGAGGAGGTCAAGCCCGAGGCCATGCACGAGCGCCTGTGGAAGGCGCTGCCTTCAGGGCTGCATATCTGGTTCGTGAACGGGCGGCTCGTCCGCAGCGTCTACGACGTCGAATTCACCGAGGGCGGCCAC
>JADGQX010000405.1 GCA_017881445.1 Gemmatimonadota bacterium | reverse complement strand
GCTCCCCCCGCGCGATCTGGCGCTGGAAGATCGGGATGACACTGCCGTTGCTGCCCAGCACGTTGCCGAAGCGCACGGCCGTGAAGGTCGTCTTCGGGAAGCGTGCCTGCAGCTCGATCACCAGCATTTCCGCCAGCCGCTTCGTCGCGCCCATCACGCTCGAGGGGCGCACGGCCTTGTCCGTGCTCACCAGCACGCACTTGCCGGCGCCGTGGCGCGCCGCTGCCTCCGCGACCGCCAGTGTCCCGTACACGTTGTTCCAGATGGCCGAGCGCACGTTCAGCTCCATCATCGGAACGTGCTTGTATGCGGCCGCATGGAAGACGGCGTTCGGCCGATGTTGGCTGAAGACCACGTCGAGCGCAGCGGCGTGGCTCACGTCGCACATGACGGGACAGATCTCGATCTGGGGGTGCTTCCGGCGCAGCTCCAGCTCGAGGAAGTACAGGTCGCTCTCCGCCCGGTCCACCAGCACCAGCCGGGCGGGGCGATGATGCGCGATCTGCCGCGACAGCTCCGACCCGATGGAACCGGCCGCGCCCGTGATGAGGACGCACGTCCCCCCGATCGCATCGCACAGCTCCGGCAGGTCCAGGTCCACGGGGTCCCGGCCGAGCAGGTCCTCGATCCTCAGGTCCCGCACCTGGGTCAGGCGCACGTCGCCCGCGAGCACCTCCGCGATCCCCGGCAGCACCTTGAAGGGAATGTCCGTGGCCTCGCACGCCTTCACGATGCGCCGGAGGTCGGCCGGACTCGCGGAGGGCACGGCGATGATCAGCTCCTGGGCACGCGTCTCCCGGGCCACACGGGCGATGTCGTGGACCTGGCCGCGCACCGTGACACCGTGCAGCGCCGTCCCCTCCTTGCTGGGATCGTCATCGATGATGCCCACGGCACGGTAGCCGGTCGGAAAGCGCACGATCTCGCGCACCAGGAGGTTGCCGGCCTCGCCCGCGCCGACGATCAGCACCGGAGTCGGCGCGTGGCCGTGGCCCATGCGCCGCTGCCGCAGCCGCTCGTACGCCGTCCTGTACGAGATCCAGATCGCCGCCGTCACGTACGTCGTCAGCACCCACTCGATCAGCAGCACCGACCGGGGCAAGCTCGGTGAAACGGGGAGGACCGCCCAGGCGCCAAAGAAGACCACCGTGCCGAGCGTGGTGGCGGCGACGAGTCGCACCACGTCCGCGGTCCCGACGAAGCGCCAGCGACCGGAGCTGACCCGGAACAACGCCGCCAGGCCGACACGGATGACGGCCAGAATCGGCGCGGCCACCAGGAACGCCCTGGTGTATTCGGGCGGCCACCGCATCTCGAAGCGGAGCAGCAGCTCGCCCGCCAGACACGCGACGGCGACTCCCCCGTAGATCGCCGCGACCACGAGACGCCGGTGCGCGGCCAGGGCGTCGTGAACCGCCACGATGATCGGGTTCACATCAGCCGCATGCGCATCCGCATCCGTACCCTCTTCGCCTTCAGCGGACACGCGCCTTCTCCCGAATCGCGTCATTTCCTCACCGGCAGCATAGGTTCACGCCCGTGGTCGCTCACGCAGGCCTTCGTCCGATCCACGACTGCGCCGGACAGGTCCGCGGTGCCACGCGCTTTGAGGACGTACTTCTGGCGGTGGCCCCGGATCAGCAGGTCTGCCGCCATTGTGGGGGCGAATTCGACTAGGCGGTGGGCCAGCAGAGGGACTCGGACCTGGACTGACGCAGCCATGCTGGCCCGGTCTGTGTACGCGAGGGTTCGAGAAGGGAAGGAACGTCTTCAGGTCGAGGTAGCGGAGCCGGTGCAGCGGCTCGGCCCCCCGGGTCGCCGCCAGGAGGCGGCGATGGGGCTCCAATGCCTTGGCGCTGTCAGTCCCAGGGAGCAGGGCTGCCAGCTCGTGCGTACGATAGTAGGACGCGAAGCCCATATACCGCTCCTCAAGCGGTAGGCCCGCGCTAGGTATGAACTTCCCTGCGTTGCGTGCGAGGACCATTATAGGCCCGGGCCCGGAGGCAGGCAACCCTTGGTTAGACCCTCGGCGCGACGGTTGCACGCGATTCACCACCGTGTTCCGGGCCCGGTGGCGCGGGTGGCCGAGGTGATGCGGCGGGGCAGCCGCGGGTCGGACATCCTCGGCCGGCTCACGCCGCAGGAGTTCGTGGTCGTGCTGCCCGACACGTCCCAGGCCGGCAGCGCCCGCGTCGCCGAGCGGCTCAGCGCGAGCGCCGACGCCAGCACCGCCCGCGCCCTCGGCGGCAGCGCCCGCATCCGCATGCATGCCGGCTACTACGGCGTGGACGACTTCGGCGAAGCGAACCTCGAGCCCGTGGACCTGCTCACCCGCGCGACGCGGGCGCTGCGGCGCCCGCGGACCGTCGACGGCGGGGGCGAGCGGGTGTAGCGTCCATCCCGCACCCGCGGCCCACCGTCCCGCGCCCGCGCCGGGCGGAGCGCCCCTGTCGCCTCGTTTCGTGCCTCCCGCGAAACGGGTGTTGTGCGTTTGCATCAACCTCGCTTGACAAAGGTCATGTGGGAGTACTAATTGCTCTAAGCGCGGATGCAGCCCAGGTCCGCGCGTGCTACCTGATCGCCTCCACCTCGGAAGTGTACGGCGACCCCGAGGTGCACCCGCAGCGGGAGGACTACTGGGGCCACGTCAATCCCATCGGCCC
>JADGQX010000172.1 GCA_017881445.1 Gemmatimonadota bacterium | reverse complement strand
CGGCAATACGGGCTGACGCTGGCGGCGCTGCAGAAGGCGAATCCCGGACTGTCGCCGCGGCGCATCCGCCCGGGCCTGGAGCTGCGCCTGCCCGCTGCGCCCGCGACCGGAGTGGCGCCACCCAGCTCGAAGTCCCATCCGGCGGCGGCGCCCACGCGCCGCCACCGGCGGCCGGTCAAGCGGCACCGGCGCTAGGGGCGTCCCGCGCGGCGGCGGCTCAGGGGTTCCCGGGCAGCACCCGCCGCGCCTCCACGAACATGCGGCGCAGGGCGGGCTGCAGCTCGCCGCCGCCGCCCAGGTCGTTGGAGGCCACGCCCCCGTTGGACAGGGCCGAATGGACGAGCCCGGCCCCGCCGGCGGAGATGGCCACGTGGGTGATGCGCCCCGGCACCTCGGTGAAGAAGAGGAGGTCGCCGGGGCGCAGCCGCTCGAAGGCGGCGCCCGTGTCGATGCGCTCGCCGGCACCCGTCTGCAGCTCGGCGTCGCGGGGGAGCGGCACGCCGTGGAGGCGGAACACGGCCTGGACGAAGCCGGAGCAGTCCACGCCGGCCGGAGTGACGCCACCCCAGACGTAAGGCGCGCCCAGCCAGCGCCGGGCCGTGTCCAGGATGGCGTCGCCGCGGGTGGGGAACCGCTCGGGCAGATCGGCTTCGGGGACCAGCTCGCCGACGCCGAGCAGCGCGCTGCCTCCGTCGGGCAGCAGGCAGCGGCGCCCCCCGTCGCGGGCGACGCGGGCGCCCCAGGGGAGCCGGAGCACCCGATCGCCCGCGGCGTTCACCAGATCGGCGCCCAGGGACACGGCGGGATAGCCCCCGGCGGCGGCCTGCCAGGCGTGGGCCCAGCCTTCGTCACCGGGAGCCAGGTAGCCCCGGTTGACCCACCCCAGATAGCCATCCTCTCCGCGCACCCGGAACCAGCGCCCGGCCGCCCGCAGCAGCTCGAGGCGGGAGCCCAGCAGGCACTGCGTGACCTGGGTCGCCCGGATGTCGGGGGCGGCGAGCATGGGGGCAAGCGCCGCCCGCACCACGGCCCAGGAGTCGTCGCCCAGCGCCGGGTCGGGGAGGCGCACCACCTCGTCGTGGATGCGGCGCCGCGGAACCAGCGCGGCCGCCCGGCGCACCAGCTCCAGGGCGGCATCGACCTCGGTGGTGACGCCGGTGAAGGCGAAACCGTCCTCCCGGGGGTCGACGCGGACCTCGAAGATGGCGGTGCGGGGCTCGGGCGCGAACTCGCGCCGCACGGTCGCGACCAGCGTCTGCAGCTCCGTCATGAGGCGAGCGCCGCCTCCAGCAGCTCGACGACCCGGCGCATCTCCTCCGGCGTGTTGTAGAAGTGGGGCGAGAGCCGGATGGCGCCCTCCCGGACCACGGCCAGGACCCCGGCGCGGCGTAGGGTGGCGAAGACATCGTCGACGCGCGGCGGCCGGAAGCAGAGGATGCCCGAGCGCCGGCTCTCGGCGACGTCGCTCACCATGACGACGTCGTCCCGGGAAGCGGCCCATTGCAGCAGCGGTCGCTGCACCTCGCGGATGTGCTCCCAGATGGCCCCGGTGCCGAGCTCCAGCATCAGCTCAATGCTGGCGGCCATGCCCAGGGCGTCCTGCGCCGGCACCGTGGCCATCTCGTAGCGTCGGGCATCGGGCAGCAGCTCGCGGCCGTACTCGCACAGGCGGGTGAAGTCCAGGGACGAGCTGAAGGAGAGCCAGCCGGGAAAGAGCGGCTCCAGGCGCGGGATCAGCCCGCCGCGGACCCAGGCGAAGCCGGAGCCCCAGGGCCCGCAAAGCCATTTCTGCCCGCCCGACGACAGGACGTCGATGCCCGCCTCGGCCACATCCAGCGGCAGGGCGCCCAGCGCCTGGATGGCATCGACCACGAACAGGATATCGCGCTCGCGGGTGATGCGGCCGAAGCGCGCCAGATCGGCGCGGAACCCGCTGGCGAACTGGACCGCGGAGAGGGCGAAGGCGAGGACGTCGTCCTGCTCCAGGGCCTCGAGCAGCGCCTCCTCGCGGGGCCGGCCCAGGGCGTCGGTGGGGACGAGCTGCACCAGCGCGCCCTCGGCCTCGAGGGCGAGCCAGGGATAGACATTGGCCGGGAACTCGCCTTCGCTCACCACGATGCGCCGGCGCAGGCCCGGTCGGCCGGCGGCCTGCCGCAGCGAGTGCTGCAGGAAGCCCGCGGCCAGGTTCAGCCCCACCTGGGTATTGGGCCCGAGGGCGATCTCCTCCGGCAGGGCACCGATCAGGCGCGCGGCCGCCGCCCGGGCCCGGGCGTGCGCCTCGGGGATGTCCATGTCGCCGAAGCGGCGCAGGTCCACGCGCCGGTCGTTGAAATCGTCAATGGCGGCCAGCGAGCGCCGCGGGAGCGGCCCGAGGGAGGCCGCGTTCATGAAGACGCATTCGTCCAGCAGCGGGAACTCGCGCTGGCGCAGCGTAGCCACATCGTAGGACTTCGACGTCGAAGCCAACCGGAGCTCCTGGGAGAAGGGCCCTGGCGCGGCGGGTACCGCGCGCAGGACCAAAGCTATGCGGCCGCGGCCGGCCGCCGCAAACGGGCTCAGGCCCGGAGCACGGCCGCGACGAGGCGCTGCAGGCGGAGCAAGTAGAGGGAGCGCGGCGAGGGTTGCAGACGCGCGTGGAAGCGGTGGCACGGGCGGAAGGAGCCGGCGCGCGCCGGCAGCGCCGGCGCGGCTTTGCTGGGTGCGTTCCCAATTCGACCCGGCTACGCCCCGAGGGCTAGCCGCTCGTGATCGTGCGCCCGATCCAGGGGGTGCGCTCGGCGCCATCGGTCACGGGGAGCCCGGAGCGCCGCTCGGCACCGGCCAGGCGGCGGCGCAGCTCGAAGAGCGACATGGTGCCGATGGTCCGCTCGGCGGAGGCCTGGCTCTGCCAGCGCACTTCCGGTGTGGCCAGGCTGGGCGTATCGCCGCCATCGGGATGGAACACCAGGTACCAGCGCCCGTGGTGGCGGGGCGTCTTCTCTTCCTTGACGCCGGCGATCCAGCCGCCGCCGTGCTCGTCCGTGAACTTTCTCATGGTCTCTCTTCAGGTGGTTTCAGTCGGCTGCGCGCTCCGGAACAGGAGCAGGAGCTCGTCCTCGGGCAAGCGGTCCAGCTCGCGCTGGGCCTGATCATAGCCCTCGCTGCGCAGCAGCGCCCGCCGGATCGGCTCGCCCCGACCAGCGCCGGCCGGCACGAAAAGGGCATAGAGCGCGCCCCACGACTCCCGGCTCACCACGGCGTCCCAGGGCCGGCCCTCGTCGTCCGCCAGGCGACGCATCTTTCCCGCCTCTCCCCTTGCGGAGTCGTCCTCGATTCCCCAGCGTTTCAGCGCCCGCAGGACCAACAGGAGGCCAATTGCCCGAAGCGCTGAATCAGCGGCTCGAGGACGGCATTTCACAGATCTTCGGTTTCCTCCCGCATCTCTTCGCCGCGCTGGGGATTCTGCTCGCCGGCTTCGCCATCGCGAAGATGATCGAGCGGGGCGCTGACATCTTCCTGCACCGCATCGGCTTCGACCGCTGGATGCGCGACGGCGGCGTCATCGAGGCGCTGGAGCGGGCCGGCACGTCGCTGGATCCCTCGACGGTGCTGGCCAAGCTGGTCTTCTGGACCGTCATGCTGCTGGTGATCCTGCTGGCGGCCAACGCCCTGGGCGTGGAGGCGGTGAGCTCGCTCTTCGCCGAGCTGCTCGCCTACATCCCGAACGTGATCGCCGCGGTGATCGTGCTGGTGCTCGGGATCCTGCTGGGCGAGTTCGTGAAGGACCTGGTGCTGGCGTCGGCCGGCGGCCTCCCCGGCGGCCCCACCCTCGCCCGTGCCGCGAAAGTCTCGGTGATCCTGCTCTCGGTGTTCATGGCGCTGGAGCAGCTCGACATCGCGCAGGACATCGTGCTGGTCTTCTTCATCGCCGTCGTCGGCGCGGGCGCGCTGGCAGCCGGCATCGCGTTCGGCCTGGGAGCGCAGGGCATCGCCGCCGAGATCTCCCGCGAATGGTACGAGCGCTCACGCCACCACGAGCGCATCCCGCGACCCCACGACGACCGGGGGATCCCCGCTCCCACCGCCGCCGAGATGCGACCGGCGCCGCCTGCGACGGAGCCCGGCGCGAACCCGCCCCCCAGCGACGTGCGCGGCTAGCGGCTCAGGCCCCGCCCCAGCGCGCGCGCACTCCACCTGCCTGGTTCAGGGCAGCGCGCAACTCGTCCTGCGAGGCATTCACCAGCCAGCCCACCGGCATATAGGCGATTCGCTCGGCGGTCGTCGGCTCGACCGTGCGGAACAGCACCGCCTGCCACCCGAATTCGGGCGGGTTGGGCAGCTCGGCCGCCTTGACGGGCACGGCCGTCCAGCTACGTCCGTCGTCGGACGCGAACACTCGCATGGCACGCCTCCCCGGCGTCAGGGTTCACCCCTGAAAAGATATGCCCTGGCGGCGGCGCGCGCCAAGCACGCGCCGCCCGGAGCGCCGCCGGCTCTACTCGAACATGTCGAACGCGCTCTCCATGTCCTCGCTGGAGTAGACCCGGAAGGCCACCAGCGTGTGGGTGGCGGTGAGCCCCTGGACGCGGGCGAGGCGCTCCGTGACCACCGTGGCGATCTGCTCCCAGTCCGGGACCCGGATGATGCCGACGAGGTCCCACTCCCCGGACACGGAGTAGACCTCGGCGACTCCCGGTATGCCGGCAACCTGACGGGCGGCCTCGGGGATGCGGTCCCGCTCGGCGCGAATGAGGACGACTGCGGCGACCACGCGACCTCCTGCGAACGGTTGTGGCGAATGCCGCCAAGCTAGGGCGGCGGCTCGCGGGGCCGCAAGCGCCGCCCCGGCCGACGGCGCCCGGCGGCGGCGGTGGTCGGGCGCGAGGGGTTGCGGCTGTGGCGGAGCGGGAGGATCTTGCCCCGATGCCCACGCCTTCCCCGACCCCGGCCCCGCTGATACCCGCGCTGCGCCGCGGTCCACTGGTCGCGCGCGCGACGCTCGGCCTCGCGCTCGTGGTGGTGATCTGGGCGGTCAATTTCTCCGTCATCAAGGTCGCCCTGGTCGAGCTGCCGCCGCTGGCCTTCAACGCGCTGCGCTTCCCGCTGGCCGGGATCACCCTGTACCTGCTGCTGCGCTCGGCCGGGCCGGTGCCGCTGCCCCAGGGTGCCGACCGCTGGCGCGTGCTGGGGCTCGGGCTGCTGGGCAACATGATCTACCAGATCTTCTTCATCACGGGGCTCGAGCACGCGCATGCCGGCATCGCGTCTCTGCTGCTCGCGGGCACTCCGGTGATGACGGCGATCCTCTCTGCAGCGGTGGGTCACGAGCATGTGGGCCCGCGCATGTGGGCGGCCGTGGCGGCCACCTTCGGCGGCATGGCGCTGGTCGTGCTGGGGGGGCAGTTGCCGGGGGGCGGGGGCGCGCCGCTCTGGGCCAACCTGCTCATGCTCTGCGCCTCCGCGAGCTGGGCGGTCTACACGGTGGGGTCGAGTCGCCTGATCGAGCGCTACGGTCCGCTGGCCTTCACGGCCTGGACGCTCTGGTGGGGGGCGGCGGGGCTGTTCCTGACGGGCATTCCCCAGCTGCTCTCGCTTGACTTCGCGCACGTGTCCGCGGCCACCTGGGGGGGCGTGGCCTATTCCGGTGTCCTGAGCATTGCCCTAGCCTACTCGCTCTGGTACTACGGCGTGCGGCACCTGGGCAACACGCGCACGGCGGTGTTCAACAACCTGGTGCCGGTCGCGGCGCTGGCGGTGGCGTGGGCCTGGCTGGGAGAGGTACCGACGGCCTTTCAGCTGGCGGGTGCCGCCGTCATCATCGCGGGGGTGTCACTGGGAGGTCGCACGCGTTGAGGCAACGGCCCGCCACCAGGATTCGCCCCGCGCCTTCGGCGCCGGAGCCCAGGCCGACCTCCAGCGCGATGTCGGCCGGCGGGTAGCCGCCGCGGGCCAGGGCGCGGGCCAGGGCCACGGCGCGCCGGGAGGCGAGATCGTCGCTGACCGGGCCGACGTCGCGGTAGGTCACTACCCGCAGGCGCCCGACGCCCAGGTCGCGCAGCGCGCGCCCCGCGCGGGCCAGGTCGCGGGCAGCCGCCCGGCCGAGCGTGGCGCTGCCGGGCTCGAAGGCGGCCGGCGCCACGACGAGCGCGCCGCCGTCGGCGGAACGCAGGACCACGCCGCCGCCCGCATGCACCACGCGCTCGAGGGCGGGGGCCGGCAGGGCGGGTTCCCGCCCGGGCGGCAGGGGCGCCTCGATGGCGAGGCCAGCCCGCCGGGGGACGGACGGCGCCTGAGCCGCCGCGCGAGCGGGGGCGAAGGCGACGAGGGCCGCAGCCAGGATCGTCTTGCGCACGGGACGGCAGGGTGCAAGGCGCGGGCCGGACGTGGCTCGTGCCGCACCAGACTCCAGAGCGAGAACGGGGAGCGAGCGGGAGTGACGCGGAGTCGCGCGGAAACCCTGAAGGAATACGGGATCACGGCGGGCACGCTGGGCTCGACGTCGGCGCAGACCGTGATGGTGGCGGTGCTGCCGGTGCTGCTGGCGCGCTACGCCCGGTCCGCGGTCTGGATCGGCTTCGCGGTGGGCGGCGAGGGGATTTTCGCGCTGCTGGTGCCGTACTGGATCGGCTACCTGAGCGACCACCTGCCCGGCAAGCTCGCGGCGCGCTTCGGCCGGCGCACCTTCTTCCTGCTGGTGACCGCGCCGGTCATGGCCGCCTCCATGGCGGTGGCGCCGTTTCTTCGGGGGTACTGGCTGATCGCGGGCGCGGCGCTCGTCTTCTTCGCCGCGCTGCACGGCTACCTGACACCGCTCTGGGCGCTGATGGTGGACGAGGTGCCGAACGAGCGCCGCGGCCGGGTACAGGGCATCCGCGGGGTGCTGCACTCGGCGGGGATCGGCTACGGCCTGGTCGCCAGCGGGCTGCTGTACAGCATCTGGCATCCGCTCCCCTTCCTGCTGGGCTCGGTGCTGGTCCTGAGCATGACCTGGATCACCTTGCGCGCCGCTCCGCCCGACCCGGCCGAGGCCCGGCCCCACAAGGAGGTCCCCGGCTTCGGCGCGCTCTGGAAGGACATCCGCCAGCGCCCGGCCGTGCCCTGGTTCCTCTTCTCCAACGCCCTCTGGACCGGCGCGGTGGACGGCATCCGGCCCTACTTCTTCCTCTTCGCCGTGGCGGTGATCGGCATCACGGTGGCGCAGGCGTCGCTGGTGCTGATCCTGCTGGTGGTGGGTCTGGCCCTGGGCTCCTACGTGGTCGGGCGGCTGGGCGACCGCTACGACCGGCGCCGGCTGCTGCAGGCGGGCGCCGCCATCACGGGCGTGGCCATGCTGGGGGGCGTTTTCGTGCGCACGCTGCCGGGGGCGGTGGCACTCATGCTGGTGGCGGGAGTCGGCGCCGCCGCACTGATCGCGCTGCCCTATCCGCTGTTCACCTCGCTCATCGGCGAGCAGGCGGTGGGGCGCTATACGGGACTGTACGTGGTGAGCATCAGCCTGGGCCGGATCGTCGCGCCCATGGCGGTGGGCGCGGCCATCGACATGGGCGCACACGTCTACCCGCAGCTCAAGGGCTACCCCTTCATGTGGCCCATGGCGGGACTGCTCACGGTGGCGGGGGCAGCGGCACTGGGCATGTCGGGGCGCCACCAGCGGCGGGAGTCAGGCGCGCGCTGATTTGCGGCGGCCCGGGGTCGAACCTAGACTTTCGCGCTGTCGCGCCCTCTCCCGAGAGAAACGAATGAGCGAAGCGAACGCGAACGGCGCCGGAACGCGGGCCACACCGCCCCCTCCGCTGCGGAAGACCACCCGCCTCGAGCCGGAGATCTTCCAGCTGCCCGCGGAGAAGCTCCGCTCCGGCTATTACTCCGACAAATACTTCGTCTACACGCGGGACGTCCTGCTGGCGGACGGCCACAGTCCGCACGTGACCATGCAGGTCTTCCAGAAGAAGCACGCCTGGCTGGGCGGCATGGACGAGGTCATCTCCATACTGAAGCTGGGCCTGACCGACGGGTTCAGCTTCGAGGACCTGGAGGTGCGCGCGCTGTACGACGGCGACGTCGTCGAACCCTGGGAATCCGTGCTCACCATCACCGGCCCCTACGCCGCCTTCGTCCACCTGGAGACGGTGTACCTGGGTGTGCTGGCTCGGCGCACACGGGTCTCGACCAACACGCGCAAGGTGGTGGAGGCGGCGTGGCCGAAGCCCGTGATGTTCTTCCCGGCGCGCCACGACCACTGGCACGTCCAGACGGGCGACGGCTACGCCGCCCACGTCGCCGGCGCGATCGGCGTGTCCACGGACGCACAGGCGTCCTGGTGGGGCTCCCGCGGCATCGGCACCGTGCCCCATGCCCTCATCGCCTGCTATGGCGGCGACACGGTGCGGGCGGCGCACGCCTTCGTCAGCCACATGCCGGAAGACGTGAACGTCATCGTGCTGGTGGACTTCGACAACGACTCCGTGAAGACGTCGCTGGAAGTCGCACGGGCGCTGGGCGGCCGGCTCTGGGGCGTGCGCCTGGACACCTCGGAAAGCATGGTGGACCGCTCGATCATCCCGCAGATGGGCGTCTTCGACCCCCGGGGGGTGAACCCCCAGCTCGTGCGCAACGTGCGGACGGCGCTGGACGATGCCGGATTCCCGGGGTGCCGCATCGTCGTTTCGGGCGGCTTCAACGTGGAGAAGATCCGCCGCTTCGAGGACGAGGGCGTGCCGGTGGACTCGTACGGCGTGGGATCCTACCTCTTCGCGGACCGCTACGATTTCACGGCGGACGTGGTGCTGCTGGAGGGCCGCCCCGTGGCGAAGGCCGGCCGGGAATACCGGCCGAACCCGCGCCTGGAGCCGGTCAGGTAGGCGTCACTTGTAGCGCAGCACGGCCAGCTGCGGCACCACGTTGCCGGCAAAGGGCAGCCCGCGGGGCGCGGCCAGGCTGAGGGCCATGGGCGTCGCCCCGGCGCTGCCCGTCACCGTGAAGTAGGCCGCCGTGGACGCGAGCACGGTGCCCGCGGCGGTGAAGGCCCCGAACGGCTGCGCGGTCGGCTGCAACAGGTAGGTCCCGCCGAAGGCCGGCTGTCCCAGGGTCTTGCGCAGGTTGATGTTGGGGAAGCTGTAGCGCGGATCGACCGTGACGCCGGCGGCGAGCTCGGTGGCGTCGTCGGCCCAGAGGGCGACGGCCCAGTCGTTGAGCAGCGTGCTCCAGCCCAGCCCGGCCTGCGTGGACACGTTGGTCGTGCCGAGGAGCGTGGTCTGCGTGAGCCGGCCGAGGATCGAGCCCCCGAACCGGCCGCGCAGGTATTTCAGGAAGAGCCAGCCCGCGCCGCGCTCGGCCAGCGTGCCGGGGGGATCCCACGCCAGCAGCGTGGTGGACTCCGGGTCCGGCAGGTAGTTGTTGGCCCGCCGCCAGTTCTCGCTCATGAACTCGATCGCATCCGTGCTGTCCCCGCGCTGCAGGAAGACGCCGCCCACGGTGTCCTCCGCGGTATGTGCCAGCGCCTCGGCCAGCCAGAGCGACTCGTCCTCCGGGGCATTGCGCAGCAGGAACCGCTGGTTGAAGTGGATCATGTGCATGAACTCGTGGGCCAGCACCGGGGGCGTCGTCTGCTGGATGCGCGTCTTGCTGAGCACCGGCCCCAGCGTGCCCGACGGGTCGGGCACCGCCGCGTAGAAGACCTCCGCCCGGTTCGTGCCGCTGCACGCGCTCACGCTCACCAGGTCGCAGCCGTAGAAGAA
>JADGQX010000005.1 GCA_017881445.1 Gemmatimonadota bacterium | reverse complement strand
TCAATTCCGGCAAGTACTCACTGGTGGCGAATTTCGCGGACCTCTGGTGCGGCACGCACCGGGCGGCCGCGGCCGCGGACCCGGGCCGTCAGGGCTACTGCGACCTGACGAACTGGTCGAGGCAGAACACGGAAGTCATCATGCCGGTGCAGTTTTCCTACCTCGTGTCGCAGTATAACGGCGGCGGCGAGACGAACTACTTCCACCTCATCTTCCTCAGCCACTACGATGCGAATAGCGGCTGGGCGGCGGGGATGAACCGCTCCCTGGACGACGGCCGGCCGTTCCGCCGGATCCGTCCGACCCCGGCGGCGATCGCCATCTTCAACCAGACCCGCTACGCCGGGACGCCGGGGCTGGGCGTGGACGTGCTCGACACCCGCTTCGACGCCAGCTTCCAGACGGTCTGGTTCGCCAACGCCAACGGCAACAACGCCGCCGGCACCTGCCCGAACTGCACCAGCGGCGCGGCCATCGTAGCCCGCAACACGCTGAAGGACGCGAGCGGCTCGCTCATCGGCGCGGGCGCGGGATCCGACACCACCGTGGTGTACGTGGGCTACCAGGTGCCCGATAGCTACCGGCAGTCCAAGGCGTACCGCATCATGACGCCCTGCACGACGGACCCGACGGCGGACTGCGGTCTGAACAACGACGCCAAGGGCATATACGGCTACGAGCACTACCCGACGCTCAAGAAGTTCCAGGACAACCTCCGCATCGGCGGCCTGTCCGATGCGAACGGGGGCAAGGACCGCTACATGTACCGCCTGGGCGAGACCTACCTGATCGCGGCGGAAGCCGCTGTCGGGCTGAACCAGCCCGCGGTGGCCGCGACGGACATCAACGTCCTGCGCGTGCGCGCCGCCTGCGCCGGTCCGCCGCTGTGCGCCACGAGCCACAAGGGCGATCCCGCCATCCTCGTGAACGCCGGCCAGATGAACATCAACTTCATCATGGACGAGCGCGAGCGCGAGATGTCGGGCGAGTTCACCCGGTGGGACGATCTCCATCGGCCGGGGAAGGACTTCTTCCTGGCCCGGATCAAGCAGTACAGTGCGGTTGCCCGGCCGAACATCGGGGACAAGCACTACTACCGGCCGATCCCCCAGGCCCAGATCAATGGCGTGACCGGGACGCCGTATCCGCAGAACACGGGCTGGTAACCGAGTGAGGGTGAGGTGTGGACCGGGCCGGGAGCAAGCGCTCCCGGTCCCGGCCCCGCCTCGGTCCGCGTACCACCCTGAACCTCACTCCGGTCGATGAGATCACGAGCCGCATCCGCCTTTCTGGTCCTGTGTCTCGGGGTCATCGCCCTGCCCTTCGGGGCGTGGGCCCAGGTCGCGCCGGTCCCGGGCACACCCGGGCCGCCCGAGCTGCAGCTCCCCCGTCTCTTTTCCGATGGCCTGGTAGTCCAGCGAGGTGTGCCCGTTCCCGTGCGGGGCCGGGCGGCGCCTGGCGCGCGCGTGGCCGTCGGCTTCGCCGGCCGCACCCGGCAGGCGCTGGCCGATGCCGCCGGGCAGTGGTCCACGACCTTCCCCGCCCTGAAGGCGGGCGGGCCCCTCACGTTGACCGTGGAGGCCTCCGGTAAGCGGATCGAGGTCCGCGACATCCTGGTCGGCGACGTCTGGGTCGCGTCCGGCCAATCCAACATGGAATTCGCCCTGGCCAACGCGGCGAACGGCCCCGCCGCCGTGGCCGCGGCCCACGACCCGCTTCTGCGCGAGTTCGCCGTGCCGCATTCCTGGTCCGACAGCGCGCAGCAGGACCTGGTCGGTGGGAGCTGGACCGCCGCCGATTCGCAGCACGCCGGCCGGTTCTCCGCGGTGGCCTACTTCTTCGCCCGTGATCTGCGCACCGCCACGGGCGTGCCCATCGGGATCATCCATACGTCCTGGGGCGGCAGCAACATCGAGACGTGGATGAGTCGTCGGGCGCTGGGGATCGGTGACAGTGCCTGGAACGCGCTGGCGCAGCAGGAGCGGGCGCAGAGCGACGCGGTTCGCGACTCGCTCCGTGCCCGGCTGGGCGGACTCCCAAGCGCCGATTCCGGACTCGTCGAGGGACGCGCCCTGTGGGCCGATCCGGCGCTGAACGACGATGCCTGGATGCCGATGCCCGTTCCCTCCCTCTGGGAAGTCGCCGGCCTCCCTGGGCTGGATGGCATCGTCTGGTACCGGACGTCCTTCACGCTGACGGAGGAGGAAGCCCGGCAGGGCGCCCGCCTCTCGCTCGGCATGATCGACGACGACGACATCACCTGGGTCAACGGGTCCGAGGTGGGTCGCACCGAGGGCTACAACCGGCCCCGGCTGTACACGGTGCCGGCGACGGCGCTGCACGCCGGGACCAACGTGCTCGCCGTGCGGGTCGTGGATAGCGGCGGCGGCGGCGGCCCCTACGGCGACCCGTCCGGCTTCTACATCGAGGCAGGCTCGGCTCGACACCCGCTGGCCGGCACGTGGAAGCTCCGGGTGGGCGCGGTCTCGTTCCAGCCCGACGGACAGCGGATCAACAAGATCCCGTCGGTCCTCTACAACCGCATGATCCACCCGCTGCTGCCGTACCCGATCAAGGGCGTGATCTGGTACCAGGGCGAGTCGAACGCGGACAGCGACGCCCAGGCGGCGGCATACCGGCTGCTGTTCGCCGGTCTCATCCGGAGCTGGCGCAGCGAGTGGAACCCCGCGAGCGCGGGCTTCCCGTTCCTCTGGGTGCAGCTCCCGAACTTCGGCGCGCGCGATTCGGCACCGCCGGCGCGGGCGGCGTGGGCCACGCTGCGGGAGTCCCAGACCGCCGCGCTGGCGCTGCCCCGGACCGGGCAGGTGGTGATTATCGACCTGGGGAACCCGGACGACATCCACCCACGCGCCAAGGAGCCGGTCGGGCAGCGCCTCGCCCGCGTGGCGCGAAGGGTGGCGTACGGCGAGGCGCTGGCTGCGTCGGGCCCCACGTACCGGCGTCACGCGCTGGAGGGTGGCCGGGTGATCGTGGAGTTCGACCACGTGGGCGGCGGGCTCGTGTCCCACGGTGGGGGCGCCGGCGTCGGTGGCTTCGCGGTGGCCGGGGCGGACCGGCGCTTCGTCTGGGCGCAGGCGCGGATCGAAGGGAACCACGTCGTCGTCTGGAGTGACGCCGTTGCGAATCCGGTGGCGATCCGCTACGCCTGGGGGAACGATCCGGAGAACGCGAGCCTCTTCAACGCGGACGGGCTGCCGGCAGCCCCCTTCCGGACGGACTCATGGTAGGGAAGGGCGCCGTGCGCGCGGGGGCGCTCAGATGGCGCGGGGCCGTCGTCGCGCTCGCACTGCTGGCGAGCGTCGGCTCGGGTTGCGCTCCCAGGGCGACTGCTTCGCGGGACGCCGGCGCCGGCTGGGTGGGTACGTGGGCGGCGTCGCCCCAGCTGACGGAGCCGCGAAACCTGCCGCCCGCGCCGGGCCTGAGCGGGAACACGCTGCGACAGGTCCTGCACGTCTCCATCGGCGGCAAGCGCCTGCGGGTGCGATTGTCCAACGTGTTCGGCAACGGGCCCGTGAGCGTGGCTTCGGCCCACATCGCGCTTTCTGCCGGCGGCGGCGCGATCCGGCCGGCCAGCGACCGACCGCTGACCTTCGGCGGTCAGGCATCCGTCACCATCCCGGCGGGTTCGTCGGTCGTCTCGGATGCGTTCGACTACGACCTGGCTCCGCTGGCGGACCTGGCGCTGACCGTGCACTTCGGGGCCACGCCGTCCGATGTCACCGGCCACCCGGGATCCCGGACCACGTCGTACCTGCAGCCGGGAGACGCGGTCACTGCGGCGGCGCTGCCCGGGGCGGTGCGGACGGAGCACTGGTACATCGCGTCCGGCGTGGACGTGCTGGCGAGCGCTCGCGCCGCCGCTGTCGTCGCGCTGGGCAACTCGATCACCGATGGGCGGGGATCGGGGACGGACCGGAACAACCGCTGGCCCGACAACCTGGCGCGGCGGCTCCAGGCCGACCCGCGCACCGCCCACGTCGCGGTGCTGAATGCGGGGATCGGCGGGAACTGCGTGCTGAAGGCGTGCCTGGGCCCGGCCGCGCTCCAGCGGCTGGAGCGGGACGTGCTGGCGCAGAGCGGGGTCCGCTGGCTGATCGTGCTCGAGGGCGTGAACGACATTGGCGGGGCCCGCGGCGCGGATGCCTCCGCCGCGGTGGCGCCGGACCTGATTGCCGCCTACAAGCAGATCGTCGCTCAGGCGCATGCCCGGGGGATCCGCGTCTACGGCGCGACCATCCTGCCGTTCGGCGGCTCGTTCTACGACAGTCCGGAGCACGAGGCCGCCCGCCAGGCGGTCAACCAGTGGATCCGGACCGGTGGCGGGTTCGATGCCGTGATCGACCTGGATGCCGCGCTGCGGGACCCGCAGGCGCCCGCGCGACTGCAGCCGGGGGCGGATTCGGGCGATCATCTGCACCCGAGCGAGCTGGGCCACCGGTTGCTGGCGGACGCCGTGGACCTGGCCCTGCTGGGGGGCTGAGCGGCGCGCGGGAGCTGAGCGCCACGAGAAGCTGGAACAATGGGCCACGGGCCCATCCGGTGGCCGAGGGCAAAGATCCTCCTCGGAGCCTGGAGCCATCGGATGGTGCTCGTGACCCGAAATCAACCGTGATGAACAGTGAACGCCCCGGAGACTGAATTCGTGTCAACCACGTGGCCATACCGGGACAGGACGCACCCCCCGCGGGAGCGGGCGGCGGACCTGCTCTCGCGCATGACCCTGGAGGAAAAAGCCGCGCAGATGGTGGGCGTCTGGCAGAAGAAGGCGGACCAGCTCGTCGACGCCGCCGGCAACTTCGACCGGGCCAAAGCGGAAGCCGCCTTTGGCGAGGGCCACGGCCTGGGCCAGGTCGGACGCCCCAGCGATGCCGGCGGCGGGCGCGATGCCCGCGCCATGGCCGTGCTCACCAATGACATCCAGCGCTTCTTCCTGGAGCGGTCCCGGCTGGGCATTCCCGTCATCTTCCACGAGGAGTGCCTGCACGGCCAGGCCGCGCCCGGGGGCACCAGCTTCTGCCAGCCGATCGGCCTGGCGGCGACCTTCGACCCCGAGCTGGTGGAAGCGCTCTACACCATGACGGCGGCGGAGGCGCGCTCGCGCGGTGCGCATCAGGCGCTCACGCCCGTGGTGGACGTGGCGCGGGACCCGCGCTGGGGCCGCGTGGAGGAGACCTTCGGCGAGGACCCGTACCTGGTCTCGCGCATGGGCGTCGCCGCCGTGCGGGGCTTCCAGGGGGACGCGACCTTCCGCGATGGCCGGCACGTGCTGGCGACGCTCAAGCACTTCGTCGCGCACGGCCAGCCGGAGGCGGGCATGAACTGCGGCCCGGCCAACGTCTCGGAGCGGGAGCTGCGGGAGGTGTTCTTCCCCTCCTTCCTGGCGGCGATCCAGGAAGGCGGTGCCCGCAGCCTCATGCCCTCCTACAACGAGGTGGACGGCATCCCTCCCCACGCCAACCGCTGGCTGCTGCGGGACGTGCTGCGGAAGGAGTGGGGCTTCGACGGCTTCATCGTCTCCGACTACTACGCCATCTGGGAGCTGGGCTACCGTCCGGACACGCACGGCCATTTCGTGGCGGCGGACAAGAAGCAGTCGTGCGTGCTGGCGGTGCGTGCCGGCGTGAACATCGAGCTGCCCGAGCCCGACTGCTACCTGCACCTCGTGGAGCTGGTGCGCGAGGGCACGCTGGCGGAGGCGGAGCTGGACGAGCTGGTCGCGCCCATGCTGCGCGCCAAGTTCGAGCTGGGCCTGTTCGATGACCCCTACGTCGATCCCGACGTGGCGGCGCGCATCGTGGGCTGCGAGGAGCACGCGGCGCTGGCGCTGCAGGCGGCCCGGGAGACGATCACGCTGTTGCAGAACGAGGGCGACGTCGCCCCGCTGGACCCGGCGAAGCTCGGCTGCATCGCCGTCATCGGCCCCAATGCCGACCGGCCGCTGCTGGGCGGGTACAGCGGCGTGCCGCCGCACGTGGTGTCGGTGCTGCAGGGCATCCGGCAGCGTGTGGGCGACCGCTGCGAGGTGCTGTACAGCGAGGGCTGCAAGATCACGGTGGGCGGCTCCTGGCACCAGGACGCCGTGGTGGCGAGCGACCCGGCGGAGGATCGCCGCCAGATCGCCCAGGCCGTGGAGGTGGCGAAGCGGGCAGACGTTATCGTGCTGGCCATCGGCGGCAACGAGCAGACTTCGCGCGAGGCCTGGAACCTCCAGCACATGGGGGACCGCGCCAGCCTGGGGCTGATCGGCCGGCAGGACGAGCTGGTGGAGGCCATGGCGGCGCTGGGGAAGCCCATCGTCGCCTTCGTCTTCAACGGCCGGCCGCTGGCGATCGAGCACCTGCGCCGACATGTGCCGGCGATCTTCGAGTGCTGGTACCTGGGACAGGAGACGGGCCGGGCGGTGGCCGAGGTGCTCTTCGGCGACGTGAACCCGGGCGGCAAGCTGCCCATCTCGGTGCCGCGCTCGGCGGGGCACCTGCCCGCGTACTACAACCACAAGCCGTCGGCCCGGCGGGGCTACCTCTTCGACGACGCCTCGCCCCTCTATCCTTTCGGTTTCGGCCTCAGCTACACCCACTTCGAGATCGGCAACGTGCGGCTGGAGCGGACGGCCATCCCGCGGGATGGATCCACACGCGTGCTCGCGGACGTGACCAATACGGGCCAGCGGGCGGGCAGCGAGGTGGTTCAGCTCTACATCCGCGACCTGGTCAGCTCGGTCACGCGGCCGGTGAAGGAGCTGAAGGGGTTCCGGCGCATCACGCTCGAGCCGGGCGAGAGCGCCACCGTGGCGCTGGACATCACGCCGGACCGGCTGGCGTTCTATGACGTGGACATGAACCGGGTGGTCGAGCCCGGCGAGTTCGAGATCATGGTCGGCAGCTCGTCCCGCGACGCCGACCTGCAGAAGCTGGTATTGCGAGTCGACTAACCACGCTCACAGACAGGGGCGCCGAATGCCTCCAGAAAAGCTCGAGAAGCTTCCGGTCACCGAGAAGGTGGGGTACGCGCTGGGCGACACCGCCGCGAACTTCATCTTCCAGACGATGGTGATGTTCCAGCTGGTGTTCTACACGGACACCTTCGGCATCACCGCGGCCGCCGCGGGCACGCTGCTGCTCGTCGTGCGCTTCTGGGACGCGATCTTCGACCCGATGATGGGCGTGATCGCGGACAAGACCAACACCCGCTGGGGCAAGTTCCGGCCCTGGATCCTCTGGACGGCCGTGCCCTTCGGCATCATGGGCTTCCTCACCTTCATGACGCCCGACTTCAGCCCATCGGGCAAGCTGGTCTACGCCTACGTGACCTACATCCTGCTGATGACGGTCTACTCGGCCAACAACCTGCCGTACTCCGCCCTGAGCGGCGTCATGACGGGCGACCTGGCCGAGCGCACGAGCCTCTCGCAGTACCGCTTCGTCTTCGCCATGATCGCGCAGATGATCATCCAGGGGCTGGCCCTGCCGCTGGTCGTTTACTTCGGCCACGGCAACAACGCGGTCGGCTACAAGTACACGATGGCGATCTTCTCCTCACTGGCCGTGGTCCTCTTCCTGATCACGTTCGCGACCACCAAGGAGCGGATCCTGCCGCCGAAGGAGCAGAAGGCGAAGGTGAGCGAGCACTTCGCTGACTTGAGCCGGAACGGGCCGTGGCTCGCCATGTTCGCGCTCACGCTCGTGCTCTTCATCACCCTGGCGATGCGCGGCAGCGACGTGCTGTACTACTTCAAGTACTACGTCAACCCGGACGCCGTGGCCGCCACGGTCGCCGGCCTGCCTCCGGCGCTGAAGAAGCTGCTCGGCTCCACCGACGCTGCCACCCTGGCGTTCAGCCTCTTCAACGTGCTGGGCACGACGGCGACGATCATAGGCATCTTCTTCTCCAAGTCGCTGGCGACGCGGTTCGGCAAGCGCAACGTCTTCATCGCCGGGCTGCTCGGGACCGCCGTGTTCTGCCTGCCGTTCCTCGTGCTGCCGCCCGCGGGGATCGGGCTCATGTTCGCGAGCGAGATCGTGCGTCAGTTCGTTTACGGCTTCACGATCCCGCTGCTGTGGGCCATGATGGCAGACGTGGCGGACTTCTCCGAGTGGAAGAACCACCGCCGGGCGACGGGGATCGTGTTCGCGGCCATCGTGTTCGCGCTCAAGGCCGGCCTCGGCTTCGGCGGCGCCATCACGGGCTGGGTGCTCTCGGTCTACGGCTACGTCCCCAACGTGCCCCAGACGCCGCACGCGCTGGACGGCATTCGCCTGACCATGAGCATCTTCCCGGCGGTCACCTTTGCGATCTGCGCGGGCATCCTCTTCTTCTACAGCATCAACCGTGAGGCGGAAGTCCGGATCACCGACGAGCTGTTCGAGCGCCGGCGCCTGCAGACGCCGCTTCCCACGGCTTCGTGAGGGAGGGCGCGACATGTCGATCCGGAGACACCGGCGCCCCGGCGCCTTGCTCCTCGCCGCCCTGCTTGCCGGGGGCGCCGCCCCCGGCGCCCTGCGGGCCCAGGCGGCCGTGCCCGCGCTCAAGGACGCGTTGAGGGGCGCGTTCCTGGTGGGCGCGGCGCTGAACCCCGATCAGTTCGAAGGCCGGGACTCTCAGGCCGTCGTCCTCATCCGCAAGCACTTCAACACGACGACCCCGGAGAACGTGCTGAAGTGGGAGAGAGTGCACCCGTTGCCGGGCAAGTACGACTTCGCCGCGCCGGACCGCTACGTAGCCTTCGGCCAGAAGAATGGCATGAAGGTCATCGGGCACACGCTGGTGTGGCACGCCCAGACCCCGCGCTGGGTGTTCCAGGACTCCGCCGGCCAGCCGGTGAGCCGGGACACGCTGCTGAGTCGCATGCGCGCCCACATCTTCACTGTGGTCGGGCGCTACAAGGGCCGGATCAAGGGCTGGGACGTGGTCAACGAGGCGCTGAACGAGGACGGCACGCTGCGGGCGTCGCCGTGGCTGAAGATCATCGGCCCGGAGTACGTCGCCGACGCCTTCCGCTTCGCGCACGACGCGGACCCCGCCGCCGAGCTATACTACAACGACTACTCGCTGGAGAACGCGTCCAAGCGGGCCGGCGCCGTCAAGCTGGTCAAGGAGCTGCGGGCGCAGGGGATCCCCGTGTCGGGCATCGGCACGCAGGGTCACTACAAGATGGACTGGCCCTCCGTGGCCGCCGTGGACTCGACCATTGCCGCGTTCGCGGCGCTGGGCGTCAAGGTCATGATCACGGAACTGGACCTGGACGTGCTCCCGCCCGCCTCGATGTACCGGGGGGCGGACGTCAACATGACCGTGGCGCGGCGCGACTCGGCGAACCCCTACGTGAAGGGGCTGCCCGATGCCCAGCAGCAGGCGCTGGCCCGGCGGTACGCCGAGCTGTTCGGCGTCTTCATGAAGTATCGCGGTACCGTCAGCAGGGTGACGTTCTGGGGCGTGTCGGACCGGGACTCCTGGCTCAACGACTGGCCGATGCGGGGACGCACGGCGTACCCGCTGCTCTTCGACCGCGAGCGCCAGCCGAAGCCCGCGTTCTTCGCCGTGGTCCGCGCCGCCGGCGAAAGGGCCGTGCACAGGTAGCCGGGCCTGCGCCCGGGCCGTTGGAATCTCCGACGCGAATTGGAGCACACGATGGCAGACCCATTCAAACGACTATCCAAGCAGAGCCTGTCCGACCGGCTCGCTCGGCATATCCGGCGTCTGATCCAGACCGATTACGTCCAGGGCGACCGCCTGCCGCCGATCATGGAGATGGCACGTCGCTTCGGCGTGGGGCACCCTACCGTCCGCGAGGCCTTGAAGAAGCTGGAGACCATGGGCGTGGTGGAGATCCGCCACGGCTCGGGCGTTTACGTCAGCCGCAGCCACGAGGTGCTGGTGCTGGCCAGCCGCGACTTCACCGGCACGGTCACGAAGAAGCTGCTGCTCGACCTGATCCAGGCGCGCGCGCCGCTGGAGGTGCTTTCGGCAGGGCAGGCGGCGCGCAACGCCACTGCCGAGCACCTGGCGGAGCTGCGTCGCCTGCTGAACGCGGCGGCCGAGAGCCTGGAAGACGACGACGTGCTGAACCAGGTCAACATGGCCTTCCACCGCCAGATCGCCGTGGCGTCGGGCAACACGGTGGTGGAGCAGCTGCTGGACGTGCTGCAGGAGCTGTTCACCGACGAGCAACGGCTGGTGCTGGGGATCTTCGGCTCGCGCAAGAGGGACCACGAGGAGCACCTGGCCATCCTCGACGCGCTGGAGAAGCGCGACGAGGAGCTGGCCGTGAAGCGCATGAGCGCCCACCTCGCCGGCGTGCGCGAGGCCGTGGAGCGCTGGGAGGCCGACGGCGTCGCCGCCTGAGGACGGGCCGACGCCGGTCCCCTCCTAACGTCCCGGTGAGTACGCGTACAGGCCGAGGAAGGCGCCCATGAACACACTCGCCCCGCGCGCGCTCAGGATGGTGCCGTCCTGGCCGCGCTAGGCCGGGACCAGCCTCCAGTACAGGTTGTACCGCTCGTGGGCGAGCTGGTAGTACGGGATGAGCTCCACCTCGCGCGGGCGTCCCACCCCCACGGTCCGGAAGCTCAGCGGCATCCGCGGCTCCCGTCGGATCCTGCCGAGCACCGTCGCGGCGTCACCGACCAGGACCGGCACCTCCACGGCGCCATTCAGCATGTTGCCCGACTCCCGTTCGTTCACGATGATCTGATTCCCGGGAGCCAATCCCTCGCGGCCCAGCCGTCCGGCCAGCACGATTGGACCGTACATGAAGGCGACGGCGTCGGTCGTGCCCGGCAGGGGCTCGGCCCGGAGGGTCATGGGCAGGCGGAGCTGGACGACGTCGCCACTGCGCCATTCCCGTTCGATGGCCACAAAGCCGTCGCTCGACCGGTTGCCCGGCGTCCAGCGGCGGCCGTTCACCCGGACGGTCACTCCGCGGCACCAGCCCGGCTGCCGCACCTTCAGAGTCGCGTGCACGGCCCGTTGGACGGTCACCGCGAAGCGCGAGGTCGGGCTCTGCGGGAAAGCGGTCGTCTGCCGGAGCGTCAGCCCCTTCTCGCGCCACGTGACCACGGAAGGAATGAAGAGGTTGACGTAGAGGGAGTCCGGGGTGTGGAAGTAGATGGAGTCGCCGTACTTCGCGTGGTTCTCCATCCCCGTGCCCGTGCAGCACCAGAAGGACTTCTCGGGTGTGTTGAAGAGCCGGACGTACCCCGGGCGCGTTGCCTGGAAGTACGTCATCATCCCCGAGTCCGGGTCCTGCGAGGCCAGGATGCCGTTGTACAGGGCGCGCTCGTAGAAGTCGGCGTAGGCGGTGCCCGGCTCCTGCTGGAAGAGCATGCGCGTCAGCCGCAGCATGTTGTGCGTGCAGCACGTCTCCATCGTCTTCGCCGAGCCGAGGTGCCTGGCGAAGTCGGTGGGCGGGAAGAAATGCTCGTAGTCGCCGTGTCCCCCGGTGGCGAACGAGCGGCGCTGGACCACCGTCTGCCAGAAGAAGCGGGCCGCGCCCCCGTAGTTTTCCTCGCCCGTCAGCTCCCGCAGTCGCTGGAATCCGACGACCTTCGGGATCTGGGTGTTGGAGTGCAGTCCATCGAGCGGATCGCGGCCCCCGGCGAGGGGCGAGAGCAGGGCCTGGTGGCAGAAGCGGCGGGCCAGGCCCAGGTACTTCGGATCGCGAGTGAGCGCCGACACATCCGCGAGCACCTCGTTCATGCCGCCGTGCTCGGTGCGCAGCATGACCTGGAACTGCTCGTCGGTCATGCCGGCCGTGGCGGCGGCTGCCCAGTCCGACAGCTTCACCAGCACATCGAGGGCCGCCTGGTTGCCGGCGTGCAGGTGGGCGTCTCGCAGACCGGCGAAGATCTTGTGCATCGTGTACCACGGGACGCCCACGAAGGGTCGGCCGGCGACGGCATTCTCCAGCTGGGTGGCACCATCCGGGAATGCGCAGACCAGGCCGTTCTTCGTGCCGCTCTGGCATTCCTGCAACTCGGCCACGATGTAGTCCACACGCTGCTTCATCCGCTCGTCGCCGGTGGACGCGTACATGAGCGAAACGGCGGCCAGGTAGTGGCCGAGCGTGTGGCCGTGGCAGCGGATGTCCACCCACGGCTCCTCCGACTCCCAGCCGCCGTAGACCGGGGCCTTCGGCTGCAGCCCGGCGTTCAGGCGGAAGTTGTGGAGCAGCCGGTCGGGTTGCAGCGACAGCAGGTATTCGAGATCCCTCTGCTGCGCCGCGCGGAAGGGCCCGTCCAGCAGACGCACGTCCGGGAGCGGAAACGGCGCCGCCTTCGTCGCCGCGGTGCGGGCGCCGCCCGCGGCGCGTCCGGCGCCGTCCGCGGACGCTGGCGACGGCCGGGCCGACAGCTCCGTCGGAAGGCCACCGGTCAGAGCGGCGCCGACCGCGCCCAGCCCGAGAAGGGCGAGGAGCTCCCGGCGCGTCAGCTCGGGGGGGCTGCCCTGGCTCATTTTCCTCCTGTGGTGGTCGCGTACATGCCGATCATCGTGCCGACGAAGCCGCCGGCCACCTTCGTGCTCAGGATCTTCCCGTCCACACCATCCCGCAACAGCGTCCACTTGCCGGGCTCCACGCCGTAGTAGAAGGCGTAGGTGTCGCCGCGGGCGTCAATTCGGAGGTAGGTGGTGCCGCTTGCCGAAGGCTCGAGCGGCGTGGAGGCGACTACCTCGACGGGCGTCTGCCGGCCGGCGTGCTTCGTCAGCCGGACCACGGGCCGGCCGCCGTCGAGCGTCACGCCGAGCTGATAGTTGAAGTCGTCGTTCTGGAACGCGGCGATTCCCGCTTCGTCACCGGCGGCGGCCGGCCGGTACTTCATGGCCGCGGATGCGGTGGCGAACATGTGCTGCTGCCGCCGGCCCACGAAGGAGGGCTGCCGGTGCTGGGCCAGGGACACGGGCCGGGCGCGCAGCGTGAGCCAGCCGGGCGCCGAGGTCAGGTCCCACCAGCGCTCGCCCGGCGTGCGGATCATCTCCCAGTAGGGCGCCAGCTCTGAGCCGCTGAAGTTGTCGCGGTAGACGAAGTTGCCGCTGAGCGGGACCTTCGGCGCCGGCTGGACCGGGAGCCTGGCCGCCGCGTGCACGTAGGCCACCGTCTCGCTGGCGGCGGTGATCACGGGCCAGCCGTTCTCCCAGCGCACGGGCATCAGGAAGGTCTCGCGGCCCGTGTTGTACGTGTCGTCGGAGTACGGGCGCGTGCCGAGGAACACGGCCCACCATTCGCCGCCCGGTGTGCGGACGAAGTCCGCGTGACCCGTGGACGTGATGGGAAAGGGGCGGCTCGGGTCCAGGTGCCGCTGCGTCAGGATCGGGTTGCTGGGGCCCGGCAGGTACGGCCCCCGTACCGAATCGCTCCGGAAGACCACCTCGGAATGCTGATCGCCGGTGCCGCCCTCGGCGCAGATCAGGTAGTACTTCCCGTCGATCCTGAAGATGTGCGGCGCCTCGATCCAGATGGGGTGCTTCGAGATGTCCACGCCGCCGTTCACGATGACCGAGCGCGGTCCCACCAGCTTCTTCGCGGCAGCGTCGAACTCCTGGATCCAGATCGCGCGATGACCGTTGTACAGCGGAGGCCCGATGGGCGGGCCGTTGTTGACGACGTACGCCTTGCCATCGTCGTCGAAGAAGATGTCCGGGTCGATGCCATCGAACCGCAGCCAGACCGGATCCGACCACGGGCCCGCGGGGTTCCTGGCCGTGACCACGTAGTTGCCGCCAGCGTCCACGAGCGTGTTGATCATGTAGAACAACCCGTCGTGGTGCCGGATGGTTGGCGCGAAGACGCCCCGGGAGATGCCGATCGTGTCCAGCTCCATCTGCGACGGTCGCGTCAGCACGTTCCCGATCTGCGTCCAGTGCACCAGGTCCCGGCTGTGGAAGACCGGGATGCCGGGGAAGTAGGAGAACGTGGAGTTGACCAGGTAGTAGTCGCCCTTGACCCCGACGATGCTGGGGTCCGGGTAGAAGCCGGCCAGGATCGGATTGTAATACTGCCCCGGCCCGGCCTTGTGGGTGCGGTAGACCGGATCCTGCCCCTGGTAGCGGAACCAGTCGAAGCGCGGGTCGGCGGTCGCCGCCGCGCGGGCGGTGGACCTGGCGACGGCCGGCTTCGCGGCCGCGGGCTGGCTGGCGCGCTGCGCGCTGGCACCGGGAGCGGCCAGGGCGACGGCGCCGAGTGCCGCGAGGTACCGAAGGACCTTCACGGTCCGGATGTGCGTGCTCATGTCGGCTTCCTTCGAGGTGGACGGGCCAACGCCGCTCGCCTCAGTGCAGGAGGTCGTGGGCGGCGTTGCCCGCGTAGACCATGAGAGCCGCTTCCGGAATGACGTACTCGCCCTCGTACCAGAGGAAGGGCCAGTCCTCCTTCATTTCCGGGAAGTCCGGCCGCACGATCAGGACACCCGGGACCACGCCCCCCGGGATGAAGCTGTAGTCCGCCCGGTTATTGCCGTAGGCGATGGTGCGGCTGTGCGCGCCGATGCCCGAGACCAGCGAGGTGCTCGACGCCGGGTGCGCGCCCAGGATGTAGTCGAGGGCACGGACCGTGTACTCCGGCCCGATGATGGCCGGATACGCCTTGTACAAAACGTAGTTGCGCACGGCGAAGGCAAGCACGGCGCCGCTGCCGGCCCAGCCGCCGGCGGTGATGGGGACGCCGAAGGGGTTCTTCGCCAGCTCGGCATCCATGCGCGTCCTGTAGGCGCGGACCGCGTCCTCGAGCCTGGACGCGTAGGCCGCATCCATGTACGGCCGGGCGCGTACGGCCTGCTCGGCGAAGAAGTCGAACCCCCGGGCGATCGTGGGCCAGAGGGCGTTGATCCGGTCGGCGTATTTCCGGTCGCCTCTGGTGGTGATGAGCAGCTCGACGGCGGCGCTCAGCTCCTCCGCCGCCAGCGGCCCACCGGTGGTGTTTCCGTAGCGGTAGACGATCGGCGCCGGGCGCGCGTGCTCCTCGTCCCAGACGCGCAGCGCCGTGTGCAGGCAGGAATCGGCGAGGGCGTCGTCGTAACCGCGAAGCACACGGCTCGCGGCCGCCAGCGCGCCGGCGGAGCCGTAGTCCAGCGCGGTGGACTTGCTGGTGAACGCCCACCGGTCGTCGGGACGTCCGGAGTGGAGGCCGTCCGACTGCAGGCTGTCCAGCGAGGGCGTGTAGACCAGGTTGTCGGTGTCGGTGATGGCGTCGCCGAGGTGCGTGTACTGCGCGAGAGTCGGGTCGATGATGCCGTTGAGGGCGTGGCCCACGGCCGCATACTGCGCCAGCAGCTGCAGGACGCCGTGCTCGATCTGCTGCAGCACGTCGGGGACGCCGTCGGGCGTGTGCAGGTAGGTCCGGTTCTCCTTCCGGTGCACCGCCATGTCGTCCCAGTCCACGCCGAAGTCCTCGCGCGCGTGTACGAGCGTGCTGACGACGGCGTACTGGCTCTGGGTGCGGATGTCGAAGTCGCCGGCATCGAACCAGCCGCCGACGTTCAGACCCGGGATGTGCTCGCCGTCCCCGTACCTGGTGTCGGTGGTCGGTCCCTGGGCGTAGAGGTCGAAGTGCTTGTGCCCGGCGGGGGCCTGGCGCGCGTCGTCCATGTGAGCGGCGCCGTGCCAGACGCGGTAGCCGTCCTTCACGTACATGTGGTCCATCTCGACGGCCAGAAACGTGTCCAGCGACGACTGCCAGATGCCGGCGAAGACGTCATTCGCGATGGGGAACGGCTCGGAGCGGACGCCGCCGAACTCGAGGACGTACACCCCGGGATCCCGGACCTGCGAGAAGTCGAAGCGCGCGTAGTTGAAGCGCAGGTACCTGCCCCATGGGCGGGCCGGGGCCTTCAGCGCCACCGTCCGCGTGCCGTCGGCGCCGGCGCGGTAGAGCGTCGTCGTCATGGGGCCGGTGTAGTTGGGGTCCAGCTCGAGGACGGCCACCTTCTCCTGGGCGGGGTGGTAGCCCACCTGCGAGTGGGCGATGACGGGCGCCCTCGTCCACGCCCGCAACCGGTTGGGCGTGACCAGCCACTGTACGACGGTGCCCGACCGATTCGCGGGAAGGATCGTCCGGACGACGAACCAGCCGTTCTGGGCCTTGTTCCGCCCGTCGTAGAGCGAGATCCTGGCGCCGTCGAGGGCCCGGATGGTGACGCGCCGCTCCGGGTCCTCCGGCGCCAGCACGAACGTGCCGCCGCTGGCCAGGGGCGAGGCTTCAACTCGGCCGCTGGTTTCGCGCTGCATCGGGCCGGCCGGAGCCCGCGGGAAGATGCCGCTGCGCCCGTCGGCCAGGTACGTGTGGCCGAAGTAGGCCGAGGGCAGGAACTCCAGGTTGAAGCCGGCCTGCCCGACCAGCTCCTTCGGCAGCGGTTGATCGAGCTTGATGCTGACCAGCACGCCGCCGTCGCGGGGCTCGGCCTCGATGCGGTACTGGAAATTGAACGCCGGGTAGCTGAGCGCGACCCGGATGCGGGCGGTGGCGGTGTCCACTTTCCGCTCCACCATCCTGGCGATCGGGTCCCACTGCTCGGGCGTGTTGGAGAGGCGGACATCGCCGTTGGTGGCGGTGCGGACCCCGTGGTGGATCAGCTCGATGCCGCTGATCTTCTCATCGCTGAACGTACCGCCGGGCGCGTTGCTGAACACCAGCACGTTGGCGCCGCGGGCATCCAGGTAGCCCCGATCGCTCAGCTTGAAAGGGCTGTCCTGGGCCGCGGCGCCGCCGCCAGCCGCGATCGTGAGGATCGCGGCCAGCAGCCCGGCGCGGGCAACCTTCATCTGCTACCCGCTGGACCGGGCGCGGAAAGCGTACGGGCCGCCGGCGCCTTCGTCGGGGTAGCGGGCCCGCGGAAGCTCTCGGGCGGACCAAGGTAGGTCTCGGGCAAGTCGCCGCCGGCGACCACGAGCTTCTGCAGCACGATGCCGGGGTCCACCAGCCAGAACTTCAGGACGTGCTCGCCCGGGACGGACAGCCGGTGCTCCGAGACGATGTCCTTGATGTTCCTGGCCACGCCCTGCTCGAAGGCGGGGTTTCCGTCCGTGATGCCGTTGCTGGAATTGTCGGCGTGGATGTTCAGGACCTGCGGGGCCTGGTCGTCGAACGAGACGGCCAGCCGGAGTCCCTTCCCGCCCGTGAAGTCCCAGGTCGGCGAGATCAGGGCGTGCACCTTCACGGCGCCCGTGTCGAACATGAAGACGCGGTACTCGAGGTGCGGCGAGGAGCCACCGGCGGTCTGGCTGGCGGCGGTCACGGGCGTCACGTCCACGCCCGAGAGGGTGCGGCCGAAACCGGGGATGACCTCCCAGTCGATCCCCTTGCTCCCCACCGCCTTCGTGTAGTGCTCGGCCTCCATGGAGACGAGGCCGCCGCTCTCCACGAAGCCGACCACCTGGTCCCGCCTCGGCGACACCGGGTTGTTCACCGGCGCCTGGACCACGACGCGGCTGTCGTTCGGGCCGCTCACGCTGATCGGGACCGTCGTCGTCCCGGCGGGTGCGCGCGTCCAATCCACGCTCACGGCGACCCGCTGCTGCTTGTCCACGGTGCCGGAGGCGGGCTCCACCGTCACCCAGGGCTGGCCGGCCTGGATGCTGTACTGGAAGGGCGCCTGGCCGCGGTTGTAGACGTCGAGGTGATACGTCTGCTGCAGGTACGGATCGAAGGCCGGCAGCGTGGACGGGCCGAAGCCGCCCCTCATCGGCGGTCCGCCCATGCCCGGCCGTCGCTGCGGCAGCGCGCGATTCATCTCCACAACGGCCACACCCATCTCGGAACCGGCGGGGACCTGGATGACATCCACGCGCGGCATGACGTTGCGCTGGGGGTCCGACCACATGGTGTAGCCGATGTGGGTCTGATCCATCATGTGCCGCCACTTGCCGCCGGCGAGCGTGTCATTGTAGAAGGCACTGATCTGCGCATCCCGCTCGAACAGCTTGCGGGCGCGGTCCGCCAGGTCGTTCGCGGCGGCGCGACCCTGCATGGCGTACATCCGGTTCTTCGCTACCGTGACGTACAGGTCCTGCAGGTTGGCCACGGCCAGAACCGGGTGCAGCACCAGCTGGTAATAGGAGTCCTGGTCGGCCGCCGGCAGCGCCTTCGCCAGTCCCTCCGCCTTCGCCTCCAGCGCCCGCCAATCCGCGACCACCGTTTCGGCCTCGCGGTAGTTCATGAGGCTGAAGGTGGCCGTATCGAGCAGCTCGGGCTTGCGGCGTCCGACATACCTGAGGAACGTGGTCACGACGTCGCCGATCTCCGCCGCATGTGCGGCGCCGAATTGCTGCCGGGCCCAGCGCTCGGGGTAGGCGGGTAGCTGCGCGGCCGGGATGCGGTCCGGGTTCCAGGCGTAGTCGAGGAAGAACGAGATCGGGTATTCCATGGGCTTGAGATCGCCCACGTTCACGATCCAGATCCGGTTGGCGCCGTATTCGTGCGCCAGGCGCATCTGCTCGAAGACGCGCTCGATCGGGTTCGTGTCGATCCACTTGTAGCTGCGCGGCCCGCCCACGTAGTCGAAGTGGTAGTAGATGCCGAAGCCGCCCGCCCGGTTCCGGTCCTTGGCCGAGGGCAGCCGCCGAATGTTGCCCCAGTTGTCGTCGGAGAAGAGCAGCGTCACGTCGTCGGGGACGCGCATCCCCTTGTCGTAGTAGTCCTGGACCTCCTTGTACAGCGCCCAGTCCTGCGGCGTCTCGGACGCCGGCCTGCCCGTGACCTGCTCGATGATCTTGCGCTGGTCCGCGACGATCTTCTCCAGCAGCGCGATGTTGCTGCCCACGGCCATGGGCATGTCGCCATCGCCGCGCATGCCCACGGTCACGATGCTCTCGTGGGAGCCCATGTTGCGGATGCCGTCGGTCCAGAATGCGCGCAGCGTGCTGTCGTTGTGCTCGTAGTTCCACTCGCCCTTGCCCACCCGCTTCCACTCCTGCTGCGCCCGCAGCATGGGCTCGTGGTGGGAGGTGCCCATGACGATGCCGTACTCGGCCGCCAGCTTCGGGTTGAGCGCGTCGTCCATGTTGAAGGCGTTGCCCCACATGGCCGGCCAGAGGTAGTTGCCCTTCAGCCGCAGGATCAGCTCGAAGAGCTTCGTGTAGAACTGGCTGTTGACCCCGCCGAACTTCTCCCGCGTCCAGCCCGAGAGCGCGGGGGCCTCGTCATTCAGGAAGATGCCGCGGTACTTCACCGCCGGCTCCCCCTGCGTGTGCCGTCCCGGCAGCACGTAGAGGTCCGCCTGGTGCCGCACCGGCACATCCGCGAACCAGTACCAGGGCGATACGCCGATCTGCGCCGAGACGTCGTAGATGCCGTAGATCGTCCCCCGCCGGTCGCTGCCCGCGATCACCAGCGCCTGGTCCACCCCGGGCAACGGTTTCGACACCACCTGCACCAGGAACGTCTCCCAGCGGCCGGTGATGCCTGCCACGTCCAGTTTGCCGGCGCGCACCAGGCCGTCCACGAGCGGGCTCTTGCCCAGTGTGCCGATGAGCACCACCGGGCCCGACCCCGGGTCGACGCCGGCCGACGCGGCCTGGATCAGCGTCGGCTCCGCACCCGTCACCCGTCCCAGGTCCGCGCGCAGGTCTCCGGCCGCCCGGACCACACCCGGGTCGTCCCGCGAGGACACGACCAGCGACGCCGGCCGGCCGGCCGCCGCCAGCGGGAAGCGGCCCGCGCCCGCACTGGCACTGACGTAGGGAGTGGCATCTGCGGTCGGGGCGCGCTGAGCGGCGGCGGAAGCGGGGAAGGCGATCCAGCCCGCCAGCAGCAGGACGAGCGCGGCGCCCGGGACGAAGCGGCCGGCGCGGGGCGCGGGCTTGCCGTTTTCGGTCGAGATCCTGGCCACGTTGTCATCGTCCGTTGGAGGTGCTTCGGCGCGTCGTCACCCGTGCTTCCGGGGCCCCGCGCTGCCACCCGGGGAAAGTTACTGGCGCGCGCGCGCGCGTGAAAGGTCCGAACCCGGTACAAACGAAAGGAGGCCGGGCGCTTACGCCCGGCCTCCCTTCCGTCCGCGCTCGGGGCCCGACCGCCCCGGCGGCCTCAGTCCGGATGCGACGACACAAAGATCACGCCCTGCGAGTGCCCCACCCCCCAGCGCTGCGTGGCCGAAACAGCGTCGTAGTGACGGACGTAGGCGATGTCCCGCACGCTGATGTTCCTCAACTCCGCCGGGGAGCCCAGCCGCGTCTGCTCGAAGTAGACCACCACGTCTGCCTGAGGCCCAGACATGCCCAGCGTGTTGGGCCGGACGTTGAGCCAGTTCGAGCGCAGGGCCGTCACTGCGTCGAACACGTTGATGAAGTTGTTGTCCAGCAGCTCCTGCTGCGTCAGCAGCTCCGCGTCCCGCCCGCTTCGCCTCAATGTCGAAGCGCACGCGCCGACCAGCAGGAGCAGAGTCACGCAGGCCAACGGTCCCAGGCGGGTTCTCATGGCACGCCTTCAGCGCGAGTGAGGAATGAGGCAGTCACTGGAGAATGCGCCGCTCTCCCATGGGCCGCAACCCTGCCGCAGCTGCAAGCGCCCCAGGGGTCCGGCGCCCGCCTGGCCTCAGTCCGGGTGTGTGGAGATATAGATGACACCCTGCGTGTGACCGACGCCCCAGCGCTCCGTCGCCTCGAGCGCGTTGAAGTGCCGGATGTAGACCACGGGTTCGAGTCTCAGGCCGCGCAACTCCGATACCCCGCCCAGCCGGATGTTGTCGTAGTAGACCAGCACTATGCTCTTGCTCGCCGCCAACAGGCTGTTCGGCCGCTCATTCAGCCAGTTCGAGCGCAGCGCTTCCACTGCCTCGTAGGCGTCCAGGAAATGATTCGCCACGAGATCGGCCTGGTCGATCACCTGCAGGTCCGGGTGCGTCCGCCCGGGCCGGGCCGAACCGGCACAACCCAGGCCCAGCAGCACGACCAGCAGGGCGGGCAGCCCGCGCCCTGGCGCCCGCCGGCGTTCCCGCCCTCCACCAATCTCCGCATGGCTTGTCATGGCGACTCCACCTCCGGCGCCAGCGCTCCCGCTACGGTTGCTCGAAAAGGTAGCGCAGCCCCCGGTTGAACGCCTCGGGTTTGTTACCGGAGTGACGCTCGCCCTCGATGACGCGGGTCTGCATGTGCAGGCCGGCGTAGCCGCGGCCGGCCAGGAGCCGCATGTAGTCCTGGACGGGCCCGGCCAGCCCTTCAATGGCGCCCACGGAGAGGTAGAGGCGGGCGGGCAGCTCCCGGTGAGCGGCGGCGTACTCCGCCTCCTGGCGGAAGGCCTCGCGGTCGGCGTAGGAAACGGCGGGGCTGGCGGCGACGTAACCGGCGAAGTACGTCGGCTGGCGCAGCATGGCGTAGAGGGTGAACAGCCCGCCGAAGGAGCTGCCCATGAGCAGCCGGCGGGCGGGATCGCCGCGGTAGCTGGACTCGACCAGCGGCGCGACCTGCTGCTGCAGGAAGGCGAGGAACGCGGCCGCGCCCCCGGAGCCGGGGAGCGACGGCGTCGCCACGGGGCTGTAGTCGGCCGCCCTGAGCGCGTCGTAGTTGGGGCTGGCGCCGGAGTAAGTGATGCCGACGATGATCATCTCGGGAACGAACTTGTCGTAGAGCAGGCCGCCCAGGACCGAGTCCAGCAGCTTGAAGTCCCACTGCCCATCGAGCAGGTACAGGACCGGATAGCGCGCATTCGCGTCCCTGGCGAAGCTGTCGGGCAGGTGGATGTAGAGGTCGTAGTCCCGGCCGGTGGCGCTGGAGTGGAGGGACCGGAGCTGGCTCCCGGGAATGGTGACGGCAGGGTAGCCGGCGGCCCCGCCGCCCTGCGCTGCAGCGCCCGCGTGGATCGCCAGCGAGAGCGCGGCCGCGAGCGCCAGGACCCGCATCGAAACCGTCATCGGTCTTCTCTCCGAGGCAGGTGAAGAGCGCGCACCGCGGGTCGCGGCCGCGCGCGCCCGACAAGTAGAATAATGGCACCGGCATCGGCGCATGGCACGCCCCCGGGGGTCATTGCCGGCGCGCCGGTAAACGCCGCGGCGTGCGGGAGGCGGCGGTCGCCTCGCCGACGTCGCTCTGGCAGATGCGACCGGGCGCTCCTACCTTCGGGCTATCCCGGAGCGGTCACGATCTGCGATGCAGCACGGCTTCACGAAGCACGGTCGCGCCCAGAGGGGCGGCGGCTGCAAGGGCGTGTGGACGCAGGTTGCGTCCCTCAACGAGGAGCGCCAAGTGAGCATCCGAACCGTACGCACGATCCTGGTCTGCGCGGTCCTTGTCGCGGCGGCGTGTGGCGGCAGCGACCGTGCGGCGCAGGCCGGGGACAAGGCCGCGCCGGCCACCGGTAAGAAGATCACCATCGTCATGATCGCGAAGAGCGAGGCGAACGCGGTCTTCGTGGCCGCGCGCAAGGGAGCGAACGACGCCGCCGCGGAGATCTCCCGCAAGGGTGGCGCGGAAGTGGTCCTCGACTGGCAGACTCCCGCGCAGGAAGATGCCGCCGAGCAGCTGCAGAAGGTCCGCGCCGCGGTGGCGTCACACGCCGACGCGATCCTGATCTCCTGCTCGGACGCGACCACGCTCACCCCGGCCATCGACGAGGCCGTGAGCCAGGGCGTGGAGGTGATGACGTTCGACAGCGACGCGCCGCTGTCGAAGCGCTTCTCCTTCTACGGTGTGGACGACGTGAAGACCGGCGCGGCGGTCATGTCCGAGCTGGCCACGGTCCTGGGCGGGAAAGGTGCCGTGGCGATTCTGGCTGGCAACCCGGACGCGTCCAACCTGAAGAACCGCGCCCGGGGCGTGCAGGATCAGGCGGCTCTGCATCCGGGGATCAAGGTGGTCGGCGTCTACACGCACGTCGAGACGCCCCGCGCCGCCACGGCCGCGGTGTTGAAGGCGCAGCGGGATCACCCCGAGATCAAGGGCTGGGCCATGGTGGGCGCCTGGCCTCTCTTCACTTCCGAGCTGCTCGGGCAGATCCCCGCGGGCACGAAGATCGTGGCGGTGGATGCGCTCCCGGCCGAGCTCGTCTACCTGGACCGCGGTTTTGCGCCCGTGCTGCTGGCGCAGCCCGTCTACCAGTGGGGATACGTGGGCGTGCAGAGCATCGTGGATCACCTCGCTCACAAGCCCGTGCCCGCGCGCATCCCCATGGAGCTGGTCAGGGTGACGCGGCAGAACCTGGGTGAGTGGGCCCGGCAGCTGAAGAGCTGGGGGTTCATGGTCCCGGCGGCATACCTGACCCCCTGACGCGGGCGGCCGCCGGGGGGGGCGACGTCGCCATCCGCCGGCGCCGCGGCTCTCGTCGGGCATGCGGAATGCCCCGGGTGAGAGCGGCCGGGCGCCGGCGGGATGCGCCCTCGATCAACGCGTTCGCGGACAGGCGAGAGACCCGATGAGATCCACCTACGTCGCGCTTGCCGGACTCTGTGTGCTGCTCCTGGGAGCCGCGCCGGGCGGGGGCGGACCGCGCAAGGTGACCGTCTACCTGCGCGGCAAGGCGCAGACGGTGCGAATCTACGATCCGCCTGCGGGCGCGCCCCGGCGCCCGGTCCAGGTGCTGGTCACCAGCGGCGACCTCGGCTGGCTGGGGATCTCCGGCGATGTGCCCGGCTACCTGCAGGAGCGGGGCTACCGGGTCATCGGCCTGAACGCCCAGAGCTACGAGGTCGCGTTCACCGGCCCCCACGGCGCCCACCTCGACGCCGCCCAGATTCCCGGCGATTTCGACACCATCATGGAGGCGGTCAGCGCCGACTCCCTGTTCCCGGCCTCGTTCGTATCCGTCGGCGTCTCGGAGGGGGCGGGGCTGGCGGTCCTGGCCATGGGCCAGTCCGGCGCCAGCGAGATGTGCCGGGGCGTCATCGGCCTGGGGCTCCCGGTTCGCACCGCGCTGGCCTGGCGCTGGACCGATTTCCCGTCCTGGATCACCAAGGCGGAGCCGCACGAGGCCGAGGCCGCAACCGAGGACTACCTCGTCGGCATGCGCGTGCCGCTCGTGGTGATCCACTCCCTGCACGACGAATACGACCCCATCGACAAGGTCCGCGCCATCGTCGCCAGGGCGCCCGTGCCCACGCACTTCATCGCGGTGGACGCCCCCAACCACCGCTTCAGCCGCCGGACCGGCCAGGTCCTGGCGCTCGTGGACAGCTCCATCGTCTGGATCGACTCCCTGCACCAGGCGGCCGCTCGAGGGCGAGGGCAGTAGCGGCCGGCAGTGCGGCCGTCGATCGCCGGGTGATCCGCTGGCGGCGGGGGCCGGCGTCCGGCGCGGGCAAACGGCTTGCCGGTGCGAGCGCCGGCCGCCTACATTCCGCCGCCATCCAGTCTGCGCGCCGTCATTCCACCCATCGTGATCGCCCGCCAGCCGGCGTGGGTCGAGGCCGTGGAGCTCCAGGCCCGGGCCGCCGCCGCGCCGCATCGCCGGCCCGGGCCTCCGGGAGCGCTCGCGCATGAGCCCGATCGTCATTCTGCTGCTGGGCATGGCCGTGGTGCTGGGGGCCATCCTGGTGCTGCGCCTGAACGCCTTCCTGGCGTTGATCGGCGCCGCGCTGCTGGTGAGCCTGCTCGCGCCCGGCGACGCGACCACCCGGGTGGCGCGGGTGGCGGAGGCCTTCGGCCGCACGGCCGGCACCATCGGCATCGTCATCGCGCTGGCGGCGATCATCGGCAAGGCGATGATGGACAGCGGCGCCGCGGACACCATCGTGAGCGCCTTCCTGCGCCTGCTGGGGGAGAAGCGGGGCGCCGCGGCCCTGGCGGCCAGCGGTTACATCCTCTCCATACCGGTGTTCTTCGACACCGTCTTCTACCTGCTGATCCCGCTGGGCCGCTCGATGTACCGCCGAACGGAGCGGCACTACCTCAAGTACGTGATGGCGATCGCCGCCGGCGCGGCGGCGACCCACGTGCTGGTGCCGCCCACGCCCGGCCCGCTGGCGGTGGCGGGTACCCTCGGCATCGATCTCGGGACCATGATCCTGGTGGGGATGCTCGTGGCCCTGCCGGCCGCGATCGCGGGGCTGCTGTACGCGGGCTGGATCGACCGGCGCATGCCCATCGCGCTGCGCTGGGATGCCGACGGCGTTCCCGTGATGGAGGGCGCGCCGCCCCGGACACTGCCGGCGTTCGTGCCGTCGCTGGCGCCGATCCTGCTCCCGGTGCTGCTGATCTCCGCCAACACCATCGTGACGGCGCAGACCACCGGGCCGGGCGCGCCCGGCGCCTTCTGGCTCGCGCTCCGGCCCTGCGCCGCCATCCTGGGCAATCCCAACCTGGCGCTGCTCCTCGCCGCCGCCATCGCCATCGGGGTCTACGCCCGGCAGCGGCATCCCACGCGGGAGCAGATGGCGACCATGGTCGAGGAGTCGCTCATGAGCGGCGGCATCATCATCCTGATCACGTCGGCGGGCGGCGCCTTTGGCGCCATGCTGCAGGCCGCGCGCATCGGCCCCGCGATCCAGGGACTGTTCAGCGAGGCAGGTCCCGGCTCCGGCTTCGCCTTCCTCTTCCTCGCCTTCGGGGTTTCCAGCCTCATGAAGATCGCCCAGGGCTCGAGCACTGTGGCCATGATCACGGCGGCGGCCATGCTCTCGGCCATGCTGCCGCGGGCGGGGGTGCTCCCCTTCCACATGGTCTACATCGCGACGGCCATCGCCGGCGGTGCGCTGGTGGGCGACTGGATGAACGACAGCGGCTTCTGGGTGATCGCGAAGATGAGCGGGCTGAGCGAGGTCGAGACGCTGAAGTCGTGGACCGTGGTGGCCGCCATCGTGGGCACCACGGCCTTCCTCGTGACCCTCGTCCTGGCGCTGGTGCTGCCCATGGCCTGAAGCGACGCCGGGGCCGGGGCAGTCCCGCGCGGGGGTCGGCCGCCCGCCCCGGCCTGCGGCCGCGGCCGCTAGACCCCTTCCCGCGTATACGCGCCGTTGACCAGGCGCAGGATCGCCCGCTCGTTCGCGCGCCGCAGCTCGGGCGGCAGCGCGCCATCGGGGAAGTCCTGGAAGCAGACCGGGCGCGCGAAGCGCGAGATGGCGGCCGTGCCCACCGAGGTGCTGCGCGAGTCCGTGGACGCCGGGTAGGGGCCGCCGTGCTGCATGGCGTGCCCGACCTCGACCCCGGTGGGGAAGCCGTTGAAGATCAGCCTCCCCGCCTTGCGCTGCAGGATCTCGACGAGGCGGGCATGCTGCCGCAGCTCCGGCTCGCTGCCGTGGATCGTCGCCGTGAGCTGCCCCTCGAGCGCCTCCGCCACGCGCTCCAGCTCGGCCACGTCGCGCGCGGCCACCACCAGGGAGGCGGGCCCGAACAGCTCCTGCCACAGCTCCGGCTCCTCCAGGAAGTGGGCGGCGTCCGTCGCCAGCAGGGCGGGGCTGGCCCGCCCCGGCGCCGTTTCCGCGGCAGCCTCGCCCACCGCCCGCGCCCCCTTCGCCCGGGCGCGCTCCACGCCTTCGGCGTAGCTCTGGCACAGGCGGCCGTAGAGCATGACGCCCGGCCCTGCGGCTTGCAGGCGGCGAGCGATCTCTCCGGTCAGCCGCTCCAGCGCCTCGCCCCCCACCCCCAGCAGGACGCCGGGATTGGTGCAGAACTGGCCGACACCCAGCGTGATGGAGGCCGCGAGCCCCTGGGCCAGGGCCTCGCCCCCCGCCTCCAGGGCGGAGGGCAGCAGGAAGACGGGGTTGATGCTCCCCATCTCGGCGTACACGGGAATCGGCTGCGGGCGCGCCATGGCGGCGTCGAAGAGGGCCCGCCCGCCCCGGAGCGAGCCCGTGAAGCCGACCGCGCACACCAGCGGGTGCCGCACCAGCGCCAGCCCCGGCTCGTGCGCCCAGCCGTGCAGCAGCGAGAAGACGCCGGCGGGCATGCCGGTCGCCCGCGCCGCGCGCCCGATGGCGCGCGCCGCCATTTCCGAGGTGCCCGGGTGCGCCGGGTGCGCCTTGCACACGACCGGGCAGCCGGCCGCCAGCGCCGAGGCGGTGTCCCCGCCGGCGACGGAGAAGGCGAAGGGGAAGTTGCTGGCGCCGAAAACGGCCACCGGCCCGAGCGGCACCAGCATGCGCCGGATGTCCGGTTTGGCCGGAATGCGCCCCGGGTCGGCGGTGTCGATGCGGGCCTCGACCCAGGAGCCCTCCTCGAGCAGGTCGGCGAAGAGGCGGAGCTGGCCCACGGTGCGCCCTCGCTCGCCCTGGAGCCGGGCGAGGGGCAGCGCCGTCTCGGCGCGGGCGCGCTCGATCCAGGCGTCGCCCAGCGCCAGCAGCTCGTCGGCGATGGCGCGCAGGAAGCGGGCGCGCTCCCCCGGTGTGGACCCGCCGTAGCTGCGGAAGGCGTCTTCCGCCGCCACGACCGCGGCGTCCACCTCGGCCGCGCCCGCTTCCCGGTAGGCGGGCTCCAGCGCCAGACCGGTCGATGGGTCGAGGGCGCGGAAGGTCGGCCCCGTCCCCTGAGGTCCCGTCCCCCGAGCGGGCGCCCCGGCCACCAGGTTCTCTCCCGACAGATCCATCCGTCCACCCCCGTTCGGGTTCACAGCTCCGCGCTGCGACGTTAGCCGCCACCCGCTGAGGCGGCAATCGCTCGGCGGCCCCTGGAGCGACACCCCGGGGCGCCGGAGGCGGCCGGGATTCAGGTAGGTGCCCGGCCGGTGCTGGCGACGGCCTATCTGACGTGCTATCCATTCTTTGCGGGCCGGATCCCGGCCCGCGTCGATTTCCCCCACGGTCGATGCCATGAACGCGCAGCGCGCCTCCGCGACGCCGCCGCTGGAGTCGGTGCTCGGCTCCGCCGCGGCCGTCGCCGCCGGCCGGCTATCGGGGGCCGGACCCGCCGGTCGGCTTCCGGTCACCCCGGAGCTGCTGCGGGACGAGCCCAGCGGCAACCTCTTCGGCCTCACCCAGAACGCCGGCATGGGCTGGGACCCCGCGCGCATGACGGGGCCGCAGTACCTCATCGTCAGCACGCTGGGCGGGCTGAGGGGCGAGGACGGCACGGCCATCGCCCTCGGCTACCACACCGGCCACTGGGAGATCGGGCTGCTGGTGCGGGCCGCCGCCGAGACTCTCCGGGCCCGGGGCGCCATTCCCTTCGCCGCCTACTGCAGCGACCCGTGCGACGGCCGCACGCAGGGCACGACCGGGATGTTCGACAGCCTGGCCTACCGGAACGACGCCGCCATCGTCATGCGCCGGCTCATCCGCTCCCTGCCGACGGCCGCCGGGGTCATGGGCGTGGCCACGTGCGACAAGGGGCTCCCCGCCACCATGCTCGCGCTGGCGGGGATGAAGCGGCTACCGGGGATCGTGGTGCCGGGCGGCGTGACACTGCCGGCGGACGGCGCCGAGAACGCCAGCCAGGTCCAGAGCCTGGGCGCCCGCTTCGCCCGGGACCTGATCACCCTCGACTACGCCGCCGAGATGGGCTGCCGCGCCTGCGGCTCGGCCGGCGGCGGCTGCCAGTTCCTGGGCACGGCCGCGACGTCCCAGGTGGTGGCGGAGGGACTGGGCATGGCCCTGCCGCACAGCGCGCTCGCGCCTTCCGGGGAGCCGGCCTGGCTCGAGCTGGGCGAGCGCTCCGCCCTGGCCCTGCTGCGCCTCGATGCGCTGGGCGTGCCGCTGGAGCGCATCCTGACCCAGCACGCCATCGAGAACGCCATGCTGGTGCACGCGGCCTTCGGCGGCTCGACCAACCTGCTGCTGCACATCCCCGCCATCGCCCACGCCGCCGGGCTGACGCCGCCCACCGTGGACGACTGGATCCGGGTGAACCGCGCCACGCCCCGGCTGGTGGACGTGCTGCCCAACGGCCCCAGGGGCCACCCGACGGTGCAGGCGTACATGGCGGGCGGCGTGCCCGAGGTCATGCTGCACCTGCGTCGCATGGGACTGCTTCACGGGGACGTGCTCACGGTCACCGGTGACACGCTGGACGCCAGCCTCGACTGGTGGGAAACCGGCGAGCGCCGGCAGCAGGCGCGCGCCCGGCTGGCAGCCGGCGCCGCCGTCGCCCCGGACGACGTCATCATGGACCCCGACGCGGCCCGGCGGCGCGGGCTCACCAGCACCGTGGTCTTCCCGGTCGGCAACCTCGCCCCTGAGGGCTCGGTGATCAAAGCCACGGCCATGGATCCCTCCGTCGTGGGCGACGACGAGGTTTACCGTCACCGCGGTCCCGCCCGCGTCTTCGCCGACGAGCGCGAGGCGATCCGGGCGGTCAAAGGCGCGACCGAGCGGCCCGTCCGCCCCGGCGACGTCATCGTGCTGATCGGCAACGGCCCCACCGGCACCGGCATGCAGGAGACGGCGCAGATCACCACCGCGCTCCGCTACCTGCCCTGGGGCAAGCAAGTGGCGCTGGTCACCGACGGCCGCTTCTCCGGCATCTCCACCGGCGCCTGCATCGGCCATGTCGGTCCGGAAGCACTGCAGGGCGGCCCCATCGGCCGCGTACGCGACGACGACGTCATCGAGATCGTCGTGGATCGCAGGACGCTCACCGGGTCCGTCAACCTGGTCGCGAGCGACGGGGCGGCGCTGGACCCGGGCGCCGCGGCGGCGCTGCTGGCGTCCCGCGCGCCGCACCCCGCGCTGGCACCCGACCCGGAGCTGCCGGACGACACCCGCCTCTGGGCGGCGCTGCAGCGGGCCAGCGGCGGCACCTGGGCCGGCTGCGTCTACGACGTGGAGCGGATCGAGGAAGTGCTGGAGGCGGGGATGCGGGCCCTGGGCATGGGCCCGGGAACCACCACGGGGAGAGACCCGGCATGAGACTCTACCGCACGACGGCGGGCGTGGTGCTGGAGCACGACGGCAGCCTGCTGCGGATACAGGAGGAGTGGGACGCGCTCATCAACCGCGAGCGGCTGGCGGAGCACCTCCGCGCCGCCGCCGCCGGCGCGCCCCCGGTCAGCCGGCTCGAGAACCTGCTCGCGCCCATTGCCGGGCAGGAGGTGTGGGCCGCGGGCGTGACGTACTGGCGCAGCCGTACGGCCCGCATGGAGGAGTCGAAGGTCGCCGGCGGCGGCTCCTTCTACGACCGCGTCTACGAGGCCGAGCGTCCCGAGCTGTTCTTCAAGTCGCCGGGCTGGCGGGTGCGGGGTCCGGGCATGCCGCTCCGCATCCGGGCCGATTCCGCCTGGAACGTCCCCGAGCCCGAGCTGGCGCTGTACGTGAACGCCCGCGCCCAGATCATCGGCTACACCATCGGCAACGACATGAGCAGCCGGGCCATCGAGGGCGAGAACCCGCTCTACCTGCCCCAGGCCAAGATCTACGACGGCTCCTGCGGCCTGGGCCCGGCGCTGCTGGTGGCGGAGGCGCCGCTGCCGCCGGCCACGCCCATCGGCATCCGCATCCTGCGCGGCGGCGACGTCGTCTTCGAGGGCAGCACCACCCTGGAGCAGATGCGGCGCGACCCGCGGGAGCTGGTGGCCTACCTCTATCGCGAGACCAGCTTCCCCCAGGGCAGCGTGCTGCTCACCGGCACGGGCGTCGTCCCGCCCGACGGCTTCACCCTGCGCCCCGGTGACGAGGTCCGCATCGAGATCGGCGGCATCGGCGAGCTGGCGAACCCCATCGAGTAGCAACGTCGCCCGTCACATGGCCACGGTAATGGAGAACGCCGGCCTGGCGCCGGCGAGGCTCATGCCGACCACCCAGTGCAGTCCGTAGTGGCCGGGAGGGTCCAACGCCCCGAAGACCAGGCCCTGCGCGGCGGCCGGGCCCGCCCGCTCCTCGCCGCTCAAGACGCCACCACCCGCAAGCGCGCCCGTGACGCCTGCTCGTCGCGCTCGTGGCGCGCGGCCGCCAGCTCGTATTCGATCGGCTCGACCACCCAGCCCGTGCCCTCGGCCCAGTAGGCCAGGTCGGCCGCGGGCAGCTCGAAGCGCACCGCGCGGGTCTCGCCCGGCTCCAGCGCCACCCGGGCGAACGCCTTCAGCTCCCGCGGCGCGCGCTCTACGCACGAGCCCAGGGCCGAGACGTAGAGCTGCACGACCTCCTCTCCGGCGATGTCGCCCGCATTGCTCACATCGAGCGTGGCCACCGCCGTGTCGGCGGCGCCCAACTCCGCGCGCGCCAGCCGCAGCGGGCCGTACTCGTAGCGGGTGTAGCTCAACCCGAAGCCGAAGGGGAACGCCGGCGCGCTGCCATCCCGGTCCAGCTTCCGGTAGCCGGGCCAGAGGTCGTAGGTGATGGACGTGGCGCTCCGGTCGAAATACGGAAGATCCTCCGGCCGCGCGGGGAAGGTGCAGGGCAGCCGGCCGCTCGGGTTCACCCGCCCCAGCAGCACCTCCGCCAGCGCGTGCCCGCCCTCCATCCCCGGGTACCAGAGCATCAGGATCGCCGGGACCTCGGAGCGCCAGGCCTCGGTGATGACGGCGCTGCCCGCCATGATGGCCACGATGGTACGCGGGCTGGCCGCGGCCAGCGCGTGGATCAGCGCCTCGTCCCGCGGGTGCAGCGTCAGCCGCTCGCGGTCGCCGCCGGGGGAGAAGCCCGCTTCCGGCGCGATCGCCCCCTCCATGAGCGCCGCGGCCAGGGGCGCTTCCCCCGGCGTGGGCGCGGGGAAACCCGGCGCGAACATGGCCAGCATGTCCGGCGGGATGTATTCGCCCTCGTCCGCGTGCGTGTAGCCGACGACGACCAGCACCGCGTCCGCGTCCCGCGCCCGCAGCGCCGCCCGCGCCGGGTCGCTGCCGTCGTCGTGGTCCACCACGGCCGTGTCGCCCAGCGCCTGCCGCAGCCCCTGCAGCGGCGTGACCACGTGCGCCGGACGGGTGTTGCTGGAGCCGCCGTCGCCCGTGTTGGGCGTGTCCGCCAGCGCCCCCACCACCAGCAGGCGCCGCGGCTCGCTCAACGGCAGCAGGCCGCCCTCGTTCTGCAGCAGGACGATGCTGCGGCGCGCGGCTTCGCGCGCCAGCTCCCGGTGCGCCGCGCAGCCCACGACATCCGGCCCGTAGCCTCGAGCATCCCGTCCCTGGCCGAAGCGGACCTGCTGGCGCAGGATGCGGAGCGCGGCGTCATCAACGCGCTCGACCGGCACCGTGCCCTCCGCGACCAGCCGCTCGAGGGCGCCGTGAAAGTGCATGGCGAACGGCATCTCCACGTCCAGCCCCGCCAGCGCCGCCCTCTCCGGCTCACGTATGCCGAAGATGAAGTCCGAGATGATGAAGCCCTCGAAGCCCAGCTCGTCCTTCAGGATGTCCGTCAGCAATGCGCGGTTCTGGCCGCACCACTCGCCGTTCACGCTGTTGTACGCGCTCATGACCGAGGCCGCGCCCGCCTCCAGCGCGCGCCGGAAGTGCGGCAGGTAGATCTCGTGCAGAGCGCGCGGGTCGACGGTGACGTCCAGCCTGAAGCGGCCGTTCTCCATCGAGTTGAGGGCGAAGTGCTTGGCGCACGCCATCACGTGCCGCTGCACCCCGCGCACGAGGGCGGCGCCCATCGCACCCAGGTGGTGCGGGTCCTCGCCGTAGGTCTCCTGCGCCCGGCCCCAGGCCGGGTGGCGCAGCAGGTTGATGCACACGCCGCCGAAGAAGTTGCCGCCCAGCGCCCTCAGCTCCCGGCCGATGGCGTCGCCGATGCGCTCCTCCAGCTCCGGGTCCCAGGTGGCGCCCCGCGCCATGGAGACCGGGAACGTGGTCGCGCCCTCCAGCACGATTCCGCGCGGGCCGTCGGAGAAGCGGATGCCGGGAATCCCCAGCCGCGGCACCGCCCCCGCGACCCAGCAGCGGCCGCTGTACCCACCCGGGCTCATCATCTCGGCGAGGCCCGGCCAGAAGGGCGTGTCGCCGTCCATCAGCCCGAGCTTCTCCTCGGGCGTGAGCTGCGCCAGCAGCTCCCGCGCCCGGGCCTCGATCTGCCCCGGCGTCAGTGCCTGCGCGCTCTCCAGCGCACCAAATGCGGTCGGCGGGGTCGGTGCACCGCTCATCGGCCTGAGCTCCGGTCCGGGCCGCGATCGGGCGGCCGTTGCATGGGGAACCGCGCAAGGATAGTCGCGCTCACAGCCTGGACAGTGCCTTCGCCATGACCTTGGCGGCCACCTCCTTCTGCTTCGCCTCGCCCAGGCCCGGGACGAGCAGCGTGACGATGACGTAGTCGGGGCCCTTGAAGCTATTGAGCTGCGTCATGCCGTAGCCGGGGCTGGCGAAGAAGGAGCGGTCACCCAGGCCCGCGTGCTCCGCCACCGGGATGTTCCGCTTGGTCAGCTCCGCCATCATGGCATCGGGCGTCTCGTCGGCGCGGGCGCGCTTGGAGTAGAAGTTGAGTACGCCCGCCTCCGACACCTTGAACTCGCAGACCGTCGAGTTGGTACCGTTCACCGTCGGGCCGGTAGCCGGCTGGCCCGTCGCTTCCTGCACCTCCGCCGCGGTGATCAGCGCGCAGTTGGCCGCCGGCTGAGCGGGCGCCGCGGCCGCCGGTGCCGCCTCGGTCCCCTGTACCGCCGTCTTCTCCTCCTTCTTGCCGCACGCCGCCGCCAGCACCAGCACAACGCAGAAGGCGATCGCATTCCGACGCGAGCTCATGGTTGGCCTCTTCGCCCTGCCCGGGTTGCCGGGCGTTTCGATGGAGTTGCGGGAATGGACATCGGGGTCCCGCGCCGATGCCCTGCGCTAGCGTACCGAAGAACGGGGCCCCTCGTCAATGATCGGCGAGGGGCCGCAGCGTCCGGTCCGGCCGGCCGCCTCCGCGAAGGTCAGTGCAGCGTGTAGATGTTCAGCACTCCCGTGGCGCTGCGGTCGTTGGCGTTCCCCTGGGCCAGGGCGACGCGGCCGTCGCTCACGATGGGGCTCTGCCAGTGCCCGCTGCCGGCGGGCAGCGAGGCGACGCGCTGCCCGGTGTCGGGCTGGTAGGCCAGCAGGCTGCCACCGGGGTCGTAGACCCAGAGCAGTCCGCCGGCGATGACCGGGCTGGTCCCCGCCGTGCCGTTGCTCCACGCCTTCTGCAGCTGGCCGCTCACCAGGCGCCACGCCTCGGTGCCGCCCCGGTCGGCGACGTACAGCCAGCTTCCGGCCCCCACGGCCGGGTCGGCGTGCAGCGCCTGGCCGCCCGGCGTCGGCACCGTCTGCGCCTCGCCCCCCGAGGCCTGGCCGCTGGTGCGCGAGAGCTGGAAGAGCCGCAGCTTGCCGTCCTTGCCGCCCTGCACCGCGTAGCCGCCGGCCATGAGCGCCGGCCCGGTCGAGCCGATGTCGCCGTCGGAGTCGTCCAGCGCCTGGAAGTCGGTCGGCGTCCAGTGGCCCACGAGTGCGCTGCCGTCGGGCGCCAGCTCCACGACGCTGTCGCCCCAGTCGGTGCGGCCGTCGAAGAGGCCGTTTCCCGTCGCTGCCAGCAGCTGGTGGGTCTCCGGATCCACCACCACGCCACGCCGGGCCCAGATCGCGGACCCGCTCTGGCCGCAGGAGGACGGGGCGATCAGCCCGGCCCGGTCGCTGCAGAGCGAATTCCAGACGGCGAGCAGCCGTCCCGTCGCAGCATCGAGCACGGCCACGTGCCCCTGGTAGGGCGGGGCGTCCCCGATGTAGCCGCCCGTGGCCGCCAGCACGTGCCCGCCGTCCAGGTTCAGCGCGCCGGCGATCTTCTCCCGCGCGGGCAGGGTCGTGATCGCCGTTGTCCAGAGCGCGTGGCCGTTCGCCAGGGCCAGCTTCCGGATCTGGCCGTCGGGCGCCGCCGCGTACACGCTCTGCCGGTCCGGGTCCGCCACCGGCGCCGCCGTTGTGATCTGGCGCGTGCCCGCCCAGGAGTCGTAGCCGGCCGGCGTGTAGGTCCAGAGGATCGCGCCGCCGGCCGCGTCCAGCGCCAGCGTCTTGCCGTAGGTGGTCGTGACCACGAACACGTCGTGCGTGCCACTGTTCACGCTCACCTGGTGCAGATAGATGGGCGAGGCATCCACGGTGCCGGGAAGCTGCACCTGCAGGCGTCGCAGGCTGGAGGCGTTCGCCGCCGTGATCCCCGTCGTGGCCGGGCCGTCGTTCGTGCGCGCCGGGACGTAGCCGAACATGGGCCAGTCCGGCCCGACCCCGGGCGGCGCCGGGGTGGTGTCGGCGGCGCCACCCGCCGCGTTGGCCACGTCCGAGCGCGACGTGCAGCGCGCGCCGGCCAGCACCGGTATCACCGCGACCAGGATAGCGGCCGCGCACATCCGAGCAGGCGACATCGTTCCCTCCTCTAATCCCTGGCGAACACCACCACGCCGTTGGCCGGGATCACGATGGCGGCGGACTGCCCGAAGCCGTGCAGGGGCGGGCCATCCACCACCACGCCCCCGCCGTTGCCCGCCACGCGCGGGTTGGGCAGCTCGTCGTAGAAATCGCTGTTGAAGATCTCCCGCCACGCCCCCGGCCAGGGGAAGCCAATGCGGTAGTCCGCGTATGTGGACTCGTTCAGGCTGGCCACCACCACCACGTCCTGGCCGCTGCCCTCCAGCCAGCGGTGGAACGCCACGACGCGGTTGTCGTCGTGCACGTGGAAGGGGTTGACGCCCTCGCCCCGCAGCGCCGGCCGGCTGCGTCGCAGCCGGAGCAGGTCCCGGGCGCAGGCCAGGTAGTCGCGCCGCCCTTTGTCGGCATCCAGCGCGTCCCAGGCGACGAACGTCCCCGGGTCCGCCTCGGGGTTGTCGCTCCAGTTGCTGTCCTCGAGGATCTCCTGCCCCATGAAGAGCATCGGGATCCCGGGCGCCGTCAGCAGCAGCCCCAGGGCGACGCGGCTGCGGCTGCGGGCGTACCAGCTCCGGGGGTCGCCGGCGTCCGCCAGCCGCGGCACGCGCGGCTGCTGCGGCACGTGGTCCGCGTACACCGTGTCGTGGTCCTCGATGAACTGCACCGCCGTCCAGGCCGCGGGGAAGTTGGGCGGCGGGCGCAGCGCCTGCGCCACCGCGTCCATGTCGATGCGCGCGCCGGCGCCGCCGGCGGCCTGGCTCAGGGCGCCCCGCAGCGCCGAGCGCTGCCGGTCCGACCAGGCCGCGTCGAAGCCCATTCCCACCGGCGGCCGGGCCACCGCCAGCCAGCGCGCGTCGTTCCAGTACTCGGCGATCTGGATGGCCGCGGGCTTCACCGAGCGCACGCGGCCAGCCAGCTGCTGCGCGAACGACCAGCCGCCGAAGCGGTCGATCACCGTCACCTCGTCGTAGCGGAACCCGTCCGCGTGATACTCCCGCAGGAAGAACTCGGCGTTGTCCAGCAGGAAGTCGCGCACCCCCCCGTTCCAGTAGGCGAAGACGAGACCGCCCGCCCACCCCTGGTTGGTGAAGTAGAGGCTGTCCTCGTTGGAGCTGAAGGCGCGCCGGTCGAAGAAGTACAGGCTCTGGTCGTCGAAGCCCCCGCCGGCGTGGTTGAAGACCACGTCCAGCACCACCGCCATGCCGTTCAGGTGGAAGAGGTCGATCACGCACTTGAGCTGGTCCGGTCCGCATGCGAGCTGCGCCGCCTCCAGCGGCGGCAGGCCGCGCTCCGCCAGCAGCCGGTTGGCCTGCGCCAGGTAGCGGGGCAGCTCCGCCGGGTCCGTCACCTGGTACTCCATCTCCGGCGAGTAGTAGTCGGTGCCGTTGTAGCCCATGCTGAACTGCGAGGGGAACTCCTGGATCGGCAGCGGCTCGATCGCGTTCACCCCCAGCTCGCGCAGGTACTCCAGCCGGAAGAGCAGGTCCAGGAAGCGCGCCGGACGCACCGCCCGCTGGTCCACCCCTGCCGCATCCACGGCGTAGTACGTCCCGATGTGCAGCTGGTAGATGATCAGGTCGCGGAAGTCCGGCGGCCGGTAACCCCTGTCGTGCCAGCGGTACGCCTCCCCCTGCCGCACGATGCAGTCGCAGTCCGGGAACGCCGGCTCGACGCCCAGCTCCCGGGCGTGGGGATCCCGCTTGTAGCCCGCCCCGCCCGTGCCCACCACCCAGAATCGGTACGGGTCACCATCGGCCACGCCCGCCACGAACCCGGTCCAGCTCCCGTCCGGCCGCGACGTCAGTGCGTCCTGCGCCCGCGCCGCCCAGCCCGGCAGCCGGGACGCGGCCAGGTCGGCGGTGAGCACGAAGACCGCCTCGGCCGAGGGCGCCCAGACCCGGAAGGTCGCGCCACCCGGCACCAGCGTGGCGCCCATGGGCGTGAGGGCGTCGATGTGGTCCTGCGCTACGGGCATCCTGACCCTGTCGCTCGAGGCGTTGCAGCGCACGCCGGGGCGCCGCCGCGCACGAAGCTCTCCCCCCCGCCCCCGCCCGGCAAGCGGGCTGGGCCGGGCACGGCGGGACCCGCCCCACCCCGCCGCCGATCTCGCGCTCGTTGCCGTTGCCGTTGCCGTTGCCGCTGTTGCTGTTGCCGCCGTTGCTGTTGCTGCCGTTGCTGTTGCTGCCGTTGCTGTTGCCGCTGTTGCGGCGACCTACCCGCCCCAAGCAGTTTCAACATGGATCGCTGTGGTCGCGTACACGATTACGCATATAAGAGTGAGGATTATATGGCGAAGTTCAGGATCGCCTGGCTGCCGGGCGACGGCATCGGCGTGGAGGTGATGGACGCCACACGCATAGTGCTGGACAGACTGGATTTCGACGCCGAGTACATCCACGGCGACATCGGCTGGGATAGCTGGTGCAGGGAGGGGGACGCCTTCCCGGCCCGCACGATCGAGCTGCTGGGGAACGTGGACGCGGCGCTGTTCGGGGCGATCACCTCGAAGCCGGCGAAGACGGCCGAGGCGGAGCTGGTGCCCGGCCTGCGGGGCACGGGGCTGCTCTACCGGTCGCCGATCGTGCGCATGCGGCAGCTCTTCGATCTGTACACCTGCCTGCGCCCGATCAAGGCCTACCCGGGCAACCCGCTGAACTTCAGGGACGGCATCGACCTGGTGGTCTTCCGGGAGAACACGGAGGACCTGTACGCGGGGGTGGAGTTCGCGCCCGTGCCGCAGCGGCTGGCGGAGACGCTGAGTGCGCTGAGCAAGAACTTCGCGCCCTTCGCCGGGCTGGCGCCGGACGAGTACGCCATCTCGTGCAAGATCAACACGCGCAAAGGCTCGGAGCGGATCGTCCGGGCGGCGTTCGACTTCGCGCAGAAGTTCGGTCGGAAGAAGGTCACGGTGGTGCACAAGGCGAACGTGGTTCGGGCCACGGACGGGATGTTCCTGGAGATCGCGAAAGAGGTGGCGAAGGGCTATCCCGGGGTCCAGCTGGACGATGCCAACATCGACGCCATGACGATGTGGCTGCTGAAGAACCCGTTCAACTACGACGTGCTGGTGGCGCCCAACCTCTACGGCGACATCATCTCGGACCTGTGCGCCCAGATGGTGGGCGGGCTGGGCTTCGGCTACTCGGGCAACATCGGGGAGAAGCTGGCGGTCTTCGAGCCGACGCACGGCTCGGCGCCCAAGTACGCGGGCCAGAACAAGGTCAATCCCATTGCCACCATCCTGGCGGCGAAGATGATGCTGGAGTGGCTGGGCGAGGCGAGCCGCGCCCGGGCGCTGGAGGAGGCCACGGCGGCGGTCATCGCGCAGGGCCGGGTGCGCACCTACGACATGGGCGGCTCCGCCACGACGCGCGAGATGGCGGAAGCCATCGCCGCCGGGCTGTGAGGGCGCTCCCGTGGCGAACGTGAAGATCCACGAGGTCGGGCCCCGCGACGGCTTGCAGATGGAAAAGCAGGTCGTGCCGCTCGAGGTCAAGGAGGGCTGGATCCGCCGGGTGCTGGACGCCGGCGTGGACATCGTGCAGGTCGGCTCCTTCGTGCACCCGGAGAAGGTGCCGCAGATGGCCGACACGGACGAGCTGGTGCGCCGGCTGGTGGCGGACCGGCCTGGGCGCGGCGTCCTCTCGGGGCTGGTGCTGAACGAGCGGGGGCTGGACCGGGCGCTGGCCTGCGGCGTGGACCTGGTCTGCATGGGCGCGTCCGCCAGCGACACGCACAGCCGCAAGAACACGGGCATGGGGACCGACGAGGCCACGACCCGCATCGTGGCCATGGCGCAGGCGGCCGTGGCGGCGGGCAAGCCGGTCCAGGTCTCGGTGCAGTCGGCGTTCGGCTGCGGCTTCGAGGGCGCGATCCCCGAGGAGCGGGTGCTGGGGATGGTGCGCGCCTACCTGGACGCGGGGCTTCGCTCCATCAGCCTGGCGGACACGGCCGGCCATTCGCACCCGGCGCAGGTCGAGCGACTCTTCGGGGCCATTCGCGGGCTGGATCCGGCGGTGGAGTGCACTTGCCACATTCACAACACCTACGGCCTGGGCATGGCGAGCATCTTCGCCGCGCTGCGGGCGGGCGTGGGCGTGGTCGAGACCTCCTTCGGTGGCCTGGGTGGCTGCCCCTTCACGAAGGTCGCGGCGGGCAACGTCGCCACCGAGGACTTCGTGCACGCGCTGCAGCGGCAGGGCGACCGCCTCGACGTCCACCTGGAGGGGCTGATCGACGTCGCCCGCGACCTGGCCGCGCATTTCGGTCGGGAGCTGCCCGGGTTCGTCTACAAGTCGGGGCCGATCTCCCCGAAGGAGTCTAGATGAGCGGCATCCTCAGCGGCGTCCGGGTCCTCGACCTCACCAACGTGCTGGCGGGCCCGTTCGCCACGCTGCACCTGGCGCTCATGGGCGCCGAGGTGATCAAGATCGAGAACCCGAAGGACGGCGACCTGGCGCGCAAGCTGGGCATCCTGCCCGAGCTGAACGACCAGCTCATGGGCACCAGCTTCCTGGCCCAGAACGCCAACAAGAAGTCCGTGACGCTCAACACCAAGAGCGTCGAGGGCAAGGAGCTCTTCCGGCTGCTGGTGAAGGACGCCGACGTGCTGGTGGAGAACTTCCGCCCCGAGGTCATGAATCGCCTGGGGCTGGGCTACGAGGTGCTGCGGGAGATCAACCCGCGCCTGGTCTACTGCGCCATCTCGGGTTTCGGCCAGACCGGCCCCGACGCCTTCAAGCCCGCCTACGACCAGATCATCCAGGGGCTGAGCGGCGAGATGGCCGTCAATGGCGATGAGAGGTTGAGCCCGCTGCGCACCGGCTTCCCCGTCTGCGACACGGTGGGCGGCCTGAACGCGGCCTTCGCCATCATGGCGGCGCTCTATCACCGCGAGCGCACGGGTGTGGGCCAGTTCATCGACGTGGCGCTGCTGGACTCGATCATGCCCCTCATGGGTTGGGTCGCGGCCAACCTGCTGATCGGCAAGAAGCAGCCGGTGCTCATGGGCAACGACAACTTCACGGCGGCGCCTTCGGGCGTATTCCGGACGGCGGACGGCCACGTCAACATCGCGGCCAACAAGCAGGAGCAGTGGGAGTCGGTGTGCGACGTGCTGGGCGTGCCCGAGCTCAAGGCCGACGAGCGCTTCCAGAAGCGCGACACCCGCAAGAAGAACCGTAAGGCGCTCACCCCGCTGCTGGAGGCGAAGCTGGCGGAGCGCAGCACCCGGGAGTGGGTGGAGCTGCTCAACGCCCGGGATGTCCCCAGCGGCGAGATCCTCAGCCTGGAGGACGCGCTGCACCAGCCGCAGGTCCGGCACCGCGAGACGCTGAAGGAGATCCCCGTGGAGGGCATCGGCACCGTGCCGCTCTTCGCCCTCACGGCCAAGTTCCGCGATACGCCGGGCGAGATCACGTCTCCACCGCCGCGCCTCTCCGCGCACACCGCCGAGGTCCTCGCCCGTGTCGGCGTGACCCCCGACCAGCTGGCGGAGCTCAAATCACGGGGCATCGTCTGACCCGGTCGAAGAGAAAGGAAGCTGTCTCATGGGCATGACTTACATACAGAAGCTGCTGGCCCGGGCCTGCGGTGAGCCCGCGCTCGCGGTGGGCGACGTGGTCGAGCCGCCGGTGGACCTGGCGATGTCGCACGAGAACGGCGCGCTCGTCATCAACCAGTTCAACGAGATCTACCAGGGCACGGGCCGCGATTCGAGCGTCTGGGACCCCGACCGCATCGCCATCATCTTCGATCACCGCGTCCCGGCCGAGTCGTCCAAGACGGCGACGAACCAGAAGAAGATCCGCGAGTTCGTCGCCAAGCAGGGCATCGGCAAGTTCCACGACATCCGCGGCGACGTGGGCGGCATCTGCCACCAGATCCTGCCCGAGAACGGCTACGTCCGTCCGGGCGCCGTGGTGGTGGGCACGGACAGCCACACCACCACCCACGGCGCGCTGGGCGCCTTCGCCTTCGGCATCGGCGCCACCGAGATGGCCTCCGTCTGGGCGCTGGGACACGTGCTGAACGTGGAGGTGCCGGCGACCATCAAGGTGGTGGTGAAGGGGCGCCTCGGCCCCGGCGTCTACGCCAAGGACCTGATCCTGGCCGTCATCGGCAAGCTCACCGCCGAGGGGGCCAACTACAGGGTCATCGAGTTCCACGGCGAGGAGATCCGCAACATGCCCACGTCGGGCCGGCTGGTGCTCTGCAACATGAGCGTCGAGGCCGGCGCCACCGCGGGCGTGGTGCCGCCCGATGCCGAGACCGAGCGCTACCTGCGCCAGGAAGCCGGGGTGACGGACGACCTCGACCTCTTCGGCCCGGACGCCGACGCCGTCTACGAGCGCGTGATCGAGATCGACGCGGCCGCGCTCGGGCCCCAGATCGCCTGCCCCCACACCGTGGACAACGTGAAGCCCGTGGCGGACGTGCGGGGCACGAAGGTGCAGCAGGTCGTCATCGGCTCCTGCACCAATGGCCGCCTGGACGACCTCGAGGTCGCCGCCCGCATCCTCAAGGGCAAGCATGTGGCGGCGGGCACCCGCATGCTGGTCTTCCCCGCCTCCTGGCGCATCTACTCGCAGGCGCTGGAGCGAGGCTACCTGGGCGACATCATCGCCGCGGGCGCCGTGGTCTGCAATCCGGGCTGCGGCCCCTGCCTCGGGGTGCACCAGGGCGCCCTGGCCGACGGCGAGACCGCCCTCGCCACCACCAACCGCAACTTCAAGGGGCGGATGGGCAACCCCAGCGCGGAGGTCTACCTCTGCTCGCCCGCGGTTGCCGCCGCCAGCGCACTCACGGGCGTGATCACCGACCCGAGGGGAGGGAACTGACATGGCCATCGCCAGGGTCGTGTGCAAGCTCGGCGACGACGTCTCCACCGACATCATCTATCCCGGCCGCTTCATGGCCACGGTGCTGCCCACCGAGACGCCGCAGTATGCCTTCGCCGACGACAAGGCGCTGAACGCGAAGCTCAAGGCGGGCGAGATCCCGCCCGGCTCCTTCATCGTGGCCGGCAAGAACTTCGGCTGCGGCTCCTCGCGCGAGCAGGCCGCCTCCTGCATCTCGGGCTACGGCATCATCGTCATCGCCCGCCACTTCGCCCGCATCTTCCTGCAGAACTCGATCAACGTCGGGCTGGCCATGGTCATCTGCCCGACCATCGACGCGGCCGAGGGGGACGAGCTGGAGATCGCCGAGGGCCGGGTCTGGAACCGCACCTCGGGCAAGTCCTTCCCCATCGAGGCCCTGCCCCAGGCTCGCCAGGCGATCATCGACGCCGGCGGCCTGATCCCCTACACGCGCCGGCTGCTGACGAAGCAGGTGTAGCCGCGGGCAAAGGAGAGCGCCGCGACGTCGCGCAATGGAAAAGGCACCACCGCCGGGAGGCGCGTGGTGCCTTTTCTTCGTGGCGGGATGGTGCCCGCCCCCGATCAGCGGCGGCGCAGATCCTCGACCGGCGGGTAGGATGTCGGCTTGGTCAGCGTCCGCTCCGGGAACTTGGTTCCGGTCGCGACGGCCTTGGCCAGCATCTCGAGCGCGAGGCCCGTCAGCGCGGGCGTCACCACCGTCGCGGTCAGCAGGTGCTTCTGCACCCAGACCAGGCCGCTCGTGGAGACGCCGTCCACGCCCGTGAACGGGATCTTCAGCCACTGCTCGCGCTGCTGGGCGGAGGCCAGGGACTCCACCGCCTTGCGGGCGCCCATAGCCATGGCGTCGTTCTGACAGCCGACGATGCCCACATTGGGCGGCTGGTTCGCCTGCAGCTGCAGCCGCGAGGTGACCGCCTGGAACGCGCTTTCCTCCGTCCACTTCCCCCGTACGGCCTTGATCTCGAGGTTGGCCGGCAGCGTCTCCTCCATCCCGGCCCGGCGCTGCTTGGAAACGTCGGTGGCCGGCCCCTCGATGTACAGAACCGTTCCGCCCGACGGCAGCAGTGCGGCGAACTGCCGCCCCTGGATCCTGCCCACCTCCACGTTGTCGCAGTCGACGCTCCCGATCGGCACGGTCGCCGTCCCCCGCAGCTGGACCAGGTAGTCCGCCTCGCGGTTCAGAACGACCCAGCCGATGCCGACGTTGGCGGCCGCCGTGGCCACCTGCAGCATCCCGGTGCCGACCGGCTCCACCACCACCGCGTCGGGACGGGCCGCCGTCTCGGCATGGATCGCGGCCAGGATCTGCCTCGTCTGCACGATGGCATCGTTGTCCGCGAACAGTACCTGCAGGTCCATTCCCAGACGTTGCGCCGTGGCCTCTGCCACCGACGCCTGCTCCCGCTGGTAGTCGTTTTGCTGCGTGATGAGGGCCAGAACGACCTTGAGCTTCTTCATACCGTGGGGCCTCCATTCAGCGCGATCGCAGCCTCGCAAGGCCGGCGGTCCGCTTCCAGTGCCGCCGGCGCGTCAGTGCTCCGCGAGTCGCATGTCCGAGGCTGGCCAGGCGAGGAAGGCCATCCTCGATCGAGCCACACCATGTCCGTCACTTTCGGGGCGGTACGGCAACGTTAGCGCGTCGTCGCCACGCTGGAAAGGCTCTCATGCCACGGCAACCGGGACGAGGTGGGCGCTGAGGGGGTGAACGCGGAAGGGCCCGGCAGCCAAATCGCCATCGGGCCTCCGTTTACCTGAGTTGACCCTGTAAGCTCGGGTGGCCGGGGCGCGTCTTCGGGACCACGCACCGCACGCCGGAACCTTCGGCTTCGGGGCCTGGCTCCCCCGAATGGAGGGGAGGGCTCGCCGATCTGGCCGATACCGGCCGCCCTGGCCGACCGCACGACGGCGCGGGCGCCCGCCGTGGTGTTGCTGGCCGAGGCCGTCAACGCCGCGGCGGCGGCCGAGGGGCTGCGCGCCGGCGCCCGCGTCGTGCTGCGCTGGGATGCCTCGCCCGAGGAGATCGTGGCGGCGCTTCATGCCGCCGCGGCGGGTCTGGTCGCGCTCCCCGCCGATCTGGCCGCCGAGCTGCTCGGCCGCCCGCGCCTGCGCACCAGCACCGGGGCGCCGCCCCTCACTCCCCGCGAGCGGGAGGTCCTGGCCATGATGGCCGAAGGCCTCGGCAACAAGAGCATCGCCCGCCGCCTCGGCATCTCCGACATATCGTGAAGACGCACGTCGCCGCCCTCTTCGCCGAGCTCGGCGCCTCCACCCGCACCGAGGCCGTGGCCCTGGGCGCCGGCGGCGCCCTCGTCGCCTACTGCTTGAACGCGGGGTCCGACTCGGCGCCCGGCCGGGGCTTCCACTCCAGGTCGTAGTACGTGCGGCGGTCGCGCCCCCAGGGATCGAAGGCGTTCACCACCCCGACCAGCTCCGGCTTCAGCTCCGGCATCGCCCGCAGCAGCACGCGCTTCATGGGCGAGACCTCGTCGGTGTGGCCGTTCGGGGTCCCCTTCTCCCACTGCTTGGGGCCGGGTCCGTTGTTGTCCACCCAATCGACGCCCAGGCGAGTGTAGAACTCGGGGCGGAAGCTGGAGGTGAAGAAGCGGTCGCTGAACAGGCGCCGGGACGCGTTGAGGATGAATACCGTGAACTGCGTCTCGGAGATGGCGAATCCGTGCGGGCGGGTGGACTCGGCCAGGAAGCCGACCACCACGTCCAGGTCCTCGACGTTGTCCACCGTGGAGCCGTTGGCGTGCCCCAGGCAGTCGTTCATGGGGCTGCCATCGTCGTTCAGCTGGGCGTCGGTGATCACCTTGCTTGCGTCGCAGCGGTGCTGGCCGTACACCTGCCGCAGCCGGCGCACGACGTCCTCCTGGCGCGCCCGCTCGGCGGATCCCGCCGGCAGGTGCTGGTCGATGAAGTCGTCGAAGGAGGTCAGGCTGTGCAGCCCGTACTGGCGCCGGAACTCGTTGAAGCGCGGCACGCCCCGCTCGCGGTCGCGGATCAGGTCCAGCGCCGCCAGGTCGATGGTGCGCGTGCGCGAGTCGATGCGCGGCAGGGGCAGGTTCTGCAGGATCGCGGGGTAGTTGCGCAGCGTGAGCTGGCCCAGCCTCTGGCGGCCCAGCGTCACCGCCCAGTTGGAGAGCCCGGCCTGCTCCATGGCGGGCGTCGCCCGTCCCCGCAGCACGTCCAGCACCGGAGGCCGCGCGTTTTTCACCCATCATGGCTGTTTACGGCTGGCGCCCGCAGCGGCATCTTGGAGCAGGTTTCATGAGTGCAGCGCACGACTGACCTGCTAGCGCCGAGAGGACCGGGCGTCCGATGCCGGACACACCACTGCGGGTCCCGACGTCCCTCCCCCACCGCTCAGCGCGGCTTTACCCCGTTATCCCGACGTTCGCCGGGCCGCCTTTCCGGACTGAACCGGCCCTCGCTTTCCAGCAAGGGAGTTGCCAGTGAACGATGCACGTTCCATGGCCGCAGCGCGCCTGCACGGCCCATCCGATATGCGGGTAGAAACCCTGCCTCATCCCGGTCCGCCCGGAGCTGCCCAGGTGCTGCTGCGGGTGCAAGCCATGGGCATATGCGGCAGCGATCTCCATTCGTTCACGGATGCCCGCATCGGCGATACGGTAGTGCAGGCCCCGCTCGTGCTGGGACACGAGTTCTCCGCGGTGGTGGAGGCGGTTGGGCCGGGATCGTTGGACGGCTGCTTCGAAGCGATCCGGCCCGGAGTGCGCGTGGCCGTCGACCCGGCGCAACCCTGCGGCCATTGCGAACCGTGCGCGCACGGCCATCCCAACCTGTGCCGTCACCTCCGGTTCTGCAGCAACTATCCGGACGATGGTTGTCTGCGCGAGTGGATGCTCGTCCCTGCGGAGACCTGTTTTCCGTTGCCCGACGGAATCGATGACGTGCAGGGCGCATTGCTGGAGCCGCTGGGCGTAGCGATCCACGCCACCGATCTCGCCCGCATAAGGGTTGCGCATAGCGTGGCGGTCCTGGGTGCGGGGCCGATCGGGCTGCTGATTCTGCAGCTGGTGCGGCTCGCAGGCGCCCACCCCGTCTACGTTTCCGACCGGTTCCCGTGGCGGCTGGCGCTGGCCGAGCGGCTGGGCGGCATTCCCATCGATTGCGGCGCCGAGGACCCGGTGGCGAGGGTGCAACGAGAGACGCACGGTCGCGGTGTCGATGTGGCCATCGAGGCGGCCTGGGGCGAGGTGTCAGTCGCGCAGGCCTGCGAGATGGCCCGGCTGGGCGGCTCCGTCGTGCTGGTGGGCATACCCTCGGATGACCGGCTGGCGATCAAGCACTCCACCGCGCGCCGGAAGGGCCTGACCATCCTGCTGTGCCGGCGAATGAAACACGCCTACCCGCGCGCCATTGCCCTGACTGAGCGCGGCCTCGTGGATTTGTCGGGCCTGGTCAGTCACCGTTTTCCGCTGGCGCGCGCCGCGGACGCGTTCGCGCTGAATGCTGCCTATCGGGACAACGTCGTGAAAACCATCATCGATGTCGGGTCGCAGGGAGAAGCGCCCGGAGTGGTCCAGGAAGCCTGAACGCCGCTCGCGGCTGAACGGCTGAGTGCTATGCCCGCCCATCATGCCGAACCCAAGCGAGGATCACGAAAGGAGCCACGATGATCGTGCCGCAGAGCTACGTCGTCGCCTTGCTGATGGCCGTTCTGACCATGTTGTGCTGGGGTTCCTGGGCGAACGTCGTCAAGATGGTGAAGGGCTGGCGCTTCGAGCTGCTGTATTTCGATTACGCGCTGGGCATCCTGCTGGCCTCCGCGGCCGCGGCGTTGACGTTCGGCTCCATGGGGAGTTACGGGCAGCCTTTCTTCCAGGACCTGGCCAACGCCGGTTGGCGGAACATGGCCTTTGGCTTCCTGGGTGGAGTGGTCTACAACCTCTCCAACTTCCTCGTCGTGGGCGCCATGGCGGTCGCCGGGCTGGGCGTGGCCTTCCCCATCGGTGTCGGCCTGGCTTTGGTCGTAGGTGTCATCTGGAACTACTTCGTCAACCCTCAGGGCAACCCCATGCTCCTGTTCATGGGCGTGGCGCTGGTGGTTTGCGCCATCGTGCTGGACGGGATCGCCTACCGCGTCCACACCCTCGCCAAAGCGTCCAGGGATCCGGGACAGAGGACGGACGGGGCCGAGCAGAAGGCGCGCATCAAGAAGGGCATTCTGCTGAGCGTGGTCGGCGGCATCATGATGGGCATGTTCTTCCCGCTGGTCGAGATCGGCAAGAAAGACCCGGGCGGCATGGGGCCGTATGCCATCGGCTTCATTTTCTCCGTAGGAGTGTTCCTGTCCACCTTCGTGTTCAACGCCTTCTTCATGAAGAAGCCCGTTCAGGGCGAGCCACTGAAGTTCAGCGACTACTTCCGGGGCAGCGCCCTGGCGCACACGGCCGGTATCCTGGGAGGCGTGGTCTGGGCCATCGGCACCCTCTCCAGCTTCGTGGCCGCCAGTGCACCGCCCGAGCTGCAAGTGGGTCCGGCCATCGCCTATGCCCTCGGACAGGGCTCGACGATGGTAGGTGCCTTCTGGGGCGTGGTGGTGTGGAAGGAGTTCGCGGGAGGGTCGCCGCTCGTGATGCGCCTGATCGGGCTGATGTTCGCCCTGTTCGTTATCGGGCTGGCAGTCGTCTCTATCGCACCCCTGTACGCCGCGCGCTAGGGCGGCACCCGGGCTAACCCAGGATCGCGGAGTACACTCGATGTCCATAGTGGCGGGAGTCGATTTCGGAACCTTGAGCGTACGGGTATCGATCGTGGACAGCGTTCGCGGCAGGCTGGGCTCGGCGGCGGCGGAGTATCCGCTGGTGCGCAGGAAGGACGACCCGGACCATGCCACCCAATCACACCAGGAGCACATGCGGGCCCTGGTCGAGGCGACACACGGCGCGCTCGATCAGGCTGGACTGTCCGGCCAGGAAGTCGAAGCGATCGCAGTCGATACGACCGGGACCACCATGGTTCCCGTGGACGAGAACCTGCAGCCGCTCGACGACTACTACCTGTGGTGCGATCACCGGGCCAAGCGGGAGGCCGCCGAGATTACCTCGGTTGCCCGGAGCGAGGGGCTGGAAGCCCTGCAATGGTCGGGCGGCGTGTATTCCTCTGAGTGGGGCTTCTCCAAGCTGCTTCACTGGCTGCGGAACAACCCTCAGCGCCGAGGACGTCTCGCCGCCGTGCTCGAACACTGCGACATGGTGGCCGCGCTGCTGTGCGGCATCACGGACCCCGCCCGCGTGCCGCGCAGTGCATGTGCGATGGGCCACAAATGGTTGTGGAATCCCGAGCTGGGCGGACTGCCTTCGGAAGAGCTGCTGCTGAAAGTGGATCCGCTGCTGGCCGGAGCCCACGACAAGCTGCGGGGGCGATACGGCACTTCGGACCAGATCGCCGGCCACCTCTGTCCCGAGTGGGCTGCCAAGTTGCGCCTGCGCGCTGGCATACCCATCCCCATCGGCGCCTTCGACGCGCACTGGGACGCCATCGGGGCGGGCGTGCGGGAAGGCGATGTCGTCAATGTGGTGGGCACTTCGACCTGCATCATGGCGATAGCCCGGGATATCGAGTGCATCCCCGGAGTCTGCGGCATCGTCAAGGGATCGATCCATCCGGATTACTACGGCATCGAGGCCGGACTGTCCGCAACGGGCGATATCTTCGAGGCTATTGCACGGCGTGCCGGCTCGACCGTGGCCGAGCTGTCGCGCGGCCTGGAAGCTTACGGCCCGGCTCAAAGCGGGCTGCTGCGCCTGACCTGGGACAACGGAGACCGTACAGTCCTGGTCAATGCGGCGCTGGGAGGCCTGACGATCGGGTGGAATCTCACCCACACGGCGCAGGACGAGCTTTTCGCCGCCATCGAGGGCACGGCCTTCCACACCCGCATCATTCTCGAGCGGATGGCGGAATACGGCGTGCCCATCCGGCGGGTCATCAATGGCGGCGGTGTTCCCCAGAAGAACGATACTCTGAACCGCATCTATGCCAACGTGCTGGGCATGCCGGTGCTGGTGCCGGTGGACGAGGTCACCAGCCTGGGGTCGGCCATTTTCGCCTTCCTGGCGGCCGGCACCTTCAGCACCATCGAGGAAGCTCAGGACGCCCTCTGTCCGAAATACCGTACGGTAGAGCCCGATCCGGTGGCGCACGGCGTGTACCAGCAGCTCTATCCGCTGTTCCGGAAGCTGTACTTCGGCTTCGGTGATCCTGAGGCGGATGCAGTCGCCGCCCGCGACGTGCTCCCATCGCTCCGGCGCCTGGCAGCGGAGGCCAGAGTTGTTGAGGTGCGGACGTGATGCCGTGCGCGCTCCGCTGGCGGTTGTAGAAGGCACCCCGCACCGGGTCGCGCAGGAGCGGCTGCGGCCCTGGCAAGCTGTCTGTGCTCTGGCCTCTAGCCGCTCCTGCCGCCGGGTCCTGGCATCGGCCGTATAGACAGCGACTCCGGCGCCTTGGAGAAGCTATGAAGCAGGGCCGGGCGTCCGATGCTGGAGCAGCTCGGGTGGCGGTCGGTCGGGTGCAGAGCGATCCTTGCTGGTGCCGGCACGCCGCGCCCATGTTGAAGACTACTTTGAGATTGCTGCTTCGCCTCTCCTCCATCGGAGGTCGGCATGAAGCGCTGGATGTGGTTGGTGCTACCCGCGATCCTCATCATGTTCGCGGCGTGCGCGAGCGGACATGCCATCCAAGCAGGCCCCGCCGATCTGAACGAGCTCTCCGGCGAGCAGATCGCCAACTTCTCGAACGCGTTCCTGGCGGTGCAGACGATGCGTCCGAAGTGGCTCTCCTCGGGAGTCTTCCGCGACGGAGTGGAGGTGGGCGGGGTTGCGGAACTGCAGTACATGTCCACCGAAGGGATCGCCTACATCCACTATTACAACGGCATCGAAGCCTCCGCGCGCTGGGGGCTGCTGGCCCACGCGCGCGGGGTGATCTATGTGGCCAGCACGACGGGCCTGACTCCCGGCCGCGATAAGCAATAGCTCGTAGCCAGTTCCGCCTCACAAGCTCGGGGAACGGTGGTCCACCACTGCCGTTCCCCGGTGTCCGTTCCGCTAGGTCCACCCGCCCGCGAGCCACAGTCCTGCCAGCCTGTTACAGGTCCACACTCGTCAGGCCCGCCCGATCCGGCGGTGCCAGTCTTCGGCGAACAGGTCGAAGTGCAGGTCCTCCATGGGGTGCTCACGAATGATATCCTCCGCTGAGCTCATCCCCAGACCCGGCCGCCCCGGAATAGGTAGATAGCCATCCTCGACTTCCGTAGACCGACCGGACCGATTCCGGCAGTTCAGCAATTGACCCCATGCCGCTGCCGTCCTGTTTCGGTCCTGCGTTCTGCTCCCCCCGGGCACGTCGCTGTCCTCCATCCGCACCGGCAGGGCCGCGCTTGTCCGGGAGGGTCGCGCGGGCGCGCGCGAACGCGCGAAGCAGACTCTTGACCCGGGGCAATCCTTCCGCGCATCCTGCCTGAGTCTGAACCTGATTCAGGATGGAATTTTCTCCTTCAAGTAGTAACGAACCCGGCGAGGTAGATTCAGGTGACGAGATCATCTGCCGTCACCCGTGCGGTGCCTGCATTTCTGGCCACCGGCCTTCCGGCGCCCGCACGGGAGCGTCTATGAGGCGGATGGAGTTGCGGGAGGCCATCGTGCCCGTTGGGCGCGACTTTGCCATGGCCCTGCGTGCGCTTTGGGCTGTCGCGCTGATGGCGGTGCTGTCCGGTGCCCGGGCTCCGCTGGGCGCACAGGTTGCCGCTGGGGATTCAACCGTTGTCAGGCCCAAAGCGCCAGCCAGAGCTGTGGCTCCGGCTTCGCTCCACGGGATCGTCACCGACTCGTCGAACGGCAACTTCCTGCAGGGTGCCAGCGTCGTCCTCGACGCCGCCGGGGGCGGCCAGCGGTCGGCGCTCACCGACCGGAACGGCTTTTACCAGATCGGCTTGATCGACCCGGGAGCCTACGTTCTCCGCATCGCCTTCCTGGGGTACGTCCCGCACGAGGAGAAGATCGTATTCGCGGGTGGGGAGCAGCGGACGATCAGCGTGGAGCTCGAGGTGAGTCCCGTCGCGCTCGAAGGCATCGTCGTGCAGGACCAGGCCGGCGGAGCCACCCAGCGCACCTTGGGCCGGCAGCGGATCCGGCCGGCAGACCTGGGGCGGGTCGTTATGCCGGCGGCGAGCGGGGACGTGGCCGCCTACCTGCAGCGGCTGCCGGGGGTGGTAGCCGAGGGAGACCGGGGCGGCCAGCTCTTCATCCGGGGCGGCACTCCGGCCGAGAACATGGCACTGGTGGACGGTACCCTGATCTACCAGCCGTTCCACATCGTCGGCTTCTTCTCTGCCTTTCCCCAGGAGCTGGTGGCCGATGCCGACTTCTACGCCGGCGGCTACGGCGCCCGCTACTCCGGCCGGACCTCCTCGGTCCTCGACGTCCAGATGCGCAGCGGGAACCGGTCCCGGTACGAAGCATCCGCAGGCGCGAGTCCCTTCCTCGCCGAGGCGACGGTGGAGGGGCCGCTCAACGGGGGGCAGGCATCGTGGATCGCGTCCGCCAGCAAGTCCCTCATTGATCCGACGAGCTCATTTCTCACGGGCGAACGGCAGCCCCTGGCATTCGAGAGTCAGTACCTGAAGCTCACCTCGTTCCTCGAGGAGGGCTCGCGCTGCTCGGTGATGGGACTCCGCACATACGACGAGGGGCGGATGGACGCCGAGGACGCCGTTTCCCGGGTGAGCTGGGAGAACGTCGTTGCCGGAGGGCGATGCATCATGCTCTTCAACGAGCCCATGCTCCGCCTGCTCGAGGTGAACTTCGGATACTCGACCGTGCGGAACGCCGCCGTCACGAGGGGCTCATCGGCATTCCGTTCGAGTGTCTCTCGCCTCAGCCACGACGCGCACACCACCAACATGATCGGGGCGGTTCCGATCGAGGCCGGTTACCATATCTACCTGGAGACGCCCACCTTCGACCTGGCGGAGCTCTTCTCGAACGTGCGTGCCGACGACGACTTCATCTTCGGCGCGAACGCGTACTTCGAGGCCGGGCTGAAACCTACCCGCCGCCTGGCCGTGACCCCGGGGCTGGTCGTGATGTTGGCCCCTGGCGCCAGGCTCGAGCCGCGCCTGCGCGCGAGCTGGCAACCATGGGGCCGCTCGACTGAGGAGGTCACGGCCGCACTCGGGTTGTACCATCAGGACCTGACCGGCGTGAGCGACACGCGCGACCCCGGGTCCGTCTTCGTCGCCTGGATGCGCCCCCGGGACCAGAAACCCATGGAGGCAGCCCACCTGCTGCTCGGTTGGCAGCAGACGCTGGCGTCGGCGCTCCACTGGTCGATCGAAGGATACTACAAGCGTCTGCGGAACGTGCCGGTGCCCGCGTGGCAGGCGGTCGTGCAATACAACACCGTGCTGGCCAAGGCCAGCGGGCAGGTGTACGGAGTGGACGCGCGGGTCGAGTACGACCGGAAACCGCTCTACGCGTTCATCGGCTACGGCTACGGGCAGACCCGTTACAGGACGGCCCAGGACAACTTCGAGGCCTGGTTCGGGGATTCCGTGCAATCGTTCAATCCTCCTCACGACCGGCGGCACACGGTCAATGCCTCGGCGAGTCTGGACATCGGTCGTTTCACGGCACAACTGGGGTGGCAGCTCGGCAGCGGGCTGCCCTACACCCAGCCCATCGGGATCGACGACTGGCTGGCCATCCCCTACGACCTGGAGGATGTCCGGGCCCGGCAGGGAACCACACGGATGCTCCTCGACCGGCCCTACCAGGGCCAGATGCCGGCGGTCCACCGGCTGGACGCGTCGCTCAAACGGAGCTTCGGATCGAAGGTGGGCACTCTCGACGTGCAACTCGGGGTGATCAACGCGTACGACCGGCGCAACATGTTCTTCTACGACATCTATACAGGCCGGCGCATCGATCAGCTGCCACTGGTGCCGTACCTGTCACTTCGGTTGAAGTCACCGGGAGCGGCCCGATGACCACAGCTCCGGCAGGGCGCACCCTGGCGCTCGCTCTGCTCGTCCTCAGCGTCGGCTCCGGCTGCCATGACACCTTCGAGCCGTTCAAGCCCAGCGACCTGCATTTCTCGATCTTCGGGTACCTGAACGCGTCCGCCGACACGCAGTGGATTCGCGTGACCCCCGTCCGGCAGTCCGTGTTCACGACCCCCGAAAAGCTCCACGCTGCCGTGACGCTCACGGACCTGGGGACGGGAGTCACCACCGAGCTGCACGACTCGGTCTTCACGTACCAGGCATCAGCGGATGTCGAGGGTGCCGCCGGAG
>JADGQX010000171.1 GCA_017881445.1 Gemmatimonadota bacterium | reverse complement strand
CGGCGGGCACGGCGGGATCGGCGTCCGCGCAGACGCCGGCGCGGGACACAGGCGCGCCCATGGCGGCGACCAACTTCGGCCGTGTCGTCGGGGGCGCCTACGACCGCTCCCACGACTACGACCTGGTGCACCAGCGCATCGAGGTGGGCGGCTTCGACTGGGATTCCACGGCCTTCCGCGGACGGGTGGTCACCGAGCTGGTGGCCAGGCGCGCGGGGATGGACTCGGTGGTGCTCGACGCCGGCCACCTGCTGCGCATCCGGCAGGTGACGGACGCGACAGGGCCGCTCGCCTTCCACAACCGGGGAGATACGCTCGTGGTGCTGCCCCGCCGGCCGGCCCGTTTCGGGGACACGTTGCGTTTCACCATCGTCTACGGAGGGAAGGTGGAAAACGGCCGTGGCCTGACGTTCATCAAGGAGCAGGGCCCGCATAGGCCGCGGCAGATCTGGAGCCAGGGCGAAGCGATGGACAACCACCTCTGGTTCCCGACCTACGACTTCCCCAACGATCGGGCGACGTGGGAGCTGGTGGCCACGGTGCCGGCCGGGTTCACGGCGGTGTCCAACGGGCGGCTCGTCGCCCGGACCCGCAACGCCGACGGCACCGTCACCTTCGACTGGAGCGAGGGCCGGCCCAGCTCCACCTACCTGGTCTCCCTGGTGGTCGCGCCCCTGGTGAAACTGCACGACGCGTGGCGCACGGTGCCGGTGGACTACTACGTCTACCGCGCGGACAGCGCGAAGGCCTGGCCGCTGTTCCACATCACGCCCGACATGATCGACGTGTACTCGCGGCTCACGGGCATCCCCTACCCCTGGGAGAAGTACGCCCAGACCACGGTGGCGGACTTCTTCGGCGGCATGGAGAACGTCAGCGCCACCACGCTGCTCGACGGGCTTCCCGACGCCCGGCAGTACCAGGACCGGCCCTGGTACCGGCACATCCTGATCCCGCACGAGCTGGCCCACCAGTGGTTCGGCGACTACGTCACCACCGAGGACTGGGCCAACACCTGGCTGAACGAGGGCTTCGCCGAGTTCATGCCCGGGCAGTATTGGGGCGAGAGGCTGGGGCGGCACGGGGAGGAGGACTACTACCTGGACGAGTACCGCCAGTTCATGCAGATCGACGCCCGCCGACGCATGCCTGTTGCCGCCGAGGGCTCCAACAATATCTACCCCAAGGGCGCCCTGGTGCTGGAGATGCTGAAGGAGCTGCTGGGGCCGGAGGCCTTCTGGGCGTCGATCCACCGCTACCTGGACGCCCATGCCCTGGGCAACGCCACCACCGACGACCTGCGCCAGGCCATCCTCGAGGCGACGGGGCAGAACCTCGACTGGTTCTTCAACCAGTGGCTCTACGCCGCCGGCTATCCCGAATTCGACGTCGCTGCTACCTACGACCCCGCCGGCCGACGGCTCACTCTCCATGTCCGGCAGACGCAGCAGGACACCGCCCGCGCCGACAGCACCGGCCTGCGCTTCGAGACTCCGACCGTATTCCGCACGCCAGTGGCCGTCCGCGTCGAGACCGCGTCCGGCGACGTCACCCGCCGCTTCCTCCTGGACCGTCGCGAGCAGGCCCTCGTCCTCGACTCCATCGCCGAGCCGCGCATGGTGGCCTTCGACGAGGGCAACGCCATCCTCAAGAAGCTGACCTTCCCGCAGACGACGGCGTGGCTGGCGCAGCTGCTCCGGCATGAGGCCGGGCTCTGGCAGCGGCAATGGGCCATCGACCAGCTCGCCAGCCGCAAGGACGACCCGGCCGCCGCCAAGGCGCTGGCGGAGGCGGCCACCGGGGCCGACTACTTCCTCACTCGCGCCGGCGCGACGACCGCGCTGGGGGGGCTATCCGCGGAGGCCGCGCTGCCGGCCGTGGAAACAGCTCTGCGCGACACGTCCTCGGCCGTGCGCGCGGCCGCCGTTCAGGCGCTGGGCCAGCTCGGCGGCCCCCGCGCCGCCGAGCTCTCGCGCACCGCCTTCGAGCGCGATTCCAGCGACGCCGTGCGCGGCGCGGCGCTCATGACCGTCGCCCGCGTGGACACGACGGGGCGCGGCGCGCTCATCCGCCGCGCCCTCGACAGCGAGTCCGAGAGCATGCGCGGGGCCGCCTTCAACGCCGTGGCCCTCTCGCGAGACACCAGCTTCGTCCCCCAGCTCGAGGCCCACCTGGCGGATGGATTCGGTCCGGCGTTCGCCCTGGGCGCCCTGGCCGGCGCGGGCAGCACGCGGGCGCTCGGGGTCCTCGTGAGCCACCTATCTGACGAACGCAGCACGGTGCGCCGGGCCGCACTCGCGGTGCTGCAGCGGCTGCCCCCGGCGCTCGTGGCCGGGCCACTGCGTGCGGCGCTGCCCGGGATACGAGACGAGACGACGCGCCGGGCCGTGCAGCGCCTGCTGGACCGGCCGGCTGCGCCGCCGGGACCCTGATCGGGCCGTGGGGGTCGCGTCGCCGCCCCGGGCCCGTCGGCGACGATCCCGCCGGGCGCCCGGGATGCGGCTCGCGGCTCATCCCGGGCGGCGGCGAATCACTTCAGCCAGACGACGTGCGCGCTGGGCTCCGCCGGGCTGGTGCCCACGATCCCGTGCTGCGGGTTCAGCTGCAACCGCCAGGTATAGCTTCCCGGCGCCAGCTCGTTCTGATAGACCGCGTTGGGCAACGTTGCCACGTACGCCTGCCCGGCGGGGATGAATATGGGCTGCCCGGTCTGGTTGATGACGGAGTGGAGCGGATGCCGCGCCGCGACGGGGGTGGACGCCTCCCTCAGCAGCATGCGATTCGGGCACCACAGCGCGGGACCCTTTCCGGTGTTCTGGACGTGGATCACGAGGTCGCTCGCGAGGTAGCTCCAGCCCGCTGAGTCATTCGGCGGGCTGGGCGCCGGTCCCTGCGGCGAGCGGAGCCGAACGTAGCGCACGAACAGCGCCGCCGCCGTGATGCTGAGGGGCAAGGTCGCGGTCAGGGTGTTGTTGTCCTCGTTGCTCTCCGCCACCGAATTGCCCGGATCGACCACGAACTGGACGGGGCTGACGAGGTCGACCGGCACGAGGTTGCTGGCCTGCACCAAACAGAGACCCAGCGTCATGCCGATCTGGCGCACCTCCCCGGGCTTCAGCGTGCCGGACGCCTGGGTGTGGCCGCCGGTGAAGGGCGCGGCGTCGGGTTTTCCGGGTATTCCGGCCGACGCGATGGCACCCACCAGCACCGCGTCGGCCGTCCCCTGGTTGCGGATGTTCAGCTTGGCGATGATGACCGGCGTGCCCTGGAGCACCTCCTGGAAGTCGATGCTGGCGATCGCCAGGTCCGGTCTGGGAACTTGCGGGAGCTCGCGCTTGAGCGGCGGCGGCGGCGGCTTGACCTGGGCTGCGCCGACTGCGGTCCAGGCCGCGAGAAGCATGGCCGCGAGCGAGCCAACCCGCGCCGCGGCACGAACGTGCCCGCCTCTGCACTCTACCTGGAACATTGTCCGTCCGTCCCGAGTGGCCGCCATGCCGGCGCCGTGGACCGTGACCGGGAACGGCGGCGCTGTCGGGCAGCGACTCTCGAGGTATGCTGCGCACTCCCGGTCCAGCCCTCCACGACTGTCCCACCGTGACCGTCGCCTCGATCCTGCCGCCGGCGACGTCCGTCCCTCGGAGCGATGCGCGGCCAATACTCAACGCCCGCTTGCCAGACGCAATGCCCGGCCTCGCCGCCCTTGCGCACCGGGTCCGCCCGCTATATCGTCGTGCGATAGATCGCCCGACGACCCACGGAGTCCCATGACCGGCAAACGACCCGAGGAGTTCCTGCCGCTGAGCTCACAGGAGCTGCAGATCCTGCTGTCGCTGGCCGACCAGGAGCGGCACGGCTACGGGATCATGCAGGAAGTGGAGACGCGGACGGGGGGCGCCACGCGGCTGGGCCCGGGGACGCTGTACGGGGCCATCAAGCGGATGCGGGGCCCGGGCCTGATCGAGGAGGCGGGGGAGCGCGAGGAACGCGACGAGCGGCGCCGGTATTACCGGCTGAGCCCGCTGGGCCGGGCCGTGGTGGCGGCGGAGGCGGGACGGCTGGCGCGGGTGGTGGAGGACGCGCGGCTGAAGAACGTGCTGCCGCAGCCGGGGACCGCGTGAGCGCCGGGACGGGCATGGCAGCCGGCTCGCGGGGAGCGGGGGACCGGCGCGGGCCCGAGCGCGTGCTCGCGCTCTGCGTGCTGGCGTTCCCGGCGGGTTTCCGCGCCGAGCACGGAACGGAGCTGTTGCGGGATTATGCGGAGCTGCGGCGGGAGCCGGGCGGGGCGGCGCGGGCCTGGTGGCGGGTGCTGGCGGACCTGGGGCGGAGCGCGCCCCGGGAGCGAGTGGCGGAGCTGCGGGTGCGCCGCGCCGCCCGGGCGCGCTCGGACCGCTTTCCGCCTCCGTACCGGGAGGCGGTGCTGGCGGCGCTGGCGGTGTGGGTGCTCTACTGCCTGACGCTGGCCCCGAGCATCGGCTTCTGGGACAGCGGCGAGTACGTGACGGTGGCGCATACGCTGGGCATCCCGCACCCGCCGGGCAATCCGCTGTTCGTGCTGCTGGCGCATGCGTGGGAGTCGCTGCTGGCGGGTACGGGACTGCCGGCGGCGCTGCGGATCAACCTCCTGAGCGCCAGCGCGAGTGCACTGGCGCACGGGTTCTGGTTCCTGGTGGCGGACCGGCTGCTGGCGGGAGCGGGTGCGGACCGCTGGACCCGTCGCCTGGGCGCCGCCTGCGCGGTGGCGCTGAGCGCGACGGCGTACTCGGTCTGGAGCCAGTCCAACGTCAACGAAAAGGTGTACACGCTCAGCCTGCTGAGCACGGCCGCGCTGGTCTGGCTGGCGCTGCGCTGGCGGGACACGGGGCGGGGCACGGCGCCGCTGGTGCTGGGCGCGTTCGTACTGGCGCTGACGTCGACGAACCACCTGATGGGGCTGCTGGCGGCGCCGGCGCTGCTGGCGTTCGTGCTGCTGGTAGAGCCCCGCGCCTTGAGGCGGCCGCGCTTCTGGGCGGCGGCGGTGCCGCTGGCGGCGCTGGCGCTCTCGGTGCAGCTGTTCCTGCCGCTGCGCGCGGCGCAGCGTCCCGTGATCGGGGAGGGCGATCCGCGCTGCGACTCGGCGTTCTCGGCGGTGGCGAGCGTCGCGACGTGGGGCCACGCGGGCTGCACGCGACTGTCGGCGGTGCTCCGGCGCGAGCAGTACCCCAAGCCGGCGCTGTCGCTGGACCCGACGGTGTATCCGGACGCGCGCCTGCCGCGGGGACCGGGGCTGGTGGCGTCGCAGCTCGTGAACTACGCCCAGTACTTCGACTGGCAGTGGGCGCGCTCCGTGGCCGGAGAGCGGCCGGTGTTCGGCGGTGCCCGTCCGCTGTTCACGCTGGTCGTGCTGGTGCTGGGCCTGCTGGGCGCCCTGACCGGGCGCCGCCGCGATGCCGCCGCGACGGTGCTCATGGGCCTGCTCTTCCTGACGCTGTCGCTAGGGCTGGTCTTCTACCTGAACTTCAAGTACGGCTGGGCGCTGGAGCGGTTGCGCTTCCCGGACCCGTCCATGCACGAGGTGCGGGAGCGGGATTACTTCTTCCTGATCGGATTCAGCCTCTGGGGCGTCTGGGCGGGGCTGGGGCTGGCGGAGCTGTGGCGCCGCGCGGGCGCGCGCCTGGAGCGCGGGCTGGGGCGAGGGCTGGCGTCGGCGCGCGTGCGCGCCTGGAGCCGGGTCACGCCCGTCCGCGCCGGGCGGCTGCTGGCGGCGCCGCTGCTGGGGCTGGCGCTGGTGCCGCTGGCGCTCAACTGGTCCTGGGCCTCGCGCGCCGGCGACTGGACCGCCCGCGACTGGGCCTACAACGTCCTGATGAGCGTGGACCCCTACGGGGTGCTGGTCACCAACGGGGACAACGACTCGTTCCCGCTCTGGTACGCGCAGAACGTGGAGGGCATCCGCACCGACGTGAGCATCGTGCTGATGCCCTACCTGCAGACCGCGTGGTACGCCCGGGAAGTGCGGGACCTCAGCCGCCCCTGCCCGCCGGGCGTGGACCCGGAGCGGACACCGAACCGGGTGGTCTGCCAGCGCCCATTCCACCCCGAGCGCATGCCCCAGCCGCTGGCGCGTACGGACGGCGGCACGCCCCCGCCCGAGGACTCCATCCTGCCGCTGGGCGACGCCGACATTGACCGGATCGCGGGGTCGGCGTTCGTGACGCGAGAAGCGCTCAGCTTCAGCGCCGGCCGCCTGCGAGGCACGATCGCCGCGGGGACGACCATCGAGCCGTCGGACACCTTCGTCGCCGTCATCCTGCGCTCCACGCTGGGCCGCCGGTCGATCCACTTCATGACGCCCGCTCCCGTCGTCGACAGGCTGGGCCTGCAGGCGTACACGGTAAGGCAGGGGCTAACCTGGAAGCTGAGCGACGGCCCGATCCCGTCCACACCGGGCGATCGCGTGGTCGCCCTGCCCGCGGGACCGCTGGCGGCGGCATTCGGCGCCTACGTGGACGTCACGCGCGGCGACACGCTGGCGGACGAGGTCTGGCTTCGGCGCGGCCGGGTGGCGGACCCGCGCGCGCCCTGGGTGGACGCCGCCAACGGCAGCATCCCGCTGAACTACGCCTACGCGCTCTGGGCGCTGGCGCAGGCGCACGCGCAGCTGGGCGAAAACGACACCGCCCGCGCCTATGCGGCGCGGGCGGCATCCTGGGCCCGGCTGGGCGGGATGGGCGCGGAGGGCGCTAGCGGATCTTGACCACGGTCGTGGCCGCGTTGTTCGCCGACGACGTCTCCCGCAGTGCGCCGTCCGGATTCACCAGGACCGACCAGGTATACGACGCTGGCGGCAGGTCGCCGGCGGCATAGGCCGTCGCCAGGGTCGAGACGAGGACGGCTCCCGGCTGCATCAGCTTGACGCTGCCGTACTTCACGGTCCGGAGCCCGTACTTGCCGGCGACCGGACTGGCGCTCTCCCGCCAGAACACCACGCCGGGACACAGCAGGACGGGGCCGGTGCCCGCGTTGCGGACGGTGACCGCCAGGTTGGCCGGATATCCCGCGGGCGCGGTGCCCGGGAGCTTGTCCTGCCCGTAAGCCGGAGCGGTCGTCTCCAGCGAGACGCCGGCGGCCTGCAGGTCCCCTGCCGCGAAGCTGCCGGCACCATACACCGTCGAGCTGTTGTTGCTCTCGTCACTCTCGCGAACCTTGTTGTCCGGATCGACCCGGAACGTCACGGTCCCCGACTTCCCCGCCGCGCAGGGATCGCCCGCGCTGAGCGTCAGGATCTTCGACTCTCCCGCAGCGATGACGTAGTCGGCCGGCGTGGTCATCGCCGGGAAGGCGATGCCCCCGGCTTGCCCCGCGTCGCCCCGGGCCAGGACACTGCCGGCGGGGAACGTCACCGGGGCCGCGCCCTTGTTCTGGATTGTGACCTCCGCGGTCGTGACCGGGGTGGGGATGGGCACGTCCCTCAGACTGACTGCCGTGATGACCAGGTCACCGACCGGACCCGCCGGCAGCGGCGTGATCCTGGCGACCGGGCGTTGCGGCGGAGGCTGCTGCTTGATCTGGGCGCGGCCCGGAAGGGCAGTGCCGAGGACGAGCAATCCGAGCAAACCGACGACTCGCGCGACCTGCACGGGTACGGTGGTGGACGACGGGGCCATGACGCCTCCGATGGATAGGTGGGATGCGCGGCCAATACTCACCGGAGGGTGCCGCCGCCGCAACCCGAACCTGAGCCGGCTTCGCTACACCAGCAGGTTGTACTGCACGCCCGCCTTGTCCAGGCGCCGGCCGAGCCTGGCTTCGACCTTGTCGGCAATGTGCGTGATGGCGCCAGGGTCGCCCAGCAGGTCGTAGTGCCGCACGTCCAGCATCAGCACCGGGCAAAGCCGGAAGCCCGAGATCCAGCGTGTATAGCGATCGTGCAGCGTCTGCCAGTACGCGCTGCCCACCTCGCGCTCGGACTCGCGGCCCCGACCCCGGATGCGCTCGAGCACCACCTCGATGGGCGCCGACAGGTAGATCAGCAGCCGCGGCGGCCGCGCCGCCGGCAGGTGGCTGAGCTCGGTGTACAGCCGGCGGTAGAGCACCCACTCCAGCGGCGACAGGTACCCCGCCTCGAACAGACCCCGGGCGAAGATCTCCGCATCCTCGAACCACGTCCGGTCCAGCAGCCAATCCGCTTCCTCGGCGCGCATCCGCCTGAGCGACTCCATGCGCGTGGCCAGGAAGTGCAGCTGCAGCGGCAGCGCATAGCGCCGCATGCCGTCCGCTTCGCCGTAGAACAACGGCAGCCACGGGTTCTCCTCGTCCACGCTCTCGAGCGCGACCGCAAGGCCGAAATACGCAGCCAGGGCCTGGGTGAGGGTCGTCTTCCCCGTCCCCACCATTCCAGCGACGGCTACCAGCATCGGTTCGTTTTCGTTCGGGGGTGGACCCGCCCGGCGCGGGCGCGTTGGCTGCCCCCAATCTAAGAGGCAACGGCGCCGCGGTCATCCGTCCCTTCCAGGTGACACCTTACGCCCTCGGCGTGGGTCGTCAGATGTTTGTGGGCGAGGCCGTATTTCATTGAAACGCCTGTGGTTAGGCGATGCTGCCCCCCACAGGATACGGCACGACTCCTGCTCCTGCTACCCCCGGGACTCACAGCCAGGGGGAGACCCATGAGATTCTATCGAAGCACATTGTTCGCGGCCGCACTGGTGGCCGCAGCGGCGTTGCCCGCGGCCGCGCAGAACGCGGCGGGGCAGGAGCAGCAGCGGCTGGCGCAGCAACATGCCGACTGGCATCGGCGCAACGATGCGATGATGTACCGGAACCCGGCGCAGTACCAGCGGGAGCACGCGCGGGAGCACCAGGAGATGGATCAGCAGTATCAGCGCTGGCAGCGGCAGGTAGGGGTGTACCAGCGCAGCGGGTACAACCAGTATCCCAGCCAGTACCCGCAGCAGGGCGGCTGGTACGACCGGAACGGCGCCTGGCACGCGAACGCGCAGCAGCAGCAGCAGCAGAATGGCTGGTACGACCAGTCCGGCAACTGGCACGCGAACGCGCAGCAGCAGCAGCAGAACGGCTGGTACGACCAGAACGGCAACTGGCACGCGAATGCCGCGCAGGGCAGCGTGCAGAACCGCGACGACGTGCGCGGCAACAACCCCAAGGCGCAGGGCCGTCATGACAACGGCAAGCACAAGGGCTGGGACAAGAACGGTAGCGGCCAGGACGATCGGCGCGACCGGGACGGGAACTAGGCGGGTGTCGGCCCGCACGGGGAGGCGGGAGCCCCCCGGATCGAAACGCCCGGGAGCCAGATGGCTCCCGGGCGTTTCGTTGTTCGGGCGTGGCGTCAGGCGGGGACGGGCACCTCGAAGGACTCGCCCTGCTGCTGAAGCGCGGCGAGGGCGGAGCCGTCGGGGAAGGTGCCGCGGGCTCGCTCGTAGGTGGTCGGGCAGATGAGCAGCCCGGAGCGGGTGCCGCGGGCCTGCTCGCACAGGTGCGCGGCCAGATTCACCGGCGTCCCCATGACCGTGTACGTGAGGTACTGGGGGTGACCGATCATGCCGCCGACCACCGGTCCGGTGGCCACGCCGATCCGGTGCGCGAGCGGCTCGACGGGGTGGCCCATGCGCAGCCACTCCGAGCGTACCTGCCGGAACTCGGCCTGGATGGCCGCCGCCGTGGTGATGGCCGCGGCGGCATAGTTCGAGAGCGCACGCGGGATGTTGAAGCGCAGCAGCATGCCGTCGCCCATGAACTTGTCGATGGTGGCGCCCTGGCGCAGGGCGAGGCTGCCGA
>JADGQX010000170.1 GCA_017881445.1 Gemmatimonadota bacterium | reverse complement strand
GGGGACATCACGCAGCTCTTCGTGACGCTCAACATCCCCACGCCCAACGGCAACGGCCTGCAGCTCAAGGCCGGGAAGATGGTGACCCTCATGGGGCTGGAGGTGCTCGAAGACGTCGCCAACCCCAACTGGTCCGAGGGCAACCAGTTCGTCTACGTCGAGAACTTCACCAACGTGGGCGTGAGCGCCGAGTACAAGTGGAACAGGTACATGGACACCCAGTTGCGGGTCATCAACGGCTGGGACGTGGTGCAGGACACCAACAACGGCAAGTCGTTCATGGGCCGGGTGGGCTTCTATCCGGACTCTGCCAGCTCCATCGCCATCGTCGGCTTCTACGGCCCGGAGGAAACGGGCACCGACCGCTCCAGGCGCGCGGGCGTGGACCTGCTGCTGAACCGGTCGCTGGGTAGCAGGACGAGCGTCTGGCTCCAGGGCGACTACGGCCACGAGAGCGCGGGCCCGGCGCTGCCCGACAGCACCCGGGGCGCGAGCTGGTGGGCCGGCGGCGCCTGGCTGGCCTACAGCTTCACGCCCGCGCTCCAGCTGGCGCTGCGCGGCGACTACGTGGACGACATGCAGGGCGCCAGGACGAGCGGTGTGCTCGGCTTCCCCACGAACCTGGCGCAACGCTACAGCAGCGTCACGGCCACCCTGAATCTGAAGACCTGGCCCCGTGCGCTGGTGCGCCCGGAGCTCCGCTACGACCACTCGATGCTGCAGGCCTTCGGTGGACGCAACAACCAGGTCACGTTCGGCATCAGCGCGGCCTACATCTACTGACCAGAGTCACTTAACACGGAGACGGATCGACATGAAACGCCCTGGCTTTTTGCTCCCGTTGGCGCTGCTGGCCGTGCCGACGCTGCTGGCCGCGCAAGGAGCGGCCCCCGCAGCCCCCCCCAGCACGGCGGCCGTGGCCAAGAGTGCGTTGGATGCCGCCACGGCCAACACGGTGGCCATCAACTTCGTCTGGACGCTGAGCGCCGGCTTCCTGGTGATGTTCATGCAGGCCGGCTTCGCGCTGGTCGAGACCGGCTTCACCCGCGCCAAGAACGCGGCCCACACCATGACCATGAACTTCATGGTCTACGCCATTGGCATGCTGGCGTACTGGGCCGTCGGCTTCGCCATCCAGGGCGGCGGCGTGGGTCCGCTCGCCACGCTGGGCGGCTACGACAAGCTGAACCAGGAGTTCTCGCTCGGGCTGGGCGGCCACAGCTGGGGCCTCTTCGGCCACACTGGCTTCTTCCTCACGGGCGTGGCCTATACGGCGCCGGTCTTCGCCTACTTCCTCTTCCAGATGGTGTTCATGGACACCGCGGCCACCATCCCGACCGGGGCGATGGCCGAGCGCTGGAAGTTCTCGGCGTTCTGCGTGTTCAGCATCTTCATCGGCGCGCTGATCTACCCGCTCTTCGGCAACTGGGTCTGGGGCGGGGGCTGGCTGTCGCAGCTGGGCACGAACCTGCACCTGGGTCACGGCGACGTGGACTTCGCCGGCTCCTCGGTGGTCCACATGACGGGCGGCGTGCTCGCACTGGTCGGCGGCGCGCTGCTGGGCCCGCGTCTGGGCAAGTACAACCGCGACGGCTCCGCCAACGCCATCCCGGCGCACAACCTGCCCATGGGCCTCCTGGGCTCCTTCATCCTGGCCTTCGGCTGGTTCGGCTTCAACGCCGGCTCCACGCTGGCCGGCAGCGACCTGCGCATCGGCGTCATCGCCACCAACACCATGCTGGCCTCCGCCGGCGGGGCCGCGACGGCCATGCTCTACATGTGGCGCAAGTACGGCAAGCCCGATCCCTCCATGGTCGCCAACGGCTTCCTCGCCGGCATGGTCGCCATCACGGCGCCCTGCGCCTTCGTGACCGCGCCCTCCGCGGTGTTTATCGGGGCGGTCGCGGGCGTGCTGGTCTGCGTGGCCGTGGCGTTCTTCGAGCGCAGGGCGCGCATTGACGACCCGGTCGGCGCCATCTCGGTGCACGGCGTCAACGGGCTCTGGGGCGTGCTCTCCCTCGGCCTGCTCGCGGACGGCACCTACGGCGACGGGTACAACGGCGTGGTGGGCGGCGTGCGCGGGCTGCTCTACGGCGACCCCGGCCAGTTCGTGGCCCAGGTGATCGGTGGCGCCACCAACTTCGTGGTGGTGGGCGCCCTCGCCTACCTGGCCTACAAGATCACGGGCGTGCTGGTCGGCGGCCATCGGGTCTCGCCCGAGGTCGAGCTGCAAGGGCTGGACGTGCCCGAGATGGGCGTGCTGGCCTACGACGGCGGCCACCGGCCCGAGGAGTTCCCGGTCATGTTCCCGGTCGAGATGGCCGAGGAGGAAGCACCTGCGCTGGTCATGTCCGCCGGCTCGCGCTGACGGTAACAGAAAACCAACTCTTCACCACAGAGGCACAGAGGACACAGAGGGTGGACACGGAAGCTTCCTGACGTCGGCCGTTGATGTTGTTGAACAAACAAACGCCTTTCTCAGTGTACTCTGTGGCTCTGCGGTGAATATGTCTTTGTTGATTCTGAACGAGGAGACAAGATGAAACTGATCACGGCCATCGTTCGTCCGGAGCGTCTCGCGGCAGTGAAGCTGGCCCTCTTCCGCGAGGGCGTGACCGGTGTCTCCACCGAGCGCGTCAGCGGGCACGGCGGCGAGCACGAGATCGTGCAGCATTACCGCGGCGCCAGCGTCGTGCTCGAGTTCCACGAGAAGGTCAGGCTGGAGATCGCGGTCTCGGAGCCGTTCGTCGAGCGCACCATCGACGCGATCGTGGCCGCCGCCCGGACGGGCGAGGTAGGCGACGGCAAGATCTTCGTGCAGCCGCTGGAGCGCGTCGTCCGCATCCGCACGGGCGAGCAGAACAACGCCGCGCTCACGCCAGTGACGGTCGAGCGCGTGCAGCGCGCGGCATCCCAGGCGCTGAAGCCGAACGTTCCCCACCCGATCGGGTAGGGGACAGCCACCCCTCCGGGGGTTGAAGGTCCGGACGTTCTCCGCTACCATTGCGGAAGCGAGAGCCGCGGCGAAGTCGCGGCCGGGCCTGATCCCCGGAGGAACCCTTTGTCCGACCGACGTTTGCGACCCTCGATGCTCGTAGTGCTCCCGGGCCACGCCCGGAGCATCTGCGTGCCCGGGGGTCGTAGCCGCGGGTCATCCCTGGTGGATCTCCCGACGATCGCCTGCGCGGCGATCTGCAACCAGCAGCGCCAGTCCTTGCCGTAAACGGGCCGGGGCCAGGCGATTGCGTGCGTGTACATGGTGCCCCGGCTGAAGAGCCGGGGCTTTTTTGTTTGCAGCCCGAAGCGGGCGTCGGTCACCGTGAGCGGAAGGGCAGGGCCGTATGAACGGGCGCATCCGGGTCGTCATCGCAGATCGACACGCCCTCGTGCTCGAGGGTTACCGCCTGCTGGTGGACGGTGAGCCGGACATGACGGTCGTGGCGACGGCCACGGAGGCGGACGTCCTCCTGGACGCCGTTCGCCAGCACGCGCCGGACATCGTTCTGCTCTCCCTCGGCTCTCGCGGCGGGCGGCTGGAGTGGCTGAAGCGGATCCGTGCGGAATCACACCCTGTCCGGGTGCTCGCCCTATCGGCCGTCAACGATGCCGCGGCCATGCGCGCCGCGCTGGAAGCAGGCGCCGATGGCTACGCCCTCAAAACCGAGCCCGCGCAGCACGCCCTGTTCGCGATGCGGCAGGTCTACCATGGCCATCTCATCCTTCCGGCGGGCGCCCAACGGTGGCTTCTGCGCGGGCAACCGGACGGCGAGCTGAGCAAGAGCGAGCTGGCCGTCCTCGCCCTGGTGGCGGACGGCCTTCCCAACGCAGGGATCGCCCGGCGGCTGCACGTCAGCGAGAATACGGTCAAGTTCCACTTGCGCAACATCTTCCAGAAACTGGGCGCGCACAACCGCACGGGCGCGGCCCGCTGGTACCTGGGCGGGCGCTTCGCCACGGCGTGAGTGTTCGGCTGGGGCTCCGGGCGCTCCGCTTGCATGCATGGCTGGCAACCCGTTGGCAACCGGCGAACCCACAGGAGCGGCCATGAAGATCGGTATCATCGGGGCAGGGAACATCGGCGGGACGCTGACGCGTCGCCTGAGGGCCCTCGGACACGAGGTCGCCGTGGCGAACTCCCGCGGACCCGCGACGCTGGCGGAGCTGGCGGCGGAGACGGGAGCCAGGGCGGTGGAGGTGACCGAGGCGCCGCGCGGCGCGGACCTCGTGGTCGTGACCATTCCCGAGCGCAACATCCCCAATCTGCCGAAGGACCTTTTCGCCGGGGCGCCCGCCAACCTCGTGGTCGTGGACACGGGCAACTACTACCCGCGCCAGCGCGACGGCCGCATCGAGGAGATCGAGGCCGGCATGCCCGAGAGCCGCTGGGTGGCGCGCCAGCTCGGCCGGCCCGTGGTGAAGGCCTTCAACATGATCTACGCCCGCAACCTGATGGCGCTGGGGCGTCCGGCCGGCAGCCCCGACCGCATCGCCCTGCCGGTGGCGGGCGACGACCCCCGGGCCAAGTCCATGGTGCTGCGGCTGATCGACGAGCTGGGCTTCGACGGCGTGGACGCGGGCGGGCTGGACGAGTCCTGGCGCCAGCAGCCGGGCACGCCCGTCTACGGCCCGCCGCTGGACGTCGCGGGCGTGCGGGGCGCGCTGGCGCAGGCCAGCCCGGAGCGCAAGCCGGAGTTCACCGGCAGCGCCAACAGTCCGGGAGACTTCGCCCGCCCGGCCTGAGGTGGAACGCCCGGCTGCCCGAGGGTAGAAGACTCGTTCCCACGGGCGCTCTTCTCGTGACGAAGCCCAATGCGACGGCGACAGCTCGGCGCGCTCACCGGCGTGCGCTTCTTCGCGGCGACCCACGTCGTCGTCTACCACTACGGCCGCGGACTCGTCCGCCTGCCGGGTGCCGGCGTGCGCATCCTGGACCAGGGCTTCGCCGGCGTCACCCTCTTCTTCGTGCTCTCCGGCTTCATCCTGGCGTACAACCACGCCGGCGACGGCCCGCGGCAGTCCGCCCGTGAATTCTGGGCCGGGCGCTTCGCGCGCATCTACCCGGTGTACGCGCTCGGGCTCGTGCTGGCGCTGCCCGCGCTGCTCGCGCCGCTGGCGGGCGTCGTAACACACGGGCGCGAGCTGGCGCTGGCGCTGGTCACGACTCCGCTGCTGCTGCAGAGCTGGGTGCCGTCCATCGCCGGCCGCTGGAACGGGCCGGCCTGGTCGCTCTCGGCGGAGGCGCTCTTCTACGCGGCCTTTCCCGCCCTGGCCCTGCTGGCGCTGCGCCTGCGCCGGCGCGGCGTGCTATTGCTGGCGCTGGGCGCCTGGGCGACGTCGATCGCCGTGGTCGGGGTCTACCTCCGGCTCCATCCCGACGGCCAGGTCCACCCCGGCATTCCCACGGCGCTGGCGCCCTGGCTGAGCTACGTCCGCTACCACCCGCTGGCGCGGCTGCCGGAGTTCGTGCTGGGCGTTGCGACGGGCCGACTCTTCCTGCTGCGCGGAGCCACGACCGGACCCGCCCGCCGCCGGTGGGCGGAGGCGGTGGCGGTGCTGGCGCTGGCCGCCACGCTCGCGGTGGCGGCGTCGCCTGTGGCGCCGCCCTTCCCCTCGGTGCACGGCGGGCTGCTGGCACCGCTCTTCGCCGTGGCGCTCTACGCCCTGGCCGCGGCCGACGGCCAGGGCCCGCTCTCGCGCCTGCTGGCCAGCGCGCCCGCCGTGCGCCTGGGCGAGGCCAGCTACGCACTGTACATCCTGCACGTGCCACTGCACGACCTCCTGGGCCGGGCGCTCGGGGCGACGCCGTGGCGGCCGGCGCCCCTGCTCTTCTTCACCGGCTACCTCCCCCTCACCATCGTCGCCTCGCTCTGCGTCTACACGCTCTTCGAGGTGCCCGCCCGGCGCATCGTCCGGGGCTGGATCTCGGGCCGTGCCGACAGGGAAGCGGTCGGGGTGGAAGCGGCGGCCGCCCGGGCGGCCTGAACGGTTGCCCCGGGCAGCGCCCGGGCATTAGCGTCTCCTCCGCCGCACCCCCCCCACTCAGAGGAGTCGCCATGAAGAAGTGCGCGCTGTCCTCACGGCTGGCGCTGGCGCTGGCCCCGCTGGCGCTCGCCTCGCTGGTCCTGCTGTCGCAGTCCCGGCCGTCGCGCGCGCAGGAAGCCAGGGCCGCCCCGGGCGCCCCGTCGGCGGCGGAGCGCGAGCACCTGATCGCCGCCGCCCGCGAGATCATGACAGCGCAGACCTACTGCGCCTTCATCACGGTGGACCGGGACGGCCGCCCCCAGGCGCGGACGATCAACCCGTACCCGCCCGAGGAGGACCTGATGGTCTGGTTCGCCACCAACATCCTGAGCCGGAAGGTGCAGGAGATCCGCGACAACCCACACGTGGTGGTCTACTACGCGGACCACTCGGCAGCCACTGGCTACGTCGCGCTCTCGGGGCGGGCGGTGCTGGTGAGCGACAAGGCCGAAATCGACCGGCGCAGGCGAGCGTACTGGGCGCAGGTGTTCCCCGGCGACAGGAACCTGGTGCTGGTGAAGGTCGTCCCCGAGCGGCTGGATGTGATCAACTACAAGGCCGGCACGAAGATGGACAGCGTGACCTGGCGCTCACCCTCCATCGAGCTAGGGCCCGCGCCGAAGAAGTAGCCCTCCTCGGGGCTCCCGCTCAGTGGCAGGCGACGACCAGGAAGTCGTCGCCCGACGGATTGGGGATGAAGTTCAGCACGGACTTGAGGTTGCTGTGCCCCGGGGGCGGGCCTCCGGCGAGGATGTCCTTGCTGAAGGCGTTGAACACGGTCTGCGCATAGAGCGTGACGCCCCGCTTGTCGCGTGTTTGCACGATCTCGGCCTGGGCCGCCAGCTGGACCGTGGCGCTGTCGCCCCGCGTCGGCACCGCCGCCAGGCGCAGTGCGAGCGCCACGCCGGGCCCCGCCGAGACACGCGAGAAGCAGAGCCACTGGGTCACCACCGGGCCGTCGCCCGCGGCCCCGCTCGCCACCGGCCAGCCGGGTGCGGCCAGGGCAAGCACCGCGGCAGAGGTCGCGGGACGGCCGCCGTTGGTCGCGGGCACCACCGCGCGCGCCACCACGTTGCCCTGCTCCTGCCCAACCGCGGGGCGCACGCCCACGCCGGCCGTGGCGATCCCGACCAGGATCAGCTCGAGAGCGAACCGACCCGCCTTCCCCGACATCGTCGTCGTTGCTGGCATGTGACCCCTCGCGCTGGATGCTGCAGGACAATGCAGCTCTTACCATACCGCGCCGGCGACCGTTCCGACAATCGGGAGTGCGCCGGGCCGATCTGCGTTCCGTCTGTGCCGTCGACGGGCTGGAAACCGGCCGCTATCCCGACCCATCCGCCAGCACATGCACGCAGGGACCGAGGGTTTCTCTTCCGGCAGCACCTGCTTCAGCGGGCCAGCTCCTCCTCCGCCCAAGTCGCGAAAGTGCCGAGCTGCTCCAGAAGCCGCCGGGCCGGCTTCAGATCGCCCACCCGCGCGCTGTACTCGGCCGCGTTCTTCTCCCGGACGATGTCCATCAGCCGCTTCATCTGCGCGGCGGGCAGGCGGTTGCCGAGCGCGGCGCGCAGCGCCTGCCCGATCGCCTGGTGGTCCTTCTGGTTCACGGTGCCGTCCGACTTCGCCGTAAGCGCATCGGCATACGCGATGGCTGCCAGCAGGATCTCGGATACGATCGGATCCGCGGCGTCCGCGCCGTCAGCCAACGTGGACAGCGTTTGCGCGGCCGAATGGAACGCCCGGGCTTTGCGCAGCCGGCCCTTCCAGAACGTGTCATCAACCGGCTTCTGCCCGCCTTTACGCGTCACCGTCGCCTCCGCGGCGACCACCGGTCACCAACGCGCGCTTTCGAGCCCGGATCCCGCTTAGCAGGGCAGCGGGATCGGGTCCCAGGATCGGCACCGCGTCGGTGGCCACGCCCTCCCACCACGGGTCACCGGCCGATCGACGCTCAACGTCGGAAGGGCGAAGGCCCACCACGGAGATCGTCATCCGCTGCTGCTCCTCCAGTGCCGCCAGTCGCTCGCGATACTGCGCCACAGCCCCGTCCGCGTCGTCGCCCCCGGCGACCAGCGCGACATCCAGATCACTCTCGGGCGTGTCCTCCCCCCGAGCCACGCTGCCGTACACCCACACAGCCAGTGGCCTCGGCTTCATGCGCAGCGCTTCCTCGCGCAGCCGCCCGAAGATCAAACCCACCCGCGCCTCTTCCTCCACGAAGAAGCGGGTCAGCAAGCTCACGAGCGGATGCTGCGCCACAACACGGTACGACACGCTGCGGCCCTGCCCGACGGCTTCGACCACCCCCGTGCGACGTAGCGCCGCCAGCGTGTTCCGGACCGTCTGAGGGTTCAGACCGGTCCGGCGCGCCAGCACGCCGACGCCGAGCTCCCCCCCGTGTCGGGTAAGCTCGCGTAGCACGCGCACGCTGCCGCTCGTGCCCAGCAACTCGTTCAATGGGTACCGCAGATAGCTCTGCTGCGAGTCCGGCAGCCGCATGCTCGCTCCCTAGTATTCTTTGTCTACGCCAAGAATAATAGGCCGAACCGCACGCGAAATCAAGAGCAACGGCCCGAACCGTAGCTTGGGGGCAGCGGGGCAGCCGGGGCGCCCGGGCCCCTACGCGCTGCAGGCGGCCATCGCGGCCGTGCACGCCGACGCGGCGGACGCGGCCGCCACCGACTGGGCCCAGATCGTGGGGCTGTACGACGCGCTGCTGCGAGTGGACCCGTCGCCGGTGGTGGAGCTGAACCGCGCCGTCGCGGTGGCCATGCGCGACGGCGCGGCGGCCGGCCTGGCGCTCATCGATGCGCTGCTGGCGCGGGGCGAGCTGGCGGAATACCACCTGGCGCACGCCGCGCGCGCGGACCTCTGCCGGCGGCTGGGCCGGACGGCCGAGGCGCGCGCCTCCTACCGGCGGGCCCTCTCCCTGGCCAGGCTGGACCCGGAGCGAAGCTTCCTGCAGCGGCGCCTGGACGAGCTGCCCCGCTGACCGGGATCACTTCCTGGTGAAGTAGCGCTCCGCAAAGCTGAGGAACGTCGGCCAGTTCGGTCCGTCCGTGTGGCCGCTCGCGTGCTGGCGGAACGCCAGGTCGCCATCCATCAGCCCGGTCTCGACGGGCGGGAACCCGGTGGTGTCCAGCCCCCGCTTGCCGAGCAGCGTGTACACCGGGCCGGCCGCGACCGCGGCCATGAACATGCCGCGGGCATCGACCCAGGCGTCGCCGTTCGCGCCAGCACTGATGAACACGGGCCGGGGCGCGCACATGGCGATCAGCTCGTGCGCGTCCACGGGCAGGTCGCCCCAGGACAGCGGCCCGGCGTATTTGAGGAAGTTGCCCGCCATCCAGTGGTATTCGCCCGCCCCGGCCACGTTCTCCACGATCTCGCCCGCGTTGCGCCGACTCAGCTTGGCGCCGCCCTCGCCCGAGGAGCTGACGTAGGCGATGGCGAAGCGCGGGTCGTAGGCCATGGCGACCAGCGTCGCCTTGCCCCAGCGGGAGTGCCCCTCGAGGCCGACGCGCTTCGCGTCCACCGCCTTGTCGGTCTCGAAGTAATCCAGGGCACGGCTCGCGCCCCAGGCCCACGCCCGCAGCACGCCCCAGTCGTCCAGCTTGCGCGGCCGGCCGTGGTTGGTCAGGCCGATGATGCCGTGCGTCAGGCCGGCGCCGTTGTCCGCCTGCACGCTGCCCGTGATGAGGCTGGCGTAGCCCCAGCCTCTGGCCAGCACCAGTCCCTGCCAATCGCCCATGACGAATCCGGGC
>JADGQX010000037.1 GCA_017881445.1 Gemmatimonadota bacterium | reverse complement strand
TTCCTCTACGGCGCCCTGCTGGTCGGTGCGGCGATCTGTCTCCTGCCCATGCTGTGGATGCTGGTGGCCTCCGTCATGCCCACGGGCGAGGCCAACAGCTACCCGCCGCGCGTGTGGCCGTCCCACGTCACCTTCGAGCATTACCGCATGTTGTTCACGCGGCTGAACCTGGGCCGCGCCTTCCTGAACAGCGCCATTGTCTCCGTCAGCGTCACCGCGCTGGCCGTGATCGTGAACTCCATGGCGGGCTACGCCCTGGCCAAGTTCCGCTTCCGCGGGCGGCAGCGCGTCTTCCGCCTGATGGCCGCGGGGCTGGTCGTGCCGGTGCAGGTCTCGATGCTGCCGCTCTTCCTGCTCTTCAAGGAGCTGGGACTGGTCAACACGTACGCGGCCGTGATCATCCCGGGCGTCTCCAGCATCTTCGCCATCTTCCTGGTGCGGCAGTATCTGCTGGCGCTGCCCGACGACCTGCTGGACGCCGCCCGCATCGACGGCGCCAGCGAGCTGCGCATCTACACGTCGATCGTGCTCCCCATCACGAAGCCGATTCTGGCCACCCTCGCCATCTGGACCTTCCTCGCCACGTGGAACGACTTCATGTGGCCGCTGATCGTCCTGAGCGACGCCAGCATGTACACGCTCCCGGTGGGCCTGGCGAATCTCGTGGGCGAGCACGTCCAGGACACGGAGCTGATGATGGCCGGCTCGGTGCTCACGGTGCTCCCGGTCATGCTCGTGTTCCTCTTCCTGCAGCGGTACTACGTCCAGGGGATAACAGCCGGGAGCATCAAGGGATGACGACAACTGCAACTGCGGGTTCGGGTTGGGGTTGGGGCTCGGGCTGGTCGTGCACGTTCCCGTGCCCGACCCCTTGCCGTAGCCCCAACCGTAACCGTAACCCGCTGTTGCAGTTGTCGGTCGCCCTGGTGCTGTCGGTCCCCGCGATGCCCGCGGCCGCCCAGGATCTCGACTCGCTCCACACCGCCGACCCGGCCACGCCCCGCTTCATCGGCGACATGCCCCACACCTGGGTGGCCGCCGAGTTCATCCGCTCGGTGCTCGACCTGCTGGTCTACGAGCGCGACGACGCCCTCGTGGTCGGGGCCGGCGTACCGCTGGCATGGCTGGACGGCGCCGGCGTCGCGGTCCGTCGGCTGGGGACGCGCTTCGGAGCGCTGGACCTGCAGATGCGGCGGCAGGGCGACGTCACCCGCGTCCGGCTCGCGGGCGACCTCCACCTCCCGGACGGCGGCATCGTCGTGGCGCTGCCCGGCGACCGTATCACCATGAACGGCCGTGAGTTGCATGTGGAAAGCGCCGGAGCCGTCGTTCGCACGCTCCCGGCCGAGCTCGAGATCCGCGGCCAGCGATGAGCGACCTCGAGTGGTCCGGGCGACCCAGCCCGCGCGCGCGGGCCCTGTCGAATGGGAAGCTGACGGCGATCGTCACGGAGGCGGGCGGCGGCTGCAGCCTGCTGGCCGGCCTCGCGCTCACTCGCTGGACGCCGGACCCGGCGCGACCCACGGACGGGCCGCAGCTCTACATCCGCGACCTGGAGAGCGGCGAGTCCTGGCCCCTGGTGCGGCTGGCGGGGGCCCGGGAGCCCGATGCCTTCGAGGCGGCGCTGGAGCCCGGATGCGCTACCATCACTCGCGACGACGGCGAGCTGCGGACCACGCTCGAGGTGTGCGTCTCCCCGGCCGACGACATCGAGCTGCGGCGCGTCGACATTCGCAACCGCGGACAGCGCCCGCGCCGCCTCGACGTCACCACCTATGCCGAGCTGGTCCTGAACGCCCCCGCGGCCGACGCAGCCCATCCGGCCTTCTCCAAGCTCTTCGTGCAGACCGAGCACCTCCCGGACAGCGGCGCCATCCTCGCCTGGCGGCGCCCGCGCGCCCCGGAGGACGAGCCGGTCTTCGCCGTCCACCTGCTCCGTCCCATCGGCGACGCCGGAGCAGGCGGGCTGGAGCTGGAAACCGACCGCATGCGCTTCATCGGCCGCGGCCGCGCCCTGGCCGCGCCCGCGGCGCTGGATCCCGGCGCCGCCCTGTCGGGCACGACCGGCCCCGTGCTCGATCCCGTCGCGGCGCTGCGGCGCACGCTCGTGGTCGGGCCGGGCGAGAGCGCGCAGCTCATGGCCGTGACCGGCGCCGCCGCCTCGCGGGAGGCGGCGATCGCCCTCGCCCGCCATTACTCGCTTGCCGGCGTCGGCGACGCCGACTTCCGCGCCGCCCGCGTGCGTGCCCGGGTGCTGCTCCAGCGCCTCGACCTGGGGGAGTGGCAGGAGGCCATCTCGGCGCTCACCGGCGCCCTGGTCTTCGGCGATTCCGCGGCGCGCGCCGGCTGGACGGATGCCGCCACCATCGAGGCGGGCGGCGTTCTGCGCCGGCTCGGGCTCCGGGGCGTCGCGCCGCTGGTGGTCGTCCGGTCGGCGGATGCCGGCGTGGCGCACGCCGGCATCGACCTCGCCCGCTACTTCCGGGCGCAGGCGCTGCCCGTGGACCTGCTGGTCCTCGCCCCGGACGAGGCCTCGGCGGTGGACCTGCGCGAGCACGCCCGCGCGCCCGTCCCGCGGGACCTCGGCGGCACGGTGGTCGTTTTGTCGGCGGAGCTGCCGCCGGCCGCGGCCGCCTTCGCCCGCGGCGCCGCCCGCTTCGTGCTGGAGCGCGCGCCGGAGCCGACACGCACCCCGCCGTCGGCCGCGGACGCCGCCTCCGAGCGGTCCGGACCCGGCGCCGGGGTCCGCGGTGTCCTCCCGGGCGTGGGCGCGCCGACGCTGGCAGCGCCCCCGCAGCCGCCCGAGCAGCTCCGCCTCTTCAATGGGTATGGGGGCTTCTCCTCCGACGGGTCCGAGTACGTCATCCGCATGCCGCCGGGCGCGCGTGGTCCCGCTCTGCCGCCGCTGCCGTGGACGCACGTGGTGGCCAACGAGGAGGCGGGGTTCATCGTCTCGGAGCGTGGCGCCGGCTGCACCTGGAGCGTGAACAGCCGGGAGAACCGCCTCACCCCGTGGTCCAACGACCCCGTGTCCGATCCCCACGGCGAGGCGCTGTACCTGAGGGACGACGACGACGGCGCCTTCTGGTCGCCTACGCCCGGGCCGGCGCCGGCGGCCGCACCCTATGAGGCCAGGTGGGGCTTCGGCCAGGCCACCTGGCGCACGACCGTCTCCGGCATCGAGCAGGAGGTGACGGCCTTCGTGCCTCGTCACGGCCCGCTTCGCATCACGCGGGTCCGGCTGCGCAACCTGAGCGGCCGCAGGCGCCGTTTTTCCCTCTATTCCTACGCCCGGTGGGTGCTGGGCACCCTCCCCTACGGCAACCCGTTCCTGGGCGCCAGGGTGGACTCCGCCAGTGGCGCCGTGCTGGCCGTGAACCCGGCCAACGGTGAGTTCGGCGGCCGCGTCGCCTTCGCCGCCGCGCTGGTCGGGTCGGGCGCCGCCGCGCAGGCGACCGCGGATCGCATTGCGTTCCTGGGCAGCCGCGCCGACGTGAGCGACCCGGCGGCGCTGCGGAATGGCGGCGCCCTGGACGCGCAGCCAGGCTTCGGCCCGGACGCATGCGCGGCGCTGCGCATCTCCCTGGTGCTGGAGCCGGACGAGGAGACCGCCTGCGCCTTCCTGCTGGGTCAGGCGGAAGACGAGGCTGGCGTGCGCGCCGCCATGGCGCATTTCGCCAGTGCCGGCGCGGTCGATTCCGCGCTGGCGGAGGTGCGCCACTTCTGGGCGGAGCTGACCGGCCGGCTGCGGGTCGAGACGCCCGCGCCGGCGCTCGACCTGATGGTGAACGGCTGGCTGGTCTACCAGGACCTGTGCTGCCGGATCTGGGCGCGCTCGGCCTTCTACCAGAGCGGCGGCGCCTTCGGCTTCCGGGACCAGCTGCAGGACGCGTCGGCGCTGGTCTACCTCGATCCGTCGCTGACGCGCGACCAGATCCTGCTGCACGCGGCGCATCAGTTCCTCGAGGGCGACGTGCTGTACTGGTGGCATCCTCCCACCAGCAAGGGCATCCGCACGCGCTTCGCGGACGACCTGCTCTGGCTGCCGTATGTCGCCGCCTTCTACGTCGCTACGACCGGCGATGCCGGCCTGCTCGAGGAGGGCGCACGCTACCTCCGGGCGCGGGCGCTGAAGCCGGGGGAGGACGAGGCGTTCCTGGTGCCGGAGGACGCGGGCGTGGGCGGCACCGTCTACGACCACTGCTGCCGGGCGCTGGACCGCTCGCTCACTGTGGGCCCACACGGGCTGCCGCTGATCGGGACGGGCGACTGGAACGATGGCATGAACCGGGTCGGCCGGGAGGGGCGGGGCGAGAGCGTGTGGCTGGGCTTCTTCCTCTACGACATCCTGGGATCGTTCCTGCCCATCTGCGCGGCGCGGGGCGACGCCGCGCGCGCCGGCCGCTACGGCCGCTACCGGGAAGAGCTGCGGGCGGCGCTGAACGGCGCCGGCTGGGATGGCGCCTGGTACCGGCGCGCGTACTACGACGATGGCGCGCCCATGGGCTCGGCCTCCAGCGACGAGTGCCGCATCGATGCCATTGCCCAGGCCTGGGCGGTGCTGTCGGGGGCGGCGCCGCCGGCGCGCGCTGCGCAGGCGCTGGACGCCCTGGAGCGGCACCTGGTCCGCGAGGGCGATGGCCTGATCGCGCTGCTCACGCCGCCCTTCGACCGCACGCCGCACGACCCTGGCTACATAAAGGGCTACCTGCCGGGGGTGCGCGAGAACGGCGGCCAGTACACGCACGGCGCCCTCTGGGCCGTGCGCGCGCTGGCGGAGGCCGGGCGCCGCGAGCGGGCCGCACCGCTGCTGGAGATGCTCAGCCCCGTCAGCCATGCGGGCGCGCCCGGGGAGGTCGCGGTCTACCGGGCGGAGCCCTACGTGATCGGGGCCGACGTCTACGGCGTGGAGCCGCACATCGGCCGGGCGGGCTGGACCTGGTACACGGGCTCGGCCGGCTGGATGCTGCGCGTCGCCCTGGAGTCCGTGCTGGGACTGACGCTCGAGGGCGGCGACACGCTGCGGCTGCGGCCCTGCATCCCCGCGTCCTGGCCCGGCTTCGACATCCACTACCGGCTGCCGGGCGACGCCGGCGCCTGCGAGATCCGGGTGACCCGCGGAACCGGGGCCACGCAGGCGACCCTGGACGGAGTGCCGCTGCGGGTGGAGGACGGGGTCGTGGTCGCGCGCATGCCGATGGACGGCGGTCGCCACCAGCTGCGGGTGGTATTGGGCGACGACGTCGGGCCGGTCTACCGTGAGCGCTAGCCTTTTCGGGCCCGGGCCCGGGCCCGAGACGTCACTCCAGCGCCTCGCCGTTGCTGCGGATGACGTCGGCGTAGAAGTGCGCGCTCTGCTTGAGCGTGCGACGCTGGCTGCCGAAGTCGACGTGGACCAGGCCGAACCGCTTGGAGAAGCCCTCGGCCCACTCGAAGTTGTCGAGCAGGCTCCAGGCGAAATAGCCGCGCACGGGCGCCCCGTCGGCCAGGGCGCGGTGCAGGGCCCGCAGGTGCTGGCGCAGGTAGTCCACGCGCCGGGGATCGGGGAGCGGATCCGTCCTGGCCGTGATCGGCTCGATGAAGGCGGCGCCGTTCTCGGTGATGTAGAGCGGCAGCTCACCGCTAGTGGCGCGCACCTGGGCCAGGGCGTCGTAGAGGCCCTGGGGGAAGACCTCCCAGTCCAGCTCCGTGTGCGGGTTCTGCGGCTGGCGCACGCGGGTGGCGCGCAGCGGCGGCGCGGCGGGGTCGTCTGCTACCACGTTGCGCGAGTAATAGTTGACCCCGACGAAGTCGAGGGGACGCACCAGCGCCGCCGCCTCCGCGATATTGGCCGCGGGCCAGTCTGCGCCGAAGATCGGGGCGAGCTCCTCCGGGTAGCGGCCCAGGATGGCCGGCTCGAGGAAGAAGCGGTTCATGTAGGCATCGGCGCGGGCCGCGGCGCCGAGGTCGGCGTCGCAGTCGCGGGCCGGGTACTTGGGCTCGATGTTGACCACCAGCCCGACCTGTCCGCTGCGCGTCTCGGCGCGGAAGGCGTCCACGCCCGCGGCATGGGCGCGCAGCAGGTTGTGCGCGACCACGGGCGCCTCGCTCAGGGCGACGTGCCCGGGGGCGTGGACGCCGTGCACGTAGCCGGCGTCCATGATCACCCAGGGCTCGTTCAGCGTGGCCCAGAAGGGCACGCGGTCGCCCAGGGCGCGCACGAGCACCGTGGCATAATCGGCGAACCAGCAGGCGATGTCCCGGTTGAGCCAGCCGCCGCGGTCGTCCAGGGCGGCGGGCAGGTCCCAGTGGTAGAGGGTGAGGCTGGGCGCGATGCCCGCGTCCAGCAGCGCGTCCACGAGTCGCTCGTAGTGGTCCAGGCCCGGGCGGTTGATCCGCCCCGTGCCGGTGGGAAGGATGCGGCTCCAGGAGACGCTGAAGCGGTAGGCGTTGAGGCCGATCTCGCGCATGAGCCGGATGTCGTCGCGCCCGCGCCGGTAGCTGTCGGCGGCGACGTCGCCGGTCTGCCCGAGGTGGGTCACCCCCGGCGTGTGGCAGAAGCGGTGCCAGTTGCTGACGCCCGCGCCATCGGCCAGGGGCGAGCCCTCGATCTGATAGGCGGAGGTCGCTGCGCCCCAGAGGAAGCCCTCGGGGAAGATCCAGTCGTTCATCTCGTCGGTGGGGTTCTATGGCCCGTGTGAAGCTGGATGCCATCCGGAAGGTCTACGACAACGGCGTCGTCGCCGTGCACGATGCGACCTTCGAGGTGGACGATGGCGAGTTCGTGGTCCTGGTCGGCCCGTCCGGCTGCGGCAAGAGCACGACGCTGCGCATGATCGCGGGGCTGGAGTCGGTCACCGCCGGCCAGCTCTGGATCGGCGAGCGGCTGGTGAACGACGTCGCCCCCAAGGATCGCGACATCGCCATGGTATTCCAGAACTATGCCCTGTACCCGCATATGTCCGTGCGGGACAACCTGGCCTTCGGCCTGAAGCTCCGCAAGCTGGCGAAGAGCGAGATCCGGGAGCGGGTGGGCCGGGCCGCGGAGATCCTGGAGCTGGACCCGATCCTGGACCGGCGCCCCGCCCAGCTCTCGGGCGGCCAGCGCCAGCGCGTGGCGGTGGGCCGCGCCATGGTGCGCGATCCCGCGGTCTTCCTCTTCGACGAGCCGCTCTCCAACCTGGATGCCAAGCTGCGCGTCCAGATGCGGCGCGAGATCTCGGCGCTGCACCAGCGCCTGGGCGCCACCATGGTCTACGTCACGCACGACCAGGTCGAGGCCATGACCATGGGCGACCGCATCGTGGTCATGAACGCCGGCCGCATCCAGCAGATCGGCACGCCCATGGAGCTGTACGACCACCCGGTCAACATCTTCGTGGCGGGCTTCATCGGCAGTCCCTCCATGAACTTCGTGAAGGGGACGGTCGGGCCCGGCGACGGCTCGGCCGGCCCGCGCTTCCGCTCGAGCGACGGCGCCTTCCTCGACTTCCCGCTCCCCGCCCCCCTGCGCGTCGCGCTGGAGCGCCATGCCGGGCGCGAGCTGGCACTGGGGATCCGGCCCGAGGCCATCCAGCTCGCGGGCGCGGTCGCCGCCGGCAGCGGGGGCATCGTCACCGCCGCCGCCCGCCTCGAGCTCATCGAGCCACTGGGCAACGAGACGCTGCTCAGCCTGCACGCCGGCGAGCAGGCGCTGGTCGCGCGCATCACACCCCGCCCGCTCCCGCCCGCCGGCTCCACGGTCGAGCTCGAGCTGGATACCGGCCGCATGCATTTCTTCGACGCGGAGAGCGGGGAGGCGGTGGAGGCATAGGCCTTCGCGCGGAACGCGGGAACCTTCGAACCGCATCCGGCGGTATAGCGCGGCGCATGCCCGGAACCGCATCGCCCCGATGCGCAACGAGCCCGGCGCCCGGCCCCCCGGGCGCCGGGCATCCCCCGGGAGGTTCCATGCATCTCCGGTTGCCGCTGCTGGCTGCTGCGCTCCTGCCGCTGTTGCTACCAGCGGCGGGGGCCGGCCAGTCGGCCGAGCTGCCCCTCGTCGGGCGGGTGGTCGACGCGGAGACCGGCCAGCCGGTGCGCGGCGCGGTCGTGCAGCGGGACCGGCGACACCGGGTGCTCACGGATTCCGCCGGACGATTCGCGTTTCCGGGGCTGCGGGAGGGGCGCTACGAGCTGGAGGCCTCGTCGCTGGGCTACGCGGATGCGGGGCTCGCCTTCGACCTCGCGCCAGGCGCATCCGCCACGCTGCGCATGACGCCTTCGCCCGTCCCCCTGCCCGCGCTTCAGGCGATCGCGCGCGCCCGGATCCCGGGGCTGGACGGGAGGATCACCGGCCGGGTCTGGGGCCGCGAGGACCTGCTGTCCTTTGACGACGTCGCGGCCTATCACTTCGTCCACGAACGCGCGCACCTCGCCGTCCGCCCCTGCAGCGGTGGCCATTACGGTTGGGGCCCCATGACCATGGTCGAAGCTACCGCGGTCCCGCGCCAGCGCGGAGAGCCCGCGCGCGCGTCGCTGCCCGACTGGGGTCCGATCGGCGGTGAGATGACGGACTGCATCTTCGTCAAAGGGCGCGGCGTTCGGGTCCGCGTGCTCGTGGACGACCAGCTCATCGCCTACGATAGCGATGAACTGTACGCCCGTCGCACGTGGGACCTTGCCCGGGTCGAGGTGCTGACGAGCTACACGTATGGGTTCGCCATGGTCCGGATTTACACGCCGGAGTACCTCGAGCGACGCGCCGCGAGGGTCTACCGCCTGTGCGATCAGCTGGCTGCGGTCGATTCGGCCGGCGGCGCCGCGTTGTGGTCCGTGTGCTCCGGGCTGAGGTGAGGTGCGGCAACGCGCACCCCTCCGCGGGGGTGCGCTGCCGCTCACCATTGACCCGCGCGAGTGCCGGCGGTGGGCAAACGGGCCCGGAGCTTCTCGCCCCGGGCCCGTCCTTCGTTTGCCCAAGCCCAACCGACGGCGCCTACTGCTGCGTCAACGGCCGCGGCCCGGGCAGCACCACGGTCGTGTCCGGGGCCGGCAGCCCGACCTCCCAGGAGGGCGGCATGCGGCGCGTGCGGTTGTACGTGCGGCGGGAGTCGCTGACGCGGTCGGCGCGCTCGATCCAGAGGCGCGTGGCGGCGTCGTAGCGGGCCAGCACGTTGTGCAGCCAGTATGGGCGGTTCTCCTTCAGCCACTGCTGCTCGTACATGTCGCGCAGCAGCGAGTAGCCGTCGCGCAGGTCCTGCAGCCGTCCGTTCATGCTGCTCATGTCACTGATCATCCCGCCCGGCGACGGGTGATCGGGCGTGGTGTCCGCGGCGAGCTGCTGCGCCCGGGCGTACATCCCCGTGACCTGGTCGGAGAACTGGAACTTCATGCCGATGAAGTCGATCTTGCGGGCGCCCAGCTCGAGGGCGTCGAGGGCATCGTGCTCGCGGGGCGACGTCGCCCTGGCCTCCAGCGTCAGCTTGAGCGCCTCCTCGGCCAGGGTGCGCAGCTGGGGCGCGATGCCGCGCATGCGCCTGGCCGCCTCGTAGCCCTCGCCGTTCCACGGGTCCGTCCAGAAGAGCCAGTCGCTGGCGTAGTAGAGAGCGCGGCTGCGCAGCAGGGCGTGGGCCGCGATCAGCTTCTGCTGGGCGAGGTTGACCTTGCCGGTGGCGTCGCCGTGGAAGACGCGGCCGAAGTTCTGCTGGAAGTCCGGGATGCTGGATTCGCCGGGCTGCCACGCCGCCGCCGCGCCGAAGAGCAGCGCGTACCAGGTCGAGTTGAACAGCGTCTCGCCATCGTCGTCCCACTCGGTGTTCAGCTGGCCCACGGCGCCGAGCGCCTGCCCGTCGCGGGTGAAGTTGCGGATGTTGATCAGGGCGACGCCGAAGTCCGGGTAGACCTTGTTCCAGGCGTTGACGCCCGGCGCCACCCAGGTCTCCATCTTCGCGTCGGTGAAGGGCTTGATCGCCCGGACGAAGCTGTCGGCGGAATCGTAGGACCAGGGCACGGCGATGAGGTTCGAGGGCAGCGTCTTCACCAGGTCGGGAGCGTTCTCGGCGATGTCACCCCAGAAGAGCAGGCGCTTGCCCGTGGGCTTGAGCGCGTCGGCCACCTGCTTCAGGAAGTCCATGTAGACGGGGTTCAGCCCGCGCGCCTTCACGTCGGCGGCGGTGCGCCCGCGCCCCAGCTCGAAGGTCTCGTCGGCGCCGATGTGCATGAACGGGCCGGGGAAGATCGAATCGATGTGCCCGAACATGGACGTGATCAGCGGCAGCGAGCCCGGGTCCGCCGGCGCCAGCACGTGGCCGTTCGAGTTCTCGCCCAGCCCGGAGTAGAGCTCGTGCTTGAGCACGTGATGCAGGTGGCCGAACGCCTCCTGCTCCGGGACGATCGTGATGTGGTACGGCTTGGCGAAGGCGACGATTTCCTTTGCCTGCGCCGCGGTGATCGCACCTCCCGGCGGGGCCACGAGCGGGTGGTCCGGGTAGGCCAGCGTCTGCTCCCAATAGGGCGACAGGAAGTTCACCTTGTACGCCGCCATGGTCCGGATCTGCTTCTTGACGAAGTCCAGGGTGGGCACGGGCCCGCGCGACATGTCGTCCTGCCAGCCGCGCCAGCGCATGGCGGGCCAGTCGCGGATGGCGCCCAGCTTCAGCTGCGCGGCCGCGCCCTCACCATCCACCAGCTGCTTCAGCGTCTGGGCGCCGTAGAACACACCCGCGCCGGTCTCGCCCACCACGTCCACCCGGGCGCGGCCGGCCACCAGCACGTAGCCCTCGTCCCGCATCTCGGGCGTGAAGGCGTAGCCCGCCGCCTTCAGCACGGCCGCGGCCGCGGGGGTCCCCGCCCGCAGCAGGCGCACGCGCACGGCGCCGGCGGCACCGACTTTCACGCCACGCTCGGCCAGCGCCGCCGCCAGGTCCGCCGCGGTGAACCGGTCCTCGGCGTTCGACGAGGGAACGATGGTCACGCCGGCGAGCGGCGCGGTGCCCTGCAGCCGGCCCTCGCGCGGCTCGGGGATCAGGCCGAGCGCGGTGGAGGCGGGTGCGGGGGTTGCGGTCTGCGCGAGCAGGCGCGCGCCGGGCGCCGCCAGGCAGGCAGCGGCGAGCAATGGCAGCAGTCGTCGCATGTTCCCTTATCCGAAGGGGGGGGCTTTGCTCTCATCAAGAATAGCTCACGGGCATGTCGGAGGGAACGGATGCGCCCTCCTCTCTCGCCCGTTCGAGGCCAAGGCTGTAGCATTCCTCCTGCAGCACGGTCACCGAATCCAGAGCCGGAATAGGGGAGGGGGACATGCCTGAGGAGCGCCCGAAAGATCAGCAGCCGACGCCCTTTGCGGATTCCGTTCGCGAGCGGCTGTTCAAGGCGCGCACGCTGATCATCAGTGGCGAGATCAACCAGCAGCTGGCGTCGCAGGTCATCGCCCAGCTGATCGCGCTTTCCATGGAGTCCTCGGACCCCATCGACATCTTCATCAACTCGCAGGGCGGACACGTCGAGTCGGGCGACACCATCCACGACGTCATCCGCTTCATCAAGCCCCGGGTGCGCATGATCGGCACGGGCTGGGTGGCCAGCGCAGGCGCGCTGATCTACGTCAGCGTGCCGAAGGAAGACCGCTACTGTCTGCCGAATACGCGCTTCCTGCTGCACCAGCCGGCCGGCGGGGTGGGGGGCACGGCCAGCGACATCGACATCGAGGCACGCGAGATCCTGAAGATGCGCGAGCGGATCAACCGGATCTTCTCGCGCGAGACGGGGCAGCCGCTCGAGCGCATCGAGAACGACACCCGGCGGAACTTCTGGCTGGGCGCCGAGGATGCCAAGGAGTACGGCCTGGTGGGCAAGATCGTGCACGGCATCGGGGAGATCAAGTAACGGCGACGGCCCGGGGCAGGAACGGCGGCAGGGGCAAGCCGCCCGTCCAGGCGCGAGGCGACGCGATGATGCGATCGCGGGGCGCGGCGGCCGCCGCGACGGGGCTGGCGCTGCTGTTCGCCGGCGGCGTGGCGGGACAGTCGCGGCCCGCTGCTGCGCCGGCCCGGCGGATCGCGATCGACATCCAGGTCGCGCAGGTGGACCGCTCCGGTACGCTCTGCATGCGTTCCCCGCAGCGCCCGCTCCCGGCGGGCGCGCGCATCTGGCTGGTCCAGCCGGACACCCCCCAGCGGTTGGGGCTGGCCGAGCCCGCCACCGGGTCGGCGCGGTGCGCGCCCTGGGCCGACGCTACGGCCGACCTGGTTCCGCTCCGGGTGCTGAGCGGTCCCCTCGACAGCATGAGGCTGTTCATCGCGCTGGTCTCGCCGGCCCGGCCGCCCCGACTCGCGGGCGGGCGGGTCAGGGTCGACCTGGACGGCGACGGCCGGACCGTCCGGTTCGGCGCCTGTACTTCGGGTGAGGGGGTGTACTTGACCGCCTGGAGCGGGCGCTCGCTCACCGGCCGGCTCCGCTGGCACGCCTACCATTACCTGGGCTACGACGTGGACCCCAGCTGCAGCGACGCCGAGACGCGCGAGGTCCCCGGGACGGGGCGAGGATAGCCGGCATGGCGGCGAGCAAGGGCAAGGCGTACCGGACGGTGGAGATCGGCGGCTTCGAGGTGCTCGTGGGCAAGCGGGCGCGGGACAACGACGAGCTGACCTTTGGCGTGGCCGATCCGCCGGACTTCTGGCTGCACGTGGCGGACTACTCGGGCAGCCACGTGGTGGTGCGCAACCCGGACGACCTGCCCGCGCTGCCACGGGAGGTGCTGGAGCGGGCGGCGCAGCTGGCGGCGTACTACTCCAAGGCGCAGAACGCCCGCGGCAAGATCGAGGTCCACGTCTGCCGCGCCGCCGATGTGCGCAAGCCGCGGGGCGCACCGGCGGGGCTGGTCGAGCTCAAGCGCTGGGACTCGCTCCGGGTCTATGCCCGGGGGCTGCAGGAAGGCGCCGAGGCGGAGGAGTAGCCGCCCGCGCCTGTGCGCTCGGCAAACCGTGCTCCTTGACGATCCTGGTAGCATGATGCTACCGTAAGCGGAACCTGATGACTTCCAAAAGGTATCCGACATATGACCTCGGCCAGCTGCAAGAACGGGTGCGGCGCGGGGACCTTGTCGTGACGCGCAGTGCGGGCGAGACCGCGGCGCTGCTTTGCTTCGACGAGAGCGACATCGTTGAGTGTGTGTTGGCACTTACGCGGCGCAGTTTTCGCAAGTCGATGGAAGCCGATAAGCGGCCTGGGCTCTGGCAGGACGTCTACAAGACGCATCATCACTCCATGCCGGTGTACGTGAAGCTCCAGGAGACCTTGGACGACCGGACATGCGTGATCTCATTCAAGTTGGACGAGGAACCCTAATGGATAGGTGCCCCACCTGCGGCGGTGCCGTGACATCTGTAACCGAAACGCGGCCGTTTCAGATCGGCCGGCGCCAGGTTGAGGTTGAGCAGGAGTTCGTCCGCTGCACTGATTGCGGGGAGGAGTTCTTTCTGCCTGGGCAACTGGATGCAATTGAGCGTCGAGCCAGCAATCGCATCCGTGCGGAGGAGGGACTCCTCATGCCGGAGGAGATCCGCGGCATTCGCGAGGAGTTCGAACTCAGCCAAGCGGCGTTCGAGCAGCTGCTCGGGGTTGGTGCAAAGACCGTCGTGAGGTGGGAGAAGGGAACCGTGTTCCAGAACAAGTCCACGGATTCGCTCCTCCGGATCGTTCGACAGTTCCCTGACGCCGCGAGAGCGCTCGCTGAGCAAAACGGAGTTGAGCTGCCGTCCGCTGCGCACTGGCCTGGGGCCGCACGAGTGAAGCAGGTGCCTCTTGTGTTCCGCGGTTCGCGTATGCCTGCTGTCAGGCACCACGGGCTGGACGAGGTATTCTACCGTCGGCCGCACGTCGTTCTCCAGTACACGAGGACCGAACCGACGGTCAGGGGTGTCGCATGACTGAGCGCATCCAAAACGACGAACTCCCGGGGGCGGGATTCCTTCTGACGAAGTTGTACGCGGTTGAGCAGACTGCTCAGGTGGAGGACGCGGACGCCACGGATCTGCCAGCGGAGCGCCCAGTTAAGATCGCGTGGGATTGGCGAGTTCTTGGGCCACGTGAATTCGAGGTGCTTCTGGCGCTGGGAGTGGGCCCAGCGAAGCCGACTCCAGAACGCCTTAGCGTGACAATGGTGGGGCGTTTCATGTTCTTTCCAGGAGAAGAAACTGTCCCAGCGAAGGCCTTTGCGCGCTACAACGCCCTCGCGTTTCTATTCCCGTACGGGCGTGAAGCTCTGACATCGTTGTCAGCGCGGGGACCGTTCGGGCCGTATATTCTGCCGCCCGTCAACATGGCCCAAGTTGCCGCGGATCTGCCCAACGCCACGATCGCCGAGACCCAGTTTCGCGATGACCGTTCGCTCGAAGCGGTCTTCTCTGGTGACACCAGCAGTGGAAGCCTGCCGGGGTAACGAGATCGAAGCTCGACAAGCTGCGGACACAGCTTGTCGCCGTGCCTACAGCAGCAGCACCTCCACCCGGTGCGCGTGCACCATCTCCTCGCAGGGCGACCAGGCGAAGACCGTGAAGGCGCTGTCCTGGGAGGCGACCAGGACCAGGGCGCCGTGCTGGTCGTGCACGAATTGCGCGGCCGACAGGTGGCGGGTTCCGCCCAGCTCGGCCGGGGGCAGCACGATCGGCGTGTTGCCGATCACCGGCTCGGTCAGTGTGACCCGCTCGACGATGTCGCTCCCCCGCTTGCGCTCGATCTTCGCGCCGAAGGCTAGCAGCTCGTAGTCCTGGGATAGGATGGTGGCGCCGTCCACGGCGGTGAGTCCCGCGATGGTCTCGACGGCGCGCACGACCTGGTCCTGCGACGGCGCGCTGGCACCTTCCGCCTGGCGCCGGACGAGGTTGGCGAGGGCGGAGAAGCGGGGCGAGACGGCGTAGCGGACCGGTCGCACGATGGACTCGCGCCAGGCCTCGTCCTCCGCCGGGACGATCAGCAGCGAGCCGCCGCGGCCGTGGGCGCGCATGGCCACGGCCAGCTGGACCAGCACGTTCAGCGAGTCGCCCCAGTCCGCGGGCGCATAGAACCCGAGCAGCGACTCGACCAGCGAGGGGCAATCCGGCAGGCTGGCGCCCTCCTCGTCCACCATCCGGATCCGGTCGCCGTCCAGCACGGCCACGTTGCGGAACTTGGCCACGTCCTGCCCGCGGCGGTGCTTCACCACCAGCAGCCCGGGCTGGACCACCTCCAGCACGAAGCAGCCCCTCGGAATCGTGCGTGCGGCGCCCCAGACGACCAGCTCGTCCCCCTGGCGCCACACGCCCAGGTGCATGCCGGGCTGCTCCACGGCCGGCGCGAGCCGGGCGAGTGCCGCCGGATCCAGCGGAATGGGCTCCGCGAACGTCAGCGGCGCCCCGGCCAGGGAGTGCGGCAGGTAGGCCAGCGAGATCCGCGGCGAGCGTCCCTCCTCCTGGCGCAGGCCGGCCCAGAAGGCGGCATCCACGATGGCCTCGATCGTGGCCGCGTCCGGCACCGGCGCAACCGGCTCGTCCGCGGACGGGCGTGCGGCGAAGAACGCCTCCACTGCCGGAGCCGCGGTCCGCGCCGCCGGATAACCGATTTCCGCGTATCTCATGCGCCGTCTCCCTCACTCGAACGGGGTCCGCGGTCGGCCCGTGCGAACTCCGGGCCAGTATGCGGACTGGAGTGATGGAGGGATGGCGCGAGTCGAGGCGATGCGGGCCGCTAGGCGATCCGCCGCGTGGCATTCCGGCCAGGTTGCGCCTGGCCGCGGGGCAGGATCAGGGTGAAGACGGAGCCCGTGGGCACGCCGGCCCGGGCGACGACGTCGCCGCCCATGGCGCGGGCCAGCTCCCGGCTGATGGCGAGGCCGAGGCCGACGCCGTCGCCGGTTCCGTGCTCGGGCGGCCGGTCCGCCTGGACGAAGGGCTCGAAGATCGAGTCCAGGGCCCCGGCCGGGATGCCGGCACCGTCGTCAGCGACGGCGATGTGCACGCTCTGGTCGTCCGCCATCGCCGCCAGGCGGATGGTACCGCCGGCGGGCGTGAACTTGGCGGCGTTGTTGACCAGGTTCATGAGAATCTGCACCACCCGGTGCTCGTCGGCCCACACGGCCAGCTCGAGCCCGCCCGGCGCGCGCACGAGGGCAATGTCTCTGGCGCGGGCCAGCGGCTCCAGCATGGCGACGACCCGGTCGAGGACGGTCGGCACGGCGACGTCCGTCGAACGGATCCGGGTGCGGCCCGCCTCGATGCCCGCGAACTCCAGGATCTCCTCGATCTGCGTGCGCAGCATCTCCGTGCTGGCCCGGATGCGGGCGAGGTAGTCCGCCTGCTTCGGCTCCAGTGCCCCGATGAAGCCGCCCTGCAGCAGCTCCGTGTAGCCCAGGATGGAGTTGAGGGGCGTGCGCAGGTCGTGGGACATGATGCTCAGGAACTTGGACTTGGCGGCGTTGGCCTGCTCGGCCTCGGCCCGGGCGCTGCGCTCGGAGTCGTGCAGCCGGGCGCGCTCGATGGCCTGCGCGCACTGCGCGGTGACCGCCTCCAGCAGCTGGATCTCCTCGCCCGTGAGCGTCCCCGGCCGGTCGTAGCCCAGGCTCCAGGCCCCCAGGGTCCGCCCCTCCAGTCGCAGGGGCGCTCCGGCGACGCCCTCCAAGCTCATTCCCAGCGTCAGGGGGAAGACCCGCTCCCGCTCCTCGGCCGAGCCCGCCCACAGCACCGCGCCCGTGCGGGCCGCCGCGCAGATCGCTCCCGGAGCGTCCAGCGGGATGGTGGCCTCGGCCAGGAACCGCTCGCCGACGCCAATGCCGGCGACGGGCGCCAGCGCCTGGCCATCGGCCGTCAGCAGGGCCACCAGGGCGTGATCGGCGCCCAGGACGCGCCGCCCCCAGTCGCAAGCGACCCCCGCGACCTGCTCCACGGTGTCGGCGCCGGAAAGCGCCAGGGCGAACTCGTAGAGGCCGTGCACGAGGGTGGAGCGGGAATGGTACTCGTGCACGTCGGTGCAGGTGCCGACCCAGCGGATGGCAGCGCCGTCGCGTCCCCGGACCGGGACCGCCCGCACCAGGAACCAGCGGTAGCTCCCGTCGGCCGCGTTGGCGAGCCGCACTCGTAGCTCCATGGGCTGGCCGACGGCCAGCGCCTCCTGCCACGCCGCCTTCGCGGCCGGCGCATCCTCGGGGTGCACGAATGCCCAGCCGCCGTCCCCGGCAAAGTCCCGCGGATGACCGGTGTAGGCGAGGAAGCGCTCGTTGCAGTAGTCGAAGTGGCCGTCGCGGCCGGCGGAAAACACCATGTGCGGCATGGCTTCCGCGATGGCGCGGAAGCGGGCCTCGGCGGCGCGCGTCTCGGTCACGTCATGCAGGAAGACGGAGAGGCCGCTGGCCGAGGGATACACGGCCACGGCGTAGAAGCCGCCGCGGTAGTATTCCTCGAAGCGCACCAGCTCCCGCTCTCGAGCGGCCCGGTGCAGGGCCCGCTCCAGCGCCGTTCCCGGCAGTCGCGGGAAGGCCTGCCACACGGAGCGGCCCACGATCTCATGACGGCGGGCGCAGAAGAGCGCTTCCGCCTGCGTGTTCACGTATTGCACGCACCAGTCGTCGTCCACGGCGAAGAAGGCGTCCGAGATGCTCTCGAGGATCTCATCCGTCCGGCGGCGCGCCGCCTCCGCCAGCTCCCGCTCGCGTTCGGCCAGCTCCGTCCGCTCGACCAGCGCCTCGTCCATGGACTCGATCTCGGCCACCTGCTGCTCGAGCTGCCCCCGCTGCCGGTCGAGCCGCTCCAGGGCCACCGCTTCGGAGGCGACGCCCCGCGTCCGCGCCCGGACGCAGAGCAGCAGCGCGATGACATTGGCCAGGGCGCCCAGCAGCACGACCGCGACCACGGGCCCCAGGTCGCCCGCACCGGCCGTCGCCCACGCGGCCAGCCCGGCCCGATGCCGGGCGTTCGCCGTCGCATGCGCCAGCACGGCGAGCGTGGCGATGGCCACCAGCACCGTGCAGAGGAGAGGAATGGCGGCGAGTGCTCGCCCTTGCCAGCGCGCCAGGGCAGGCTTGCGGTCCATTTTCCGCTCGGAGTCCCGGGTCCTTCGGGCGCCGCCCATCCGGACGCGGCCCGTGCTCGTGCGGTGGGAAATCCAGGACGCGGGAAGGAGAGTGAATCCTGGTGGGGCGATGTCGCGTCGGGCGTCCTCGCCCGCAATGGGCCCCGGCCCCGGGGCGCGCCGCGACACCTCGGCGCCCGCGTCCTTCCGCGTCTCCTGCGGACGATAAACGTGGCCGTCAACCGACTGTAGAGGGGGTTTCCCCCACGTTCCGTCCGGAGGATTTCGTCAGGGGACGAGACGCAGCCAAGGATAATCCCCGCATCTGGATCGGCCGATTCGGCCGGGAGTCGGCGCCCCCTCAGACCGGCCGGGCAAGCACCGGGTCGAGGAAGGTCAGCGAGCCGAGACGGAAGGGGTGGGTGCCCACCCGCACGAAGCGGTGGCGACCATAGAAGGCCAGGGCGCGGTGGTTCTCGGACCAGGCCGTGAGCCAGAGGGTCTCGAAGCCGCGGGCGCGGGCTTCGGCCATGCAGGCCTCCAGCAGCAGGCTGCCGGCACCGCTGCCCCAGGCGTCCTGGACGACGTAGATCCGCTTGAGCTGGATGGCGGCGTCGCGGGCAGGCACGCAGGCCGGCGCCGGCTCGTCGCTGCCCAGGAGCGCGAAGCCGATGGGCTCGCGCGCCCGCCGGGCGAGGAAGCAGGCCTGGTCCGGCGCCACCAGCTCCAGCGCCTGGGCGCGGGCGCTGTAGGTCGAGGCGATGTACGCCTCGAGGTCGGCCTCGGGCGTGTGCTTGCCGTAGGCCTCACGGAAGGTCCGGGCGCCAAGGGCGGCCACGAGCGCCGCCTCGGCCGCCCGGGCGGGACGGACGGTGGTGCGCGCCGCCCCGGCCCCGCGCGCCGGACCGCGGGCCGCGCCCGCGCTCACGGCGCGCCCGATCCCGCGGGCGAAGGCGTCGCCCGCGAGAGCGCCGCCTCGGTCAGCACCCGGCCGACGAAGCCCCGCAGCGGCTGCAGGTCGGGATAGTAGCCGCGGGCGTCGGTGCCCACGTTCTCCCGGTTGGCCAGGAGCACGACGGCCAGGCCGGCCCTGGGCACGCCCAGCACGTAGGTGCCGGTGAAGCCGGTATGCGCGAAGGAGCCGACCGGCAGTTCCCTCGGTACGGGCCAGCCCAGCGCGTTGTCGAACCTGTCGCGAGTGAGGAAGGTGTCCACGGTGGCGGCCTTGAGGTAGCGCTTGCCGCCGTAAACCCCGCGGTTCAGCAGCAGCTGCAGCAGCACGTTCAGGTCGTCCGCGGTGGAGAAGAGCCCCGCGTGCCCGGCTACGCCCTCGTTGGCGTACCAGGCGTTGCCGTCGTCCACCTCGCCTACCAGCGTGTAGCGGCGCCAGTCGTCCCAGGCCCTGGGGTCCCCGGCGTAGTAGTCGCCGAAGGCGCTGTCGTAGACCATGTGGCGCTCGTAGGGGTTGCCCTGGTCCGTGGCGGCGATGTCGCGCAGCCCGTTGGACTTGGGCAGGAACATCGTGCGGCGCAGCCCCAGCGGCCGGTAGAACTCGGCGCGCACGTACTGGTCGATGGGCACCCCGGTGATGTACGTGGTCATGTAGCCCAGCAGCATGAAGCCCAGGTCGCTGTAGTGGCGGCCCTGCCCCACGCCGTATTTCAGCGGCAGATCCCGGATCACGTGGTAGGCGTCGCGGGCGTTGGAGGCGTGGTAGTAGATGGGCTGCCACTCGTTCAGCCCGGCGGCGTGCTGCAGCAGCAGCCGTGGCGTGATGCTGTCCAGGTGCGGGCCGCGGAAGCGTGGCAGGTAGGTGTAGAGTGGGGCGTCCAGCTTCACCTTGCCCTGGTCCACCAGGCGCATCACGGCCAGGGTCGTGGCCAGGGGCTTGGTGACGGACGCCATGTCGAAGGCGGTGGTGTCGTGCATGGCGACGGGGTCGGGCAGCGGCCTCAGCGCGTAATCGTAGCGCTGCGCCCAGCCGAAGGCCTTGCGGTGGATCACCTTGCCGTCGCGCGCCACCAGCAGCACCGCGCCGCCCGTCATGTTGTCGGCCACGGCCTTGGCCACGGCACTGTCGGCGCGGGCTATGGCGGTCTGCATGGCGTCGCCCACGGCCTGGGCGCGGGCGGCGGGAGCGCCCAGCGCCACGCCCGCGAGCGCGGCGGGGAGGGCGAGGGCGAGCAATGCCCGCGGCGGCTTCATCTGCATGGGTGCGGCTCCTCGTTCACTGGATGGCCCTTCGTCTTCGCCTGCGCCTTCGCCTTTCCTCCACCTTCACCTTCACCTTCACCTTCAGTAGCTTAGCGACCCAGCGCCCATTTATCACGGGGCGCCCCCAACGGCGGCGGAGGAGCGGATGAGGATGCGCCTGGAGCGAGGCGGTGGAGCGCGGGTCGCGGCCGGCATGGCCGTCCTCGCGCTGGTGTGCGACCTGGTGCTGGGCTGCGTGCGGGCGACCGCCTCCGCGCCCACGCCGGCGGGCGACCTGGCGGCGCAGCTCATGGCCGCGGATCGCGCCTTCGCGGCGGCAACCGCCGCCCGGGGTCTGGACGGCTGGATGGAGTTCATCGCGCCCGACGCAGTGCGGCTGGGCCGCATGCAGGACCCGGTGCGGGGCTTCGCGGCCATCCGCGTCTCCGACGCCGCCATCTTCGCGGACCCGGCGCTGCGACTCACCTGGGACCCGACCGACGCCGGAGCCTTCGACGGCACCCACGGCTGGACCGTGGGCCGCTCCCAGACCCACCGCCGCGCCGCGGATGGCAGCGACCAGGTCGTGCGCACCGGCCACTACGTCACCATCTGGCGCCGCGCCGGCGATGGCCGCTGGCTCGTGGTCCTGGACACGGGTGCGTCCGACCCGGCGCCGCCGCCTGACCGCAAGTAGACGCTTCCGGCCCCGGCCCGCCGAGCGCCGCACGCTCGAGGGGCCGGGCAGCTTCCGCCGCCCGGCCCCTCCCGCTGTCCGCTATCCGCTATCCGCTATCCGTCAGTATACGCCCTCCAGTCCCTCCAGCTCCGGCGGCAGCTGCGCCGCGGGCAGCTCGCGGTAGACCGGGCTGGAGAGGTAGCGCTCGCCGAAGTCGCACACGATCGAGACGATGAGCTTGCCCTCGTTCTCGGGCCGGGCCGCCACCTGCAGCGCGGCCCAGGTGGCGGAGCCCGAGGAGATGCCGGCGAAGATGGCCTCCTCCCGCGCCAGTCGCCGGGCGGTGGCAAAGGCGTCCTCGTTGCTGCAGCGGATCACCTCGTCGAAGACCCGGGTGTCGAGCACCTCGGGCACGAAGCCGGTGCCGATGCCCTGCTGCTTGTGGGGGCCGGGCGAGCCGCCCGAGAGCACCGGGCTCTCGTTCGGCTCCACGGCCACGATGTGGATGCCCGGCTTCTTCTCCCGCAGGTAGCGGCCGGCGCCGGTGATGGTGCCGCCCGTGCCGATGCCCGAGACGAAGATGTCCACGGCGCCGGCCGTGTCCTCCCAGATCTCCGGCCCGGTCGTGCGGTAGTGGATGTCCGGGTTGGCGGGGTTGGTGAACTGCCCCGGAATGAAGGCGTGCTCGCCCAGGCGCTGGGCGATCTCCTTCGCCTTGTTGATCGCGGCCGTGATCCCCTGTGCGCCGGGGGTCAGGACCACGACGCAGCCCAGCGCCTTGAGCATGTCGCGGCGCTCGATGGTCATGGTGTCGGGCATGGTGAGGATGCAGCGGTAGCCCCGGGCGACGGCGGCGAAGGCGAGGCCGATGCCGGTGTTGCCGCTGGTGGGCTCGACCAGGATCATGCCCGGCTTCAGCTTCCCCCGTTGGATGGCGTCGTCCAGCATGGCCAGCCCGATGCGGTCCTTCACCGAGTTGTAGGGGTTGAAGCCCTCGTGCTTGACGGCGATGCGCGCCGGCAGTCCCTCCGCCAGCTTGCGCAGATAGATGAGCGGCGTCCCGCCGATCGTCCCGGTGATGTCCTCGTAGATCTTCCCACGCGCCACGGCTCCCTCCCAGTCTGAGTTCCTGCCCCCAATTCCGGTGCGGCATCCGGCGTTCCGGTTTTGCCGTCGATGAACGGAGAAGGCGACGATGCTCCCTCCGGAGTGGGGAAACTGCTACATTTGACAAGCGCCCGAGCGTTTCCGATACCCCGGAGTGACAGGCCACATGCCCAGCATCCTTTTCGGCGCCGCCTCCAGCCCCGAGCGGGTCGGCCGCGGCGAGTTCGATTGCCCCGAATGCCTGGCGCGCCGCCGCTACCGCCGCACGCGGGTGGCGCGGCGGCTGCGCCTGCTCGGCGCCGTGCTTCCGGCCGGTAGCTACGGCGAGCACGTGGAGTGCGAGGGCTGCCACTCGACCTTCCGACTCGAGGTGCTGGCCTACGACGCCGGCGGCCAAACGCCCCTGGCCATGGGCGAGTACCAGAGGGCGCTGCGGCGCATCCTCTCGCTCATGGTGGCTGCCGACGGCGTCGTCCGCGAGCCCGAGATCCGCACCGTGCAGGAGATCTTCGAGGCGGTGACGGGGAAGGTGCTCTCCCGCGACGACGTGCTGGCCGAGGTGCGCGACGCCGCCCAGGCACCCATGAGCGCCGCTCGATTCCTGGCCCGCGTGCTCGGCTACCTGAACGAGAACGGCAAGGAGCAGATCCTGCGCGGGGCCGCCCTGGTCTCGCGCAGCGACGGTGAGCTGCACGCCCGGGAGGCGGAGGTGGTGCAGTGCTTCGGCGGCGTGCTCCATGTCGCCCGGGAGCGGGTCGAGCGCATCCTCGAGGAGGCGGGGGACGGGTGGACGGCGGATTCCAGCCCCGGACCCTCGAACTAGCGGGCGGCGCCTGCGCCTGGCAGGCCTGGCTTCCCCCCGGCTGGTCGCCCGGGCACAGCTGGCCCGTCATCCTGTTCCTGCACGGGGCCAGGGAGCGGGGAGACGACGGGGTCCGCCCGACCACGGTCGGCCTCGGTCCCGCGCTCCTGGAGGATCCCGGCCGCTGGCCCGCCGTCGTCGTCTTTCCCCAGGCTCGCGACGGCTTCGGCTGGCGCGGCCCCATGCTGCGCCGGGCACTCGCCGCCCTGGACGACGCCCTGCTCCAGCTCGCCGGTGACCCCGCCCGCCAGTACCTGAGCGGCATCTCCATGGGCGCGTATGGCAGCTGGCGCCTGGCCCTGGAGAACCCCGAGCGCTTCGCCGCCCTGGTCCCCATCTGCGGTGGTCTCGATGCCCCGCCCTCCGCCCTCGCCCGGGCCGCCGGCGACGATGCCTCTTCCGACCGGCCGCCCGCCGCCGACCCCCACGCCGCCGCCGCCCGCATCCTGCGCGAACTCCCCACCTGGATCTTCCACGGCGACGCCGACGGCGTCATCCCCGTGGGCGAGTCCCGCACCCTGGTCGAAGCCTTCCGCCGCGCCGGCGCCCCCGTGCGCTACACCGAGTATCGCGGCGTGGCCCACAACTCCTGGGACGCCGCCTACTCCGAGAAAGCCCTGACCGACTGGCTGTTCGCGCAGAAGCGCTGAGGTGTAGTTCGGGCCCGACACATCCCTGGTTCGCCCGGGCCCGAATTCCGCCGTCATTCCCTGCTCGCGTTCAGTGCAGGTTGCGGAACGTGAAGGCGAACGCGTCCGCCAGCTCCTCGATCTGCTTGGACGTGGGCTTGCCGCCGCCGTGACCGGCCTTGGTTTCCACGCGGATGATCGTCGGCTTGTCGCACGCCTGATCCGCCTGCAGCGTCGCCGCGAACTTGAAGGAGTGGCCGGGGACGACGCGGTCGTCATGGTCGGCCGTGGTGACCATCGTCGCCGGGTAGCAGGTGCCCGGCTTCAGGTTTTGCAGCGGCGAGTAGGCGTACAGGTACTTGAAGGCGGCCGGGTCGTCGGAAGAGCCGTATTCCGTGGCCCAGGCCCAGCCGATGGTGAACTTGTGGTAGCGCAGCATGTCCATGACGCCGACTGCCGGGAGCGCCACGGCGTAGAGGTCCGGCCGCTGCGTCAGGGCGGCGCCCACCAGCAGCCCGCCGTTGGAGGCGCCGGAGATGGCGAGCTTCGGAGTCGAGGTGTAGCCCTCCTTGATCAGGTACTCCCCGGCGGCGATGAAATCGTCGAACACGTTCTGCTTCTTCTCCTTCATCCCCGCCTGGTGCCACACCTCGCCGTATTCCCCGCCGCCGCGCAGGCTGGGCTGGGCGTAGATTCCGCCGTGCTCCAGCCAGACCAGGTTGCCCACGCTGAAGCTGGGGGTGACGGAGATGTTGAAGCCGCCGTATGCGTAGACCAGGGTCGGGTTCTGGCCGTCGAGCTTGATGCCCTTGCGGTAGGTCAGGAACATCGGCACCCGGGTGCCGTCCTTCGACGGGTAGAAGACCTCCTTCGTCTCGTACGCCGAGGGGTCGAAATCGACCTTGGGCGACCGGAACACCTCGTTCTTCCCCGTCCTGACGTCGTAGCGGAAGACGGTGGGCGGGTAGAGGAAGGAGGTGAAGCCGTAGAAGATCTGGGAGTCCACGCGCCGGCCGCGCAGCTGCGTGACCGTGCCCACGGCGGGCAGCGGGATCTCGCCCGCGGGCCGGCCAGCCACGGTGAAGAGCTTCACCACCGAGTGGGCATCGTGGAGGTAGGAGGCGACGAAACGGTTGCCGAGCAGGTCCAGGGCCTCGAGCGCGTCCGCGCCCTCGGGCACCACCGTCTTCCAGGACTCCGGGCCGGGCGTGCTCAGCGTCACGGCGATGACGCGGAACTTCGGCGCGTCCTTGTTGGTGCGCACGTAGAAGACGGGGCCGTCGTTGCCGACCACGTCATAGGTGGCGTCGTTGGCGTCGAAGAGCGGCACCGGCTGGCCGCCGAACTCCGGCTTGCTCGCGCTCTTCAGGTCGAGGACGTAGACCCGGTTCTTGCCCGAGGAGCCTTCCCGAGTGCCGATGACGAGGTAGCGGCCGTCGTCGGTGATCTCGCCGCCCACCAGCCACTTGGGCTTGTCGGGGCGCGCATAGACCCGCACATCCTCGGACTGGGGCGTGCCCGCGCGGTGGTACCAGATCTGGTGGTTCTCGTTGGCGGCGCGCATCTGCTCCGCGGCCACGGGAGCAGGGTAGCGGGCATAGACGAAGCCCCGCCCGTCCCTGGACCAGGACTGCCCGGAGAACTTCACCCACTGCAGGCGATCGGGCAGGTCCTTGCCGGAGGCGATGTCCCGCACGTGCAGCTCCGTCCA
>JADGQX010000169.1 GCA_017881445.1 Gemmatimonadota bacterium | reverse complement strand
ACCAGCCCCAGCTCCGGCGCGATCCCCTTCATCGCCTCGATCACGTTGCGGATGTGCTCGTCCAGCTCGATCCCCAGCAGCTCGCTCCCCCGCCGCACTTCCTCCCGGTCCACCCCCGCCGCGAACGCCGGGTCCTTCATCTTCTTCTTCACCGACTTGGGCTCCAGGTCCGAGATCCGGGTGGGGCGCACCAGCGCCGTGGCGTTGATGAGGCCCGTCAGCTCGTCGCAGGCCAGCAGCGTCCGGTCCAGCGCCGTCTCCGGCACCACGTGCGTGAAATGCTCCCGGTGCGCCAGGATCGCGTGCAGCACCTCCTCGGGGTAGCCCCGTTGCCGCAGCGCCTCCACCGCCCGCAGCGGGTGTTCCTCCGGGTACTTCTCCCAGTCCAGGTCGTGCAGCAGCCCCGCCAGTCCCCAGACCTCCTCGTCCGCGCCCCCTTTGCGCGCGTACCAGCGGCACGCCGCCTCCACCGATTTCATGTGGTTGCGCAGGCCGATGTTGTCCACCCACTCCTGCATCAGCGCCAGGGCTTCCTCTCGCGTGGGCACGGTCGGTCCTCCGCTCTCCCGGGTCAATGGCCTTCACCGCCCGGAGCATACGCGCCTTCCCCTCCCGGCGGGAGAGGCGGGGGCGACCACGTTCGCGATTGCGTCCTGCCAGAGCCCACCCCGATATTCCTCCGACACCTGCCGTTTCCAGCACGAATCGAGGCGACGATGCGACTCCTGCGGCTGCTGGCCCTCGCCCTCTTCGCTTCCGCCGTGGCGCAGCCCGCCCGGGCCCAGCAGTGGAGCGGCGGCGGCCTGAACGTGCTTCTCCGCGACGGCCGGCTCACCATCTCCACGACCCAGCGCACGCTCATCCGCGGGGCCGTGATCCGCTTCGGGCTGCTCGACCCCGCTCGCGTGAGCGTCGGCGCCAGCACGCCCGACCGGCTCACCCTCGAGCTGCTCTATCCCTCCTCGGCGGATGCCCCGAGCGGCCAGGCGACCAACCCCAACGGCGACGGCGCGGACCGGCCCCTGACCGCGACGGTCGAGATCACGCCCGTGGCGGGCGGCATCCGCATCCACGGGGCTGCCCCCTGGGCGCGCCACCTGGCCATCGACATGGACGACCTGGGCGACCACGCCTTCGGGCTCATCGAGTGGCTCTACCCCGATAACCGCCGCAGCCCCGACCTGCGCGGGCAGGTCGTGCCGCTGGACATCGAGGGGCAGTCCTCGCGGCTCATGGAGAACTTCGCCGACGCCGCCTCCGCCTTCTACATGAGCAGTCTCGGATACGGCAGCTTCTTCGACACCTTCGCCCGCGGGCGCTACACCTTCGGCGTCGGCGGCCGCACGCAGATCTACCACGAGACCGGCACCCTCGACTGGTACCTGTTCCACGGCCCGGACGGCTCGGCCATCCACCAGGCCTATTTCGCCGTGATCGGAGCGCCCAAGCACCTGCCCATGTGGGCCCTGGGCCCCGTGGTCTGGAGGGACGAGAATCGCGGCGGCAGCCGGGAGGTGCTGGACGACGTCGCCCGCTTCCGCGACCTGAAGATTCCCATCACGGCCCTCTGGATCGACCGGCCCTACAGCCGCGGCAACTCCGGCTGGTCGGCCATGGACTTCAACGATCTCTTTCCGCATCCGGAAATCTGGGTCCGCACCCTGCGCGAGACCTACGGCGTCGAGCTGATGACCTGGATCGCGCCCGCCGTCTTCTCGGCCGACGACTCCTTCCCGGGCCTCTTTCGCAACTACGTCGGCTACTTCGACCTGAGCAACGCCGCCGCGGTCGCGGAGTTCCAGCGCCGCGTCAGCACCGGCCAGTACGCCTTCGGCGTGCGCGGCCACAAGATGGACCGCGCCGACGAGTACTACCCGCTCTACCAGCGCTGGGCCGACAGCACCCCCGCCGAGGCCCAGCGCAATCGCTACCTCTACCTCTACGCCCGCGTCTCCGACGACATGCTGAAACGGGCCTGGGGCGCCGACGAGTTCAACTTCGCCCGCGGCGCCTACCACCGGACCCAGCCCTACCTCTCCGCCGTCTGGGGCGGCGATTCCCGCTCGACCTGGGCGGGCATGGCCGCCAACCTGGCCAACGGCATCCGCTGCGGCTTCATGGGATTCCCCGTCTGGGGCAGCGACGTCGGCGGCTACCTCGGCGTCGGCCGCATCCCTGAGGACCTCTACGCCCGCTGGCTGGAGCTCGGCAGCTGGAGCGGACTGTTCGAGGTCAAGCTGGACGGCGCCGGCGGCTCGGGCGAGGACCGCCCGCCCTGGAAGTACTCGCCGCGGCTGCAGGCCATCTTCCGCGACGCCACCGCGCAGCGCATGCGCATGCTGCCCACGCTCTACTCCCTGGCCAACACCTCCGCGCACACGGGCGTGCTCATGCAGCCGCTCGCCTACGCCTTCCCGCGCGACACCGCCACCTACACGATTGCCGACGAGTTCCTGCTGGGTGGGATCTTCCTGGTGGCGCCCGTCGTCGCGCCGGGGGAGAGCCGCTCCGTGTACCTGCCCCGCGGGCGCTGGTACGACCTGGCGCACCCCACGCATACGCTCGAGGGCGGGCGCCGGCTCACGGTGGCCGCCCCGCTCGAGCGCATCCCGGTCTTCGTGCGGGCCGGCTCCATCTACGTGACGGGCGACGTCTTCGCCGGCAGCCGGCGCGGCTGGACCCCGGCCTTCGGCGGCGCCCCCCGGCTCACCATCCACGCCTACCCGGCAGTCGCGGTCGGCCGGACCCGCTTCCTCTACCTCGATGCCGCCGATGGCGACCGCGAGAAGCCCATCACCCTGGCCACCGCGCCGGATCGCCTTCGCCTGAGCGCCCCGCCGCTTTCCCTCGCCGGCGACGTGGACGTCCATCTGCTCCGGGCGCCGCGCCGCGTCACGCTCGGCGGCGAGGCGGTGACGCCCGCGTTCGAGGCCGCGACGCGCACGCTGCGCGTGCCGTTCCCGGCCGGGCAGGACCTGGTTCTGGTGGTGGAATTCTGAAGCGTCCCAGCCGTTGACGCCCCGCGCCGGAGTGCTGGCGCCTGCGTGCCGGGCGGGACGCGGACGGCTGCCGTGCGGGCAGCCGTCCGCGCGTCAGGGGTGGCGGGAGGCTAGCGTGTGACGGAGACTTGGTATGCGATGCCGAGCACGCCGGTAGCGGAACGGCCGTCGGCGCTGACCTTCATGACGAGGCTCTCGCCTGTCCGGCCCGGCCCGCATCCGCTTGAAGGGCGGGCCGCGCCCGTCCGCGCTTCAGCTCTCCGCCGCCAGGACCCTGTCCAGCGCCCCGGCCTCGCCCATGGGCGCAAGGCAGCTCGTTCCCACGCACACGTAGGCGCGCGGCGACTCACCTGTGACCATAGCCGCCAGCTCGGGCGGCAGCTCCCCGGCCGCCACGGCCCCCGGCGCGAAGCGGCGCACGGCCAGCCGGGGGCGGCAGCTCGAGAGGGCCGCCGCCAGCAGCGCATCCGTGCCCGCCTCGCCCGCTTCGCCCACGACCACGCAGGTCGTGACCGGCCGCGTGGCCCAGTCCACCGCCCGGAAGTAGGTGGCGCACGACGTCGCCATGCGGGGCGCCGACCCCGCGAACACGGAAAGCACCACCGCCGCCTGGTCGGCCAGGTCGGTCTCGTGCGTCAGCGCGGCCAGCCGCAACAGCGCCAGCGCGGCGACCGCGTTGCCCGCGGGTGAGGGCGCGTCGGCAATCGGCCGGTGAAGCTGGGCCAGGACCCGCGCTGCCGCCGGCTCGTCCCGCGGCCGGTCCTGGAACGCGCCCTCCTCGTCGCGGAAGCGCGCCAACATCACGCCCACGACCGCCCGCGCGCGCTCCAGCCACGGCGCCTGCTGCGTCAGCTCGAAGGCATCCAGCAGCGCGACGGCGAAGGCGGCCTGGTCCTCGAGGAACGCTCCCTCGTGGTCCCCCAGGCGGTGGACGACGCCGTCCTCGACGTCGAACCCCTCCTCCCAGATCCGCTCCAGCGCCCGCAGAGCGGTCGCCGCTGCCCGCTCGTGGCCGAGATGGCGCCCCGCCGCCAGGAAGCCGGACGCCACCAGCGAGCTCCAGCCGGTGTAGACCGTTTCGTCCACCAGCGGGCGCGGGCGCCGGTCGCGCGCCTGCTTCATCCGCCCGGTGGCGCGCTCCAGCAGCGCGACGGCCTTGTCGGTGCCCACGCCCAGCGTCGCCGCGACCTCGTCCAGCTCCCGCGCCAGGTGCAGCACGTGCCGCATGCCCTGGTGCGGCATGGCGGCCGCGGACTCGGCGATCCCGAAGCGCAGCACCGCCGCCCGGGCGGCCGCCTCGTCGCCCACCGCGGCGGCGACCTCCTCCTCCGTCCACGTCCAGTAGTCGCCGTCGTCGGCCTCGCCGATGTCCGCGTCCTGTGACGCCGGGAAGCCGCCGCGCTCCAGCAGCGCCCCCGCCACGTCCTCGTAGTAGGCGACGATGCCGTCCGCCACCTCCCGCAGCAGCGGCTCGCCCGTGACCGCCGCGGCCCGGGCGTACGCCTGCAGCAGCGGCCCGTTGTCGTAGGCCATCTTCTCGAAATGGGGGATCATCCAGCGCGCGTCGGTGGCGTAGCGGTGGAAGCCGCCGCCCAGCTGGTCGCGGATCCCGCCCCGCCCCATCCGGGCCAGCGTCTCGCTCACGATCCGCAGCGCCCAGGGGTCGGCGCCGGCGGGTGCGTCCAGGTGCAGGTCCAGCAGCAGCAGCATGGCCCCGGCGTTGGGGAACTTGGGCGAGCGCCCGAAGCCGCCCCAGCGGAAGTCGAACGTGTGCGCGAAGTCCTCCGCCGCCTCCTCCACCATGCGCCCGGAGATCTCGCCCGGCTGGCTCTCGGCCTGCTCGTGGGCCGAAACCCGCTCCCGCAGCTGCCGCGCCATCTCCAGTGCCCGGTCGCGTTCGCCCGCCCACACACGCGCGACCTCCCGCAGCACCCGCTGGAACGACGGCCGACCCGTTCCTTCCACCGGCGGGAAGTAGGTGCCGCCGTAGAACACCTCACCCTCCGGCGTCAGGAACGCGGTCAGCGGCCAGCCGCCCTCGCCCGAAACCGCCTGCACCGCGCGCTGGTAGCGCGCGTCCACGTCCGGCCGCTCGTCCCGGTCCACCTTCACCGGTATGAACGTCTCGTTGATCAGCCGCGCGGTCTCCGCGTCCTGGTAGCTCTCGCGGTCCATCACGTGGCACCAGTGGCACCACACCGCGCCGATGTCCAGCAGCACCGGCCGCATCTCCCGCCGCGCCCGCTCGAACGCCTCCTCGCACCACGGCAGCCAGCTCACCGGCTGCCCGGCGCCGTGCCGCAGGAACGGGCTGCGCGATCCGGCCAGCGTGGGCATGGGCTCCTGCGGCATACGACCCTCCCTCCGGCCGTGGCTCCGGGCGCGGCCCGAAGCCCCGCCCGGCTGGCGCTGTCCTACCCCGCGTAGTTGAAGCCCGCCTGGTGGATCTCCAGCGGGGCGTCGGCGGCGAACAGGCCCGCGGCGACGATGGCGGCGACCAGCACGGTGTGGTCACCCGCCGGGCACTCCCCCGCCACCCGGCATTCCAGGTAGCCGAGCAGTCCCGTCAGCAGCGGCGCCCCGGTCTCGCCGTCCCGCTGCTCGAACTCGCCCAGCTTGTCCGGTGCCCGCGACGCCGGCCGCGCCAGCCGACCGGCCTGCCGCCGCTGCCCCGAGGCGAAGAAGTTCACGCTGAACGCGCCCGACTCCGGGATCAGATCCAGCGAATGCGCCTCGTTGTCCACCGCCAGCACCAGCATGGGCGGATCGAACGAGCACTGCGTGAGCCAGTTGGCCCCCCCGGTCAGACGGCGAACGCCGACGGGCACAGGTCGCTCAGCACGCAGTCGCCGCAGCGCGGCTTCTGCGCCTTGCACACGGCGCGCCCGTGGTAGATCAGCAGGTGCGACACGTCCGTCCAGTCCTCCTGCGGCACCACTTTCATCAGATCCTGCTCGATCACTTCCGGATCGTCGCTCGCCGTCAGATCCAGGCGCTGCGACAGCCGGCGCACGTGCGTGTCCACCACCACGCCCACGCTCTGGTGGAACGCATTCCCCAGCACCACGTTCGCCGTCTTCCGGCCCACTCCCGGCAGCGACGTCAGCTCCTCCATCGTCTCCGGGACCCGACCGCCGTGCCGCTCCACTACCGCCCCGGCCATCCCCAGCAGGCTCTTCGTCTTGTTGCGGAAGAACCCCGTCGAGCGGATCAGCTCCTCCACCTCTTCCGGCCGCCCCTCCGCCAGCGACTCCGCGTCCGGATAGCGCCGGAACAGCGCCGGCGTCACCAGGTTCACCCGCTCGTCCGTGCACTGCGCCGACAGGATCGTCGCCACCAGCAGCTGGTACGGGTCCACATGCTCCAGCGAGCACCTCGCCTCCGGGTACTCCCCCTTCAGCCGCTCCACGATCTCCGACACGACCTGAGGCTGAGGCTGGGGCTGAGGCTGGGGCTTCCGACGACCGGCGCCCCGCTTGCCTTTCCCCTTCCCGCTCATGCTCGATCTCGTGCTCGTTCTCGTGCTCGGTTTCCGCTTCACGATTTGCCGTTGCCTTTCGCAGTTCCCCCAGCCTCAGCCTCAGCCTCAGCCTCGCCGGCCGAAGTACCTCCGCACCTCCTCCAGCCCCCAGGCGTTGACGACCTCCGCCACCCCGAGCCCGCCCTTCCTCGCCACCCCCACGCCGTACGCGACATCCCCCAGCCCGGCAGGTGAGTGCGCGTCGGGATTGATCGCGGTGCGCACGCCCAGGGAGGCGGCGAGGCGCCACCAGCGCCAGTCCAGCTCCAGCCGCCGCGGGTTGGCGTTGATCTCGATGTCCACGCGCTGCCGCGCCGCCTCCTCGATCACCGCCGCCAGGTCCAGCCGGATCCCATCTCGCGAGAGCAGCAGCCGGCCCGTGGGATGGCCCAGGAAGGTCACGTGCGGGTCCGCCAGCGCCCGCCGGACTCTCGTCGTCTGCTCCGCCTCACCCTGCCCGAAGCCCGAATGGATGGACGCCACCACGTAGTCGAAGCTGGCCAGCAGGTCGTCGTCCTCGCCCGCATAGTCCACGCGCCCGTCGGACAGGATGTCGGCCTCGATGCCCTTGAAGAGCCACAGCTCCTCGCCGTGCTTCCGGTTCCAGGCATCGATGGCGGCATGCTGCTCCCGCACCTGCGCCGGCGTCAGCCCGCCCGCGTACGACGCCGCCTGCGAGTGGTCCGCGATGCCCAGGTACGCCCAGCCGCGATCGAGCGCCGCCCCCGCCATCTCCTCCAGCGTCGCCTTGCCGTCGCTCGCGCTCGTGTGGCAGTGGAAGCAGCCGCGCAGGTCGGCGTAGTCCACCAGCGGCGGCAGCGGTCCTTGCGCCGCCGCCTCCAGCTCCCCCTCCGCTTCCCGCAGCTCCGGCGGCACCAGCGAGAGGCCGAGACGCTGGTAAAGGGCGCCCTCGTCCTTCAGCCGCACCCGCCGCCCATCCCGCCAGAGCCCGTCGGCGCTCAGGCGCAGCCCGGCCGCCTCCGCGCGGGCGGCCAGCCCCGCCACGTGCGCCTCCGACCCCGTGGCCAGCACCCACGCCGCCACGAAGCCCTCCGGGACCACGCAGCTGACCCGCAGCGGCAGGCCGTCCGCGTAGCTGGCGGACGCCACGGCGTCGCCCTGCCGCGCACTCCGGACGATGCCCGGCAGGGAGAGGAAGGCGTCGATCACCGCCGCGGGGGCCTTCGTCGCCACGACCAGCTCCACGGCACCCACCGTCTCCAGGCGCCGGCGTAGCTCCCCCGCCAGGCGTGCCTCCGACACCTCCGGCAGTCCTTCCAGGAAGCCGAGCAGCCGCCCCGCAGCCTGGAACGCCTCCGGCTGCCGCCGCCGTCCGACGCTGGAGCGCATGAAGGCCACGCCCTCGCGGATCTTCTGCTGCGTCCTCACGCCGAACCCCGATACGCCCGCGATCCTCCCCGCCTGCGCCGCCGACTCCAGCTCCTCCAGCGTCTCGATGTCGAGTGCCTCGTGCAGCAGGTGGATGCGCCGCGGCCCCAGCCCCGGCACGGCCAGCATCTCGACCATTCCCGGCGGGGTACGCTCCCGCAGCTCGGCGTGCAGCGTGGACCCGCCCGTGCGCAGCAGCTCCTCCACCACTCGCGCGCTCGTCGCCCCCACGCCCGGGAGCCGCCGCAGTGCCCCGGAACCGACCAGCTGCTCCAGCTCCGCCTCCGCCCGCTCCAGCGCCCGCGCGGCGGCGTGGAACGCACCCGCCCGGAACGGGTCCGCTCCGTTCAGCTCCAGCAGCGTTCCGATGTCGTCCAGGACCAGGGCCGCGATGTACCTATCCACCCGGAGCCGCATCCCGCAGCAGGTGGAAGGGCAGCTTCGATGGCGGTTGTCGGGGCGACGTCGCCCCCGCCGGCTCCGCGGGGGCCCGGGGCTCCAGCAGCGCCTCCGGGTGCGCCGCGGCATGGTGGAAGAGCAGCGAGGCCAGCTTCAGCACCTCCGCCTCGTTGGCCAGGGAGTGGAGTCCCGAAAGCTCACCGCCCGGCAGCGTGCTGGCGAAATCGGTCCCCGCGCCCGCCGGCCGCGCCCGCGCGTCCGCCCAGTGTCCCGGACCGGTCGGCACCGGTGCGCTCACCGCCACCACGCTCAGTCCGGGCCGGTCAGGGCGCAGGCCCAGCGCCAGCAGCACGTTCAGCCGCTCATACGGCGGCGAGGCCGCATCCCCCGGCCCCGACATGCTCCAGAAGAACCCGTCCACCGGCTCGGGAGTGGAGTCGTCGGAGACCCGCGCCCAGACCAGATTGGCCGGGAGTTGCAGGTAGCCCGCCGGGAAGGGCGGCACCAGCTCCCACTCGCCCACCCGTGTAGCATCCGACAGCAGCCGCCGCGCCAGCCCGGGCTCCACCACGACCAGCCGCCGGCCCGCCTGCCAGAAATGGTACGCCTGGAAGAGCAGGTGCCCCGCGTCTACGATCGCTGCTCCCGGCGCATCGTCCGCCAGCAGCTCCCGCAGCTCGGCCCCCACGCCGCTCAGCTGCACGAAGCGCTCGGGGTCGGCCGCATCCACGTCCCGCGCCCGTGCCTCCTCCCGCGCCCCGGGAAATACCTCCGATTCGTAGACCTCGTCCCCCCCCCCGAAGACCAGCTCGTAGGGCGTCAGACGCGCCCCGGCCATTTCCCCGCCGTAGTCCTTCATGGCGCGCATCATAGGGAGCGGCCTTGCCCCGGGCCAGCGCATCCCCCGGCCAACGGGGCGGACGCCGCCGGCGGTCAGAGCCGCTCCGCCACCGCCTCCGCCTCCCGCACCCGCGCCCGCCGCCCACCCATCAGCGCGCGCAGGCTCTCCAGCAGTCCCGGGCGCCGCGTCAGCACGAGGTAGGCGTCGCCCGCCACGTCCGGCCCCGAGGTCAGGCGGATCAGCCACACGTCCGCCTCGCCCCCCGGCGCCCGCACCCGGTAGCGCACGCGCCCAAGCCCGAACTCCACCCACTCTCCCCCCCCACCGGCAGGCGGCACCTCCCGGTCGACGAAGACGTCGTCTTCCACCACGTACACGCCCGGCTCCACCTCCTCGCCCGAGCGGTAGAAGTACGGGTCGAAGGCTTCCCCCTCCAGCCGCTTGAAGTTCTCGTCGGCCGCGTAGTCCACATCCTCAAGCGCGTCCTCCGCCGCCAGCGATTCCAGGTGATGCCGCAGCTCGTGCGTCAGCGTCTCCCAGAGCTCGCCCTCCCAGTCGAAGCCCGGCTCCAGCGCCGAGAGGCGCAGGAACGAGCCGTAGTAGAGCACCAGGCTCGAGCGCAGCGTCTCCGGACCCTCGTAGCTCGACGGGTACGACTCCGTCAGGC
>JADGQX010000168.1 GCA_017881445.1 Gemmatimonadota bacterium | reverse complement strand
CCTGGCGGGTGCGAGCGTGGTGGTGGGGCGGGCGGCGCAGCTGCAGGTGGTGGAGGGCGGGCGCTGGCGGGAGCGGGCGGAGGACCAGCACGCGGATCGCCTGGTGCTGCCGGCGCCGCGGGGCACGATCTACGACCGGAACGGAGCACCGCTCGCCGCGAGCGAGGAGAGCTACCGCGTGGCGCTGGCGCCGCGGGAGCTGGCGGGCCGAGGAGGGGCCGCGTCGCTGCTGGAGCAGGTGCTGGGACTCTCCGCGGCGGAGGCCCGGCGCGCGACGGACCCCGGGCGTCGCTGGGTGGTGTTGCCCGGCCTCCACGACGCAGTGGCGCGCGGGCGTCTGGCGGGTGAGAAGGGCGTGTACTTCGAGGCCGTGATGCGGCGCTCGTACCCCCATGGCGAGCTGGCCCGCGAGCTGCTGGGCGCGGTCAGCGCGGACGGCGTGGCCGCGGGCGGCGTGGAATCGGAGCTGGACTCGTTGCTGGCGGGACAGCCGGGCGTGGCCATCGTGCGTCGCGACGCCCGGGGCGTGTCCATCCCGGGGGCGTTGCTGGACGCGGTCCAGCCGGTCCCGGGTGCTGATGTCTACCTGACGATCGATGCGGGGCTGGAGGAGATCGCCGAGCAGGCCGTACGTGCCGCGGTGGACAGCACGCGGGCGGCGGGCGGCGAGATGATCCTGGCGGACCCGCGTACGGGTGAGGTGCTGGCGGCCGTGACGGTGCGGCCCGATGCGCCGCAGGGAGGCGCGCAGTGGCGCGCCGCGACGGACACCTACGAACCGGGATCGACCTTCAAACCTTTCTTCGTCGCCACGCTCCTCGCCGAGGGGAGAGCGACCCTGGACGACAGTGTATTCGCTGAGAACGGCCGGGCCGTGATCGACGGCCGGACGGTCCAGGACGTCGAGAAGCTCGGCTGGATCACGTTGCGCGACGGCCTCCGTGAGTCCTCGAACATCTGCATGGTGAAGTTCTCCTCCCGGGTGGCGCCGGGAGACCAGTTCCGCTACCTGCGCGCGTTCGGCTTCGGCTCTCCCACGGGCGTGCGCTACCCCTCGGAATCCAGTGGCGTGCTGCGGCGGCCCACCGCCTGGTCGCGCTACTCGCAGGGTTCGCTGGCGATCGGCTACGAGGTCGGGGTCACGCCGCTGCAGATGGCCATGGCGTATGGCGCCATCGCCAATGGTGGCATGCTGATGGAGCCCCGGCTGGTACGCGAAGTGCGCTCCCGCGATGGCCGTGTCGTGGCGTCCTTCGCCCCCCGGGCGGTGCGACGGGTGGTCGCGCCCGCGGTGGCCGCGCAGATCCGGGACATCCTGGCGCAGGTGGTGGAAGGTGGCACCGGCACGCGCGCGGCGGTGGGCCCGTTCCCCGTGGCCGGGAAGACCGGCACGGCGCGGGTGTTCCGGGGCGGGCGTTACGAGGCGGGAGCGTACACGTCGTCCTTCGCGGGGTTCTTCCCGGCACGGGACCCTCAGCTGGTGTTCCTGGTGAAGGTGGACCGTCCGCAAGGTGCCTATTACGGGGGCCTGGCCGCCGCTCCCGTGACGCGGGCGACCCTGGAGGCGGCGCTGGCCGCGTGGCAGACTCCGCTCGACCGCGCCGCCGTGGCGCGCACGGCCATGCCGCTGCCTCCCGAATCGCTGGCGGCGCGCGCCAGACTGGCGCAGGCGACGCCGGCCGCCGCCGAGGTCCCGGTCCCCCCCCCCGAGGCGCTGCCCGTGCCGCGACCGCCGGTGACGGGTCCGTTCGTCTTCGCGCTGGCCCGGGGCGCGCCGCTGCGCCCGGCGCCGGAGCCGGCCGCGCCCAGGCCGGTGCCGGCGGTGGCCGGGCTGACGCTGCGGGACGCGGCGCGCCGGCTGATGGCGGGCGGGTTCCGCGTGCAGGTGGAGGGAAGCGGCCTGGTCACGGTCTCGCAGCCGGCGGCGGGAGCCATGGCGCCGTCGGGCACGACCGTGCGCCTCGTGGCGAGTCCCGCGCCGGCCGCCGGGCCGGCACTCACGGTCCAGCCGGGCGCGGCCACGGGAGGCGGGCGATGAGCTCCTTCCCGGCACCCCGCCCGTCGCCCATCGAGCTGTCGAGCGTCATCGCCCGGCTGCGGGCGGAGCACCTGCTGGTGTCCGCGCCCGCGGCCGAGCTTCGCGTTTCCGGCATCACGGACGATTCGCGCCGGGTCGCCGCCGGCGATCTGTTCTGCGCCTGGGCGGGCACCAGCGCCGACTCCCACGCCTTCGTGGCCGCGGCGGCCCGGGCCGGGGCGGCGGCGGCGCTGGTGGAGCACCCCGTCCCGGAGGCGGGCATCCCGCAGGTGGTGGTGCGCGACGGGCGTCGCGCCGCCGCCGCCGCCGCCATGGTGGTCATGGGCGACCCCGCCGCGCGCCTGCGCCTGGTGGGCGTGACGGGCACCAACGGCAAGAGCACCACGGTCTGGATGCTGCGCCACCTGCTGTCGGCGCGCTACCCGACCGCCTCCATCGGCACGCTGGGCGTGCGCCTGGGCGATGGCTCGCTGCTCCCCGGGAGCGAAAACCTCACCACGCCGGGCCCGGTGGACCTGGCGCGCATGATCCGCGACCTGGTGGACGCGGGCGTGGAAGCCGTGGCCATGGAGGTCAGCTCCCACGCGCTGGACCAGGGCCGGGTGTCGGCGCTGCGTTTCGACGCCGGGGTGTTCACGAATCTCACGCGCGACCACCTCGACTACCACGGTACGCTCGAGGCGTACCTCACCGCGAAGCTCGGGCTGATCGACCTGCTGAAGCCCGGCGCGGTGGTGGTAGCAAACGCCGACGACCCGGCCTGGCGCGACGTGCCGGCGCGGGCGCCCCGCTCCCTGACCTTCGGCCGCACGCCTGGCGCCGCGGTCTCGGCCGTTCGGGTGGCCATGAGCGCGCAGGGTGCGCGCTTCCGCCTGGTCGCCCCCGAGGGCGCCGCTGACGCGCGTATCCCCCTGGTGGGCGACTTCAACGTGGACAACGCCCTGGCCGCGGCCGCCGCGGCGCTGGTGCTGGGGTTGACGCTGGACGAGATCGTGGCGGGGCTGGCCACGATGCCGCAGGTGCCGGGTCGCCTGGAGACGGTGACGAACGAGCCCTGCCCCGTATTCGCCGACTACGCCCACACGCCCGACGCGCTGCAGCGCGCGCTGGCGGCGCTGCGCCCGCTGGCGCAGGGCCGGCTGATCGTGGTCTTCGGCGCCGGCGGCGACCGTGACCGGGGCAAGCGGCCGCTCATGGCGGCCGCGGCGGAAACGGCGGCGGACGTCGTCGTCGTCACCTCGGACAATCCCAGGACGGAGGCACCGGACGCGATCGTGGACGAGATCGTGGCCGGCTTCAAGGGCCGGGACTGGATCCGCATCACGGATCGCCGGGAAGCGATCGGCCGGGCGCTGTCGCTGGCGCGCCCCGGCGACGTGCTGCTGCTCGCGGGGAAGGGGCACGAGACCTACCAGGTGCTGGGCACGGAGAAGCGGCATTTCGACGAGCGCGAGGTGGTGGCGGAGTGGCGGGCGGCGAACGCCAAGGTGCGCGCATGAGCTTCTGGACCGATGCCCGGGTGCGCGGCGCGCTGGAGCTGCCCGCCGGCGCCAACGACGGCGCCAGCTATGCCGCGGTCGCGACCGACTCGCGCACCCTTCCCGCCGGGGCGCTTTTCGTGGCGCTGCGCGGTGAGCGCTTCGACGCCCACGACATGCTGGGCCAGGCCGCGGCGGCGGGCGCCGCCGCGGCGGTGGTGGAGCGGGTGCCCGCAGGCGCGCCCGCGCTGCCCTACTACCTGGTGCCGGACACGCTGGTGGCGCTGGGACTGCTGGCGCGGGCCTACCGCCGCTCGCTCTCCGCCCGGATCTGCGCCATCACGGGCAGCAACGGCAAGACCACGACCAAGGAGCTGACCCGCGCCGCGCTGGCCACACGCTTCCGCACCCACGCCACCGCCGGGAACCTGAACAACCTGGTGGGCGCGCCGCTCACGTTGCTGGCCGCGCCGCCGGACGCCGAAATCGTGGTGGTGGAGCTGGGCACGAATGCCCCGGGCGAGGTGGCTCGGCTGGCGGCGGTGGTGGAGCCGGACGCGTGCATCGTGACGGGGATCGCGGAGGAGCACCTGGAGGGGCTGGGCGACCTGGAGGGCGTGCTGCGGGAGGAGACCTCGATCCTGCTCACGCTGCCGCGCGCCGGCTTCGCCGTGGTGAGCGACGAGCCGCCGGCGCTGGCGCGCCGTGCCCGGGAGCTGGGCGCCCGCACGCTGGCCGCCGGTTGGAGCGAGGGTGCGGACGCGACGCTCAGGGCCGAGGCCGTCCGCATCGGTGCGGATGGCAACGTCGCCTTCCGCTGGCAGGGTCGGGAAGTGCGCCTGTCGCTACCGGCGCGACACAACGCCCGCAACGCCTTGCTGGCACTGGGCCTGGCCACGGAGTGGGGCGTGGACGCGGATGCCGCGGTGGCGGCGCTGGGGCAGGTCAGGGCCGGCAGGATGCGGGGCGAGATCGCCCGCTTCGGCGCGCTGACCGTGCTGGTGGACTGCTACAACTCGAACCCGTCCAGCCTGCTGGCCGCGGTGGACACGCTGGAAGCCATGCCCGCCGCCAGTGGCCGCGCCGCCGTGATCGGGACCATGCTCGAGCTGGGGCCACGCTCCGCCGTGATCCACGGCGACGTCGCGCGGGCACTGGCGGAGAGCGGCCTCGACCTGGTGGTGGCCACGGGGGAGTTCTACCACGCCTTCGAGCCGTTCGCGGCGGCGATGGGCGAGCGGCTGGTGCGGGTCCATGACCCGCTGGAGGTCGTCCCCGTGCTGCAGTCTCGGCTGCGCGGCGACGAGATCGTGCTGCTCAAGGGCTCGCGGGGCGTGGCACTGGAGCGGCTGCTCCCTCTCATGGAACAGACCTGGGGTGTGTCCCTCCCGCACGGGGAGGCCGAAAGGCCGCGGGATGGTTCGCACCGCCTCCGGGACGCGGAGACGCGCCCGGCGGGACGCACCCCGGGGCTTCCTTCTGCCGGCGGGAGCGACGACGCTACCCGCGGAGGCGACTGACCGGTGCTCTATCACCTGCTGGCGCCGCTGGGCGACCGCTACATTCTCTTCAACCTGTTCCGGTACATCACGTTCCGGGCGGCGGGGGCGATGGTCACGTCGCTGATCCTGGCCTTCGCGCTCGGGCCGGTCGTGATCCGCTGGCTGCGGGCGCTGCGCTTCGGCCAGATCGTGCGGGAGGAGGGCCCGCAGTCGCACCTCGCCAAGGCGGGCACGCCCACCATGGGCGGAGTGCTCATCCTGCTCTCCTGCATCATCGCCACGCTGCTCTGGGCGGACGTGTCGGACCCATACACCATCATCGCCGTGGGCGCCCTGGTCTGGATGGGCGCGCTGGGCTTCCTGGACGACTACCTCAAGGTCATTCGCCGGCGCACGGAGGGGCTGGTCGGGCGCTACAAGCTGATCGGCCAGGGGATGATCGGCGCCATCATCGGCGCCTACCTGCTCTTCTTCAACCATGCGCCCGTCCCGGCCACCTGGACCACGCTGCCGTTCCTGGCGGACTACCACCTGGAGATCTGGAAGATCGTCTTCATTCCCTGGGTGATGTTCATCCTGGCCGGGACCAGCAACGCCGTGAACCTGACGGACGGGCTGGACGGTCTGGCGGCGGGGCTGACGGCGATCGCGGCGGCGAGCTTCGCGGTGTTCGCCTACCTGATCGGGCGCGTGGACACCTCGGCGTACCTGGGGCTGTTCTACCTGCCGGGGGCGGGCGACCTGGCCATCTTCTGCGTCTCGCTGGCCGGCGCCGCGCTGGGCTTCCTCTGGTACAACGCCCACCCCGCCGAGGTCTTCATGGGCGACACGGGCTCCCTGGCGCTGGGCGGGGCCATAGGGGCCGTGGCCATGATGCTCAAGATCGAGTTCCTGCTGGCGTTCGTGGGCGGGGTCTTCGTGCTCGAGGCGCTCTCGGTCATGCTGCAGGTGAGCTACTTCAAGTACACCGCGCGCCGCTTCGGCCGCGGCCAGCGCCTCTTCCTCATGGCGCCGCTGCACCACCACTTCGAGAAGGCGGGCTGGGCGGAAAGCAAGATCATCGTCCGCTTCTGGATCCTGGGGATCCTCTTCTCGCTCCTGGCCTTCAGCACGATGAAGATCAGGTAATGGCGGAGACCGTCGGCGTGCTCGGACTGGCCCGCAGCGGGCGGGCGGCGGCGCTCCTGGCGCTGGCCGCGGGCGAGAGCGTCTTCGCCTCCGACGCCGGCTCCGGCGCCGAGGTCCAGGACGCCGCCGCCGTCGTGCGCCAGTCGGGGGGCGAGGCCGAGACCGGCGGCCACACGGTGGAGCGCCTGGCCGCCTGCGACCTGCTGGTCCTGAGTCCGGGCATCCCGCCCGACGCCGCCGTGCTGCGGGATCCGCGCCTGGCCCGGGTACCGCGCATCTCCGAGCTGGAGTTTGCGTTCCGCCACCTGCGCACGCCCGTCGTGGCCATCACGGGCACCAACGGCAAGAGCACGGTGACGGCCATGACGGCGCACCTGCTGAAGGAGGGCGGCCTCAACGCGGTCGCGGCGGGCAACATCGGGCTGGCGCTCTCCGAGGTGGCGTTGCGTCACACGCCGCCCGACTGGGCGGTGGTGGAGTGCAGCTCCTTCCAGCTGGCGGAGATCGACACCTTCGCGCCCCAGATCGGCGTGGTCACCAACCTCGCCCCGGACCACCTGGATCGCTACGCCGCGCTGGAGGCGTACTACGCGGACAAGGCCCGCCTTTTTGCCAACGCGAGCGAGACCAGCCGCTGGGTTCTGAACGGCGACGATGCGCGGGTGCTGGCACTGCCGGGGAACGCCCCCGGCCAGCGCTTCCTCTTCCGGGTCGCCGGTCCCCTGGCCCCCGGCCAGTCGGGCGGCTTCATCCAGGATGGCATGCTCACGCTGCGCCTGGGCGACGACGACCTGTCGCTGGTGGACGTGCACGAGCTGCGGATCCTGGGTGCGCACAACGTGGCCAATGCCCTGGCGGCGTCGCTGGCCGCGGCGCTGGCGGGCGCCGGGGCGGAGGCGCTCCGCTCGGGGCTGCGGGACTTCGGCGGGCTGGAACACCGGCTGGAAGTGCTGGGCGAGCATGATGGCGTGCTCTGGATCAACGACTCCAAGGCGACGAACGTCGCTTCCACCCTGGTAGCGCTGCAGGGCATGACGCGGCCGACGGTGCTGCTGCTGGGCGGCCGGCACAAGGGCGAGCCCTACACGATGCTGCTGCCGGCGCTGCGGGACCGGGTGCGGGCGGTGGTGGCCTACGGCGAGGCGGCCGCACAGGTGCAAGCGGATCTGGGGGGGCACGTGCCAGTGACGCGCGTGGACGGGGACTTCGCCACGGTGGTGGCGCGCGCGGCCGCCCTGGCCCGCCCCGGGGACGTGCTGCTGCTTTCGCCGGCCTGCTCCAGCTACGACATGTTCAGCGACTTCGAGGAGCGGGGGCGCCAGTTCAGGGAGCTGATGCCGCGCGTCGGCGACGAGCCCGCCCCCGGAGGGGAGGTGCCCCGTGGCGCGTAGCGTCGTCGCCGCCCGGGCCATTCGCCTCGCCCGCCTCGCCCGCCTCGCCCGCCCCGCCCGCCCCGCCCGCGTCGCCGGCTGGAGCGCGTCCACGCGCCGCTCGCTCCTGGGCACGGGCTGGGAGGCGCCGGCGCTGCTGCTGCTGTCGGTGGCGCTGCTCTCGGCGGGGATCGTCATGGTATACAGCGCCAGCTCGATCATGGCGCAGACGCAGGGGCTGCCCGACTACTACTTCGTGGTGCGGCAGGCGAGCGGCGGGGCCATGGCGCTGGTGCTGCTCGGGCTCTGCTCGCAGGTGGACTACCGGCGGCTGCGGATCTGGGCCTGGCCGGTGCTGATCGGGGTGCTGCTGCTGCTGCTGGTCACGGTGCTGCCGGGCACCACCGCCATCGCGCCACGCATCAACGGCGCCCGCCGCTGGATCGGCTACGGCATGCTGCAGATCCAGCCGGCCGAGCTGGCCAAGCTGGCCGTGGTGATCTGGACGGCCATGCTGGTGGTGAAGAAGCAGGATCGCCTGGCTTCGCTCTCCCGTGGGCTGTTGCCCTTCCTGCTGGTCTGGACGCTGCTAGCCGGCCTGATCCTGCTGCAGCCCAACCTGTCCAGCGCCATGCTGGTCATGCTGCTGGGCTCGCTGGTCGTCTTTGCCGGCGGCGCCCGCATCGGCCACTTCATCCTGCTCTTCCTGGTGGGGCTGCCGCTGCTCTGGAACCGGGTGGAGGCGGCCGCCTACCGCATGAAGCGCATTGCGGCCTTCCTCGACCCGTCCCAGGACCCGGCGGGGATCAGCTACCAGATCAACCAGTCGCTCATCGCCGTGGGCAGCGGCGGGCTCCTCGGGCGCGGCTTCGGCCGCGGGCTGCAGAAGTTCGGCTACCTGCCGGAGCCGCACAACGACTTCCTCTTCTCCATCATCGGGGAGGAGCTGGGCTTCGTGGGCGTGCTGGTGCTGGCCTGCCTGTTCGCGCTCTTCGCCCTGGTCGGCTACCGCATCGCCAAGCAGGCACCCGATCTCTTCGGCTTCCTGCTCGCTATCGGGCTGACCAACCTGGTCGTGGTGCAGGGCTTCCTGCACATGGCCGTGGACATGGCGCTGCTGCCCACCACGGGCATGACGCTGCCCTTCATGTCCTACGGCCGCTCGAGCCTGCTGGTCTGCGCGGCGGCGGTGGGCGTGCTCATGAACATCGCCCGGACCGCAGGCCGCACCGAAGCGGCCGAGCGCGCCGGCGCCGGGAGGGGCGCATGAGCGCCGCCCCACGCATGCTCTTCGCCGGGGGCGGCACGGGCGGCCACCTCTATCCCGCCCTGGCGCTGGGCGCCGCGGTGCAGGCGGCGCGCCCCGGCACCGAGATCCACTTCGTGGGCGCGGAGCGCGGGGTCGAAGCGCGGGTGCTGCCGCAGCAGGGCGCGCCCTACACGCTGCTGCCCTTCCAGCCGCTGCACCGCGACCGGGTGTGGCGCAACTGGCGCCTGCCGTTCACCCTGGCGACGTCGCTGCGCGGGCTCGCGGCACTCTTCCGTCGCTTCCGTCCCGACGTGGTCGTGGGCACGGGTGGCTACGCCAGCGGCCCGGCCTGTTTCTACGCCCTGCTGCGGGGCAAGCCGGTGGCGCTGCAGGAGCAGAACTCCTTCCCGGGCATGACCATCCGCCTGATGGCGCACTGGGCCCGGCAGCTTCACCTGGGCTTCCCCGAGGCGCGGAAACACCTGCGGCCGGGGCCCCGGACGCAGGTGTTCGAGCTGGGCAACCCCATCCGCCCGCCCGACCGCTCGCTGGAGCGCGCCGCGTGCCGCCGCGGCTTCGGCCTCTCGCCCGAGGGCACGGTGGTGCTGGTCGTGGGCGGCAGCCAGGGCGCGCGGGCGGTCAACAACGCCCTGATCGGAACGCTGGAGGCCGTGGCCCGCGGCGAGCTGCCCGCGCCGCCCGCCGGGCTGGAGCTGCTCTGGGCGACGGGCCCCAGCCACTACGACACGCTGGCGCAGCGGCTCGCCGCGACCGGTCTCGGCTGGGTCCGGGCGCGCGGCTACATCGAGGACATGCCCCGGGCGCTGGCCGCCGCGGACGTGGCGGTCTCGCGCGCCGGTGCCATGGCCACGGCCGAGCTGTTGGCCTGGGGCATTCCCGCCGTGCTGGTGCCGCTGCCGACCGCGGCCGCCGACCACCAGGACCACAACGCCCGGGCGCTGGCCGGGGCCGGTGCCGCGCTCTACCTGCCGGAGCGCGAGCTGACCCCGGAGCGCCTGTGGCGCGACCTGCTCGCCCTGACCGCCGACACGGC
>JADGQX010000404.1 GCA_017881445.1 Gemmatimonadota bacterium | reverse complement strand
CGAAGATCTGTTTCATCGCGACATCGAAGCCGATGGAGGTCAGTAGCAACTCGCTGGCGGGTTGCGGCAGGGCGTCGTAGAGGCAACGCCCGAGCGCGCTCACCAGGTTCGCCAGCGAGCGGCGGTCCGACGTGTCCAGATGCAGAAAGCGATCGCTCCGTCCATCCCGGCCGAGCAGCCCGACCAGCGCCTCGGTGTAGACGGCCACGCCGTGGTAAGGCGGCGGCATCGGCCCGATGATGAGGATCGGCCGCGCTGCCGGGCTGGAGCCTGCGACGTCGTCGACCACGCCTTCGCCTGCGGCGGTCCCGGACGGCTGAGCGACACGCAATCGTCCTCCAGGCAATGCCTGACCCGGTCGCTGCTGTGGCCCGGCTCGCCTTGCCGTCCCCCGCGTCAAACCGCCAGCACCCCGGTCACCGCTTCCGGCTCCAGGCCGGTGGCGGCCGCCCAGAGCCGCACGAGCCGCGCTGCATTCAGCGGGTCATCCATGCTCCGGCCGCCCGCGATGTAGCGGACGCCCGGCCGTCCGGCCAGCCTCTCGGCCAGCAGGCGCCAGTAGTCCACCACCACCAGCTCGCGGTCCTTCGGCAGGTCCTCGTCGGTCACCCGCAGGAACGCGGGATCCGGCGTGGCGATCAGCACGACGTCGGCAGCGTGCAGCGCCTCTCCCAGCGACGCCATCACCTGTACCCGGTCGCCGAACTCCGCCCGCGCGGATGGCCCGGCCAGCGGATCGTAGGCCACCACGCGCGCGCCGGCGGCGACTACGGCCAGCGCCAGATCCACGCCCGGCGATTCCTCCACCACCGGCGTGCCGGGCTTGTAGGCCAGCCCGAGCACCGCCACCACGCACCCCGGGTGCAGCAGGCCCCGCAGACGCTCGACCGTCCGCTCCGGCAGGGCGCGGTTGAAGCGGTCCGTCGCTTCCGCCACCGGTGCGCTCGTTTCCAGCGCGCGGGCAAGGTACGCCAGCGCCACGTTGTCCCGGGGGAAACAGGGCCCGCCGTAGCCGAGGCCACCGCGCAGGTAGTGGGGCCCGACACGCCGGTCGAAGCCCAGCGCGCCCGTCACCACGTCCACATCGCCGCCCGGCAGCCGCTCGCAGAGATCCGCGATCATGTTCGCGAAGCTGATCTTCATGGTGACGAAGGTGTTCAGCGCCAGCTTCGTCAGCTCCGCGTTCTCGATGCTCATCCGGCGATAGGGCGGCTCGTTCTCGAACGTCGTCCGATAGCACTCCTCCAGGCGCGTCCCCGCCCGCTCGTCCGATTCGCCCAGCAGCACCACGTCGGGGTTGAGGAAGTCCCGCAGCACGCTGCCCAGCGCAATGAACGCCGGACTGTAGCACACGCCGAAGTCCCGGCCACACCGCTTCCCGGACTCCGCCTCCAGCAGGGGAACCAGCGCCGCCCGCGTCGAGCCCGGCAGCACCGTGCTGGTCAACACCACCACGTGATAGCTGCTCCTGGCGCGCAATCCGCGGCCGACCAGGCGGAACGCGTCCGCCACGAGATCGAGGCCGAAAGCCCCGTTCGGCTCGCTGGGCGTGGGCACGATCACGAACGTGATGTCCGTCTGCGCCACGGCCTCCGGCGTGTCCGTGGTGGCGTGCAACCGGCCGGCCGAGGCGAGGATCGCCGCCTCCAGCCCTGGCTCCGCCACCGGTGCGCGTCCGGCGTTCACGGCCGCGATCACGTCCGGATCGACGTCCACCCCGAACACTTCCGCGCCCGCTCGGGCGAACGCCGCGGCCATGCAGCTGCCCAGCTTGCCCATCCCTATGACTGAGACCCTGAGACCCATCCGGGACCTCCTCCTTATTGTTGCACCGGCGCACCCCGCCACCGGCAACGCTACCCTGCCAGCCGCTCCGTGTAAAATGCGTCCAGCGACCCCGCCAGACGATCCCAGGAGAGCTCCCGCTCCGCCAGCGTGCGCGCCGCGGCGCCCGCCCGCCGCAGCGCCGGTTCGTCGGACAGCGCCCGGCCCACCGCGGCCGCCATGGCCTCCGCCTGCGGCGGCGCGGTCCAGCCCGCTCCCGTGCGCGTCACCAGCTCGGCAGCATCCCCCACCGCCGTCATGAGAACGGGTCGACCCGCGCTCAGGTAGTCGTTGATCTTGCCGGGCCAGCGCCCCCGGTTCCCCAGCGTGTCCGGCATGGGGATCAGGCAGAGGTCCGCCGCCCCGAGCCACATGCGCAGCTCCGCGAAGGGGATGAACCCCGTCAGCCGCACGGCTCCGCTCGCCAGCAGCTCGGGCGGCACTGGCACATTGGGCTCGCCCAGGAAGACCAGGCAGGCATCGGAGCCGCCGGCACGCAGCCGGCGCAGCGTGTCGCAGGCCAGGGCCATCTCGCCCGCGGTCGCCGTTCCAAGATACGCCAGCAGCGGCTCCGTCCCACGGATTCCGAGATTCGCCCGGGCTTCCCGGCGCGCGACGGGCGTGATCGTCGTAGAATCGCAGCCGTTCGAGAGCATCAGGATCTGCTCCCGCTCGATCCCCAGCGACTCGCTGCGCCGCGCTAGCGCCGCGCTGGCCACGGTCGTCCCCAGCGCCCGTCCCCGGAACGCCTCCTCGAACCACGTCTCCACCGGGCCGAAGGCCGTGCGCACCAGCCAGCCCGAGCGCTCCTGGATGCGGCCCCCCCGACCCCACCAGTCCGCCCAGTCGATGAACAGCGCCGCCCCCGTCCGCCGCTGCACCGCCAGCGCGGGC
>JADGQX010000403.1 GCA_017881445.1 Gemmatimonadota bacterium | reverse complement strand
CGGGGGGCGCGCTGGGTGGGCCGGGACGCGCTGCGCGAGCTGACCAGCGCACCCGTGCTGGCGCGGGTGGCCGCCGCGCCGCCGCCGGCCGGCCGCGCGCTCGGTTCCGCGCAGAAGCGGTCAGGAGCGCGCCCTCGCGCGCGCCCCGCCTGAGCGGCTTGTCAGCGGGTTGTCACCCGGCCGTGCACGGCCGCCGCCGCGCCCGGGCGTGGGGGTGGGCACACGATGGAGAAGAGGGCGGCCGCACTCGCGTGCGACCGCCCTCGAGCGGGGCGAGCCGGTGTGGTGTGGCATGGGGACCACTGAGGCAGGTAGCCCGCAATCCGCTTGCCCCTACCAGTGCAATCGCCGGACCACGGTCACCCCTACACGTTCCTCACTTTGTCTCGTACCAGTTTTCCCCGATCCCCGTGGCCACCTCGAGGGGGACGTCGAGCTTGAAGGCGCCCTCCATGCGCTCCCTGACCAGGGCGCGCGCTTCCTCGACCTCGGCGCGGGGGACCTCGAAGACGAGCTCGTCGTGGACCTGCAGCAGCATGCGCGTGCCCCGGGAGCGCAGCTCCCGGTGGATGTCGATCATGGCCAGCTTGATGATGTCGGCGGCGGAGCCCTGGACGGGGGCATTGGTGGCGGCGCGCTCGCCGAACTGGCGGATGCTGAAGTTCTTGCTCTTCAGCTCGGGGATGTAGCGGCGCCGGCCACTGAGCGTTTCCACGAATCCTTGAGTCTTGGCTTTCTCGACCTGCTCGTCGAGGTAGCGCCGGACGCCGGGGAAGCGGCGGAAGTACTCCTCGATGAAGGCCTTAGCCTGGGCGAAGGAGGTGCCGAGCTTGCCGGCGAGGGCGTGGGCGCCGATGCCGTAGATGGTGGCGAAGTTGACGGTCTTGGCGGCGCCGCGCATCTGAAAGGTGACGTCGTCGGTGGCGACGTTGAACATGACGCTGGCGGTCTGCCGGTGGATGTCGATACCGCGGCGGAACGCGTCCACGAAGGCCGGGTCGCCGGACATGTGCGCCAGGATGCGCAGCTCGATCTGGGAGTAGTCGGCGGCCAGGAAGACGTGGCCGGGGGCGGGGACGAAGCCCTTGCGGATCTCCGCGCCCTGCTCCGTCCGGATCGGGATGTTCTGCAGGTTGGGGTCGCTGGACGAGAGGCGGCCCGTGGCCGCGACGGCCTGGTTGTAGGAGGTGTGGATGCGCCCGGTGCGGGCGTTCACAAGTTGGGGCAGCGCATCGACGTAGGTGCCCTTGAGCTTGTCCAGCTGGCGGTACTCCATGAGCAGGCGCGGCAGGGGATGGCCCTGTTCCGCCAGCTCCTCCAGCACCGTGACGTCCGTGGAGGCGCCGGTCTTGGTCTTCTTGAGCACCGGCAGCCCGAGGCGGGTGAAGAGGATCTCCCGCAGCTGCTGCGTGGAGTTGATGTTGAACTCGCCGCCCGCCAGCTTCCAGATCTCCTCCTGGATCAAACCCAGGTCCCGCGCCAGCTTGCGGCTCATGTCCGCGAAGAACCGGGCGTCGATGCCGATGCCGGCCCACTCCATGTCCGCGAGCACGGGAATGAGCGGGATCTCGACCTCGTCGTACAGGCGACGCAGCTGCAGCGCGTCCAGCTCGGGCTCGAAGATGCCGGCGAGCCGCAGCGCCACGTCGGAGTCCTCACAGCCGTAGTCGCTGGCCTTCTCCAGCGCGACCTCGGCCAGGGGGATCTCGTCCTTGCCCTTGCCGCGCAGCTCCTCCACCGTCGTGGTGGTGTGGTCCAGGAACTGGAGCGCGAGCGAGTCCAGCCCGTGGTCGCGGCGTCCCGGGTCGATGACGTAGGACGCCACCATGGTGTCGAAGGTGATCCCCTTCAGCTCGACGCCCGCCCGCCGCAGCACCAGCAGGCCGTACTTCAGGTCCTGCCCGATCTTGGCGACGCCGGCGTCCTCCAGCAGCTCGACCAGCGGCCGCATCTCCGCTGAGCCGATGGGCGGCAGGTTGTGGATCTCGGCCTGTGGCTCCAGCAGCAGGCCGTGGGGCGGGCGGTGCGTCAGGGGCAGGTACCAGGCGTGGCCCGGCTGCACGGTCAGGCCGAGCGCCACCAGCTCCCCGCGCATGGGATCGGCGTGCGTGGCCGCCACGTGCAGGGCGACGCGCCCCTGCGCCCGGGCCTCGGCCACGACCTGGCGCAGCGCGTCCAGCTCCTCGACCACCCGGTAGTCGCACTCGAGCGCCCGGCGCGCGGCGGGCGCCGGGGCGCCATACTCCCGGACCAGCGTGTGGAACTCCAGCTCCAGGAACACCTGCTTCATGGCCTCGCGGTCCGGCTCCCCGACCTTCAGCGCCTCCAGCTCCAGCGCGATGGGCAGGTCGCACTGGATGGTCACCAGCTCGCGGGAGAGGCGCACGCTCTCCGCGCTCTCCAGCAGCGCCTCCCGCGCGCGCTTCTGCGCGATGGCGTCGGCGCCCGCCAGGATCTCTTCCACCCCGCCGTGCTCTTCGATGAGCTGGATCGCGGTCTTCGGGCCGATGCCTCGGGCACCCGGGATGTTGTCCGAGCTGTCGCCGATCAGCGCCAGGTAATCCACCACCCGGTGCGGCGGCACGCCCAGCCGCTCCGAGGCATTGCGCAGGTCGACCCACTCCTCCTCGGTCGCCGCAGGTCCGCCCCGCCCCGGGTTCAGCAGGGAGATGCCCTCGCGGATCAGCTGGTAGAAGTCCTTGTCGCCCGAGACGATCACCGT
>JADGQX010000402.1 GCA_017881445.1 Gemmatimonadota bacterium | reverse complement strand
CGTGAGGGCCCTTTTAGCATAAGCCGGTGGCTGTTGTGAAGCAAGCGGTCGCAGATCGCATCCGCCAGGGTCGGATCCCCGATGGCCTCATGCCAGAGGGGCGGGGCGAGTTGGCTCGTGACGATCGTGGACCGGGTCCCGTACCGGTCCTCCAGGATCTCGAGGAGATCCCGGCGTTCCGGGTCCTGCAGGGGCACCAGCGCGAAATCATCCAACACGAGGATGTCCATCCGCGCCAGCTGCCCCAACAGCCGGCCGTAGGTGCCGTCGGCCCGCGCAAGCGCACAGGCCTGGAAGAGCCGGGGCGCCCGCCAGTACCGCGCGCGATAGCCCTGCCGGCAGGCCTGGTGGGCGAAGGCGCAGGCCACGTAGCTTTTCCCCGTGCCGGTCGCGCCACTGATCAGCAGCTGCTGGTGCTCGGCGACCCAGCGGCCGGTGGCGAGCTGGCGGACGACGGCCTTGTCCAGCTCGCGCCGGGCGGGATAGTCGATCCCTTCGAGACACGCCTGGCTGAGCTTCAGCTTGGCGGCCTGCAGCGCCCGCGTCATGCGGGCGTTCTCCCGGGCCAGCCACTCGGCCTGCACGAGGAGGCCGAGGCGCTCGTCGAAGCTGAGCGCACTCATCTCCGCGTCCTGCTGCTGGGCGGTCCAGGCGGCCGCCATCGCGGGAAGCTTGAGGGCCTGGAGTTGCTCCATCGTCGGGGGGCTGAGCATCATGCTCTCCTTTCGGGTCCTTCATTGGTAGTAGCCGGGCCCGCGCAGCTGGTCGTGGACCAGGGGGCGGGCGGGGGAGGCCGGCGCGGGCTCCGGCAGCGGCGCCCGGTCGAGCCCGTGCTTCAAGATCGCCTCGACGTGCCGGTACGAGCGCGCGCCCACGGCGACGGCCCGGGCACAGGCCGCTTCGAGCCGGAGCGCCCCGTCTCGCTTCGCGAGCCGCAGGATCCCGAGGCAGGAGCGGTAGCCCTGCTCCGGGTGGGGCCGGCTGGCCAGGATCGCCGCCACCAGCGCCGCCGTCTGGGGCCCGACCGTCTGCGCCCACGCCACGATCCGGGACGGCGACCACTCTCGGTGGGCCCGATGCGCCTTCGGCATGTGGGCCGGGTCCGTGGTGTGCTGCCCGCGGGCATGGCTCCGGAGGTGGGCCGCCACGCGCTGGCCACGGTGGAAGATCTCCACCGTGAGGGCGCTCACCCGGACGTCCACCGGCTGCCGGAGCGGGACCAGGGTGTGCGGGACGGAATAGTAATGGTGGGCAATCTCGACATGGTAATCGATCGAGACCGTGGCGCGCTTCCACTCGCCGTAGACGAAGGGCGCCGTGGGCAAGGGCCGGAGCGCCGGCCGATCGAGGCGCGCGAACAGCTCGGTCCGGCTCGCCTCGTAATGCCGCATGCGCCGCTGGTTCAGGTCTGTGAGCAGGTCCGCGATCCGGGCGTTCAGCGCGCCCAGGGTAAAGAACGTCTCGTGCCGGAGCCGGGCGAGGATCCAGCGTTCGGCGATCTGCACGGCGACTTCGACCTTCGCCTTGTCGCGCGGCAGGGCCGGCCGGGCTGGCAGGATCGTGGTGCCCATGTGGGCCGCGAACTCCTCGAACGTGCGTTGCAGCCCCGGCTCGTACCGGCAGGGGACGGTGACCCCCGTTTTCAGTTGATCGCACACGACGGCGGTACTGACCCCACCAAAGAAGTGGAACATTCGCGCGTGGCTCCCGAGCCAGTCGGGGAGCTGCTGCGTGCGGGTGGCTTCCGCGAAGGTGTAGTTGCTCGCGCCGAGGACCCCGACGAAGAGTTCCACCGCGAGGACCTCCCCCGTCGTGGGGTCCACGAGGTGGGGCTTCTGCCCGGCGTAGTCGACGAACGTCTTCTCTCCGGCCCGGTGCGTCTGCCGCATCGAGAGGCGGTGGCGGCCGAGCCACTGCCGGTACTGTTCGCAGAACTGGGTGTAGCGGTACCCGGTGGGATGCTGCTCCAAGTACTCGAGGTGGAGCAGCTCCAGGGTGACGCCGGGCTTCTTGCGCTCGGCGTGGAGGTAGGCACAGTCGGGGACGGGGCGGGCCGCGCCGGGCGCGACCGCCGCCCCGTACAGGCGGGCTTCGAGCGCGTCGTCGGGCAGGGGCTCGACCTGGGGCCAGTCGAGGCCGGCATGGGTGGCCCGGCGCAGAACGGCCGTCACGGTGCCCAGGCTGATCCGGAGACTGGCGGTCACCTGCCGGTGGCTACAGCCTACAACCCACTTCTGGCGGAGGATCTCACGAATCTGACGCATGGCTAGTCGCTCGGTCGCCATCCCACTCCTTTCGAGAGCGGGGGCGGCGGGCTGGACCATCCAGCGTCGCTATGCGGCTCGGGACCCGCTCAATGACGAGAGGGTCGCCGATTGGCCCCGGGGTTGTCCAGGGTGTTCACGATGCACCGATCTTGGTGTGCACGATGCCGATCTGCGTGTTCACGATGACCGATCCGGGTGTTCACCATGCCGATCCCGGCGTTCACGATGGAGCGATCTTGGTGTTCACGATGCACCGATCTGAGCGTTCACGATGGGCCGAAACCCGCACTCTGCCATCACTTGGAGTTGTTTTACGACTGCGTACACACTGTTTGCACACCCGGTACTTGGCCCGGATCTCGGCTTCCGTCCCCATGAGTTCAGCATAGAGACCACGAGCGTATTATGCAAATTATTGCTTAACAGCCACTTAGAGTCCGCTACCCGCCCAAAAGATTCGAAACGCC
>JADGQX010000036.1 GCA_017881445.1 Gemmatimonadota bacterium | reverse complement strand
AGATGTTCCTGGCGCCGATCCGCACGCCGGTGGAGGAGCTGATCCTGATCGCGATCTTCGATGAGGACTCGTCGCTGGGGCTGGTGCAGCTGTTTTTCGACCAGCTGGTGGAGCAGGTCCAGCAACTGCCGGAATTCCAGCACGCGGCCGCCTCCGGAGACCAGGCCTCGTTCGAGCGCGACCTGGAGGCGGCTGCGCACCGCATACTGTCCACGGACGGACCCGGGGGGGCCTGATGTCGCTGGTGAACTACTCCACCCGAGAGATCACCTGCAAGATCGTCTATTACGGGCCCGGTCGGTCGGGCAAGACGACGAACCTGCAGTACGTGCACGGCAGCGTGCCGGACGAGCGCAAGGGCGCCATGGTCTCGCTGGCCACGGAGACCGATCGCACCCTCTTCTTCGATTTCCTGCCGCTCGATCTCGGCTCCATCTCCGGGTTCCGCACGCGGCTGCAGCTCTACACGGTGCCGGGTCAGGTGTACTACAACGCCACCCGGAAGCTCGTCCTGCGCGGCGCCGACGGCGTGGTCTTCGTCGCCGACTCCCAGCGCGAGCAGGCCGACGAGAACGTCGAGAGCCTGCGCAACCTCCATGAGAACCTGCTGGAGCAGGGGTTCGACGTCCGCGAGCTGCCGCTCGTGCTGCAGTACAACAAGCAGGACCTCCCCGGTGTGTGCACCGCCGAGGAGATGGAGGACGCCCTCAATTTCCGGGGTGTCCCCTCGTTCAGTGCCGCCGCGGTCGCGGGGCGCGGCGTGTTCGACACGCTCCGGGGGATCAGTGACCTGGTCCTCAAGAGCCTGTCCAAGAGGTTCCGGCAGGAGGTAGAGGCGGGCGCCGCCCGCTGATTCAGACATGGCACCACTCGATCTCGATACGCGCTTCACCTTCGACTCTTTCGTCGTCGGCTCCGGTAACCGGTTGACCTGTGCCGCGGCTCGCCGCGTCGCCGAATCACCCGGCACGTCCTACAACCCGCTCTTCATCTACAGCGCCTCCGGCCTGGGCAAGACACACCTGCTCACGGCCCTCGGGAATCACGCCCGCCGCATCCACGAGGACCTCGCCGTCGTCTACGACACGCTCGACCATTTCATGGCCGAGCTGACCGCCGCCATCGAGGCCGGCAACCGCGACCAGTTCCGCGATCGCCTGCGGGACGTCGGGCTCCTGCTGTTGGACGATGTGCAGTTCCTCGCCGGACACCACCGCTTGCAGGAGGAGCTGATCCAGGCCTGGGACACCCTCCTGGCCCGCGGCGGCCAGGTCGTGCTCACCAGTGACCGCCCGCCGGGCGAGATCGACGGCCTCGACGACCGCCTGCTCTCCCGCTTCTCCGGCGGGCTCATCGTGGACATCGCCGCGCCCGAGTACGAGACGCGCGTGGCCATTGTCCGCCGCAAGGCCGGCGAGCGCGGCCAGCGCCTGCTCGATGGCGTGGCCGAGGCCATTGCCCGCATCTCCTTCGGCAACGTGCGGGAGCTGCAGGGCGCGCTGAACCGCCTGATCGCGATCCAGGAGCTGGAGGGGCGCAGCGTCGGCGCGGACGAGGTCGGCGCCGTCGTCGCCGGCGCCGTAGCGCCGGCCGCGGGCGCCAGCGCGGGGGAGTTCGACCGCTTCATGGCCGACATCGCCGGTGCCGTGGGCGAGCTCGCCACCGCCACCGCCGCCGAGCAGGCGATCGCCGAGGCCATCATGCGCTGGGAGGCCGAGGGCTATCGCACGCGCCGTCTCGAGGGCGCGCTGGCCCACGAGCCCTCTCCGGAGTCGGTGGAGGCGCTGCTCCGCCAGTATGAGGGCGACGTGGAGCGGCTGCGGACCGTTGCCGGCGAGATCGCCGCCTTCGATGCCCACGCCACGGAGCTCGCGCGCCTGGACATCTTCCGCAACCCCGACCGCGTCGAGGATGCCCAGGCGCTGCTGGGCGAGGTGCGCGAGCGCTCCCGGCCACTGCCCGCGCCGCCGCTGGAGCTTTCCTTCGCGACGCTGCAGCTGCCCGACGACTCCCTGGCCGTGCGCGCCGCCCGTGCCGCCTCCGAGCGTCCCGGCCTGCGCTACAACCCGCTCTTCTTCTTCGGGCCCGAGCGCTCGGGCAAGACCGCCATCCTGGGCACCCTCGCCGCGGAGATACAGCGCTCGCAGCCGGAGATGCAGGTCGCCTTCACCAATGGCGCCGCCTTCGCCGCGGAGCTGATCCAGGCCATCGAGCGCAATCACGTGGAGGGGTGGCGCGAGCGCTGGCGCCGCGCCGGGGCGCTCATCGTGGACGACGTGGACGCGCTCATGGACACGGAGCGCGCACAGGAGGAGCTCTTCCATCTGTTCGACGCACTGCACCGCGGCGGCGCCCAGCTCGCCTTCGGCTCCCGCCTGGCTGCCCGCGCCCTGGCCGGTATGGAAGCGCGCCTGCGCAGTCGCCTGGAGAGCGGACTCGTGGTGGAGCTGGATGCACCCTCGGAGGTGGAGGCGCAGGCCGGGGACGCGCTGGCGGCGGCCGGGATTGGCGGCACGGATGCGCCGGGCGCTGCGGCGGCCTCGCCCGAGCACTCTGGCGCGGCACCCCGCGCTCCCGCAGTCGAGCTGGACGACTGGTTCCTCGACCGCGAGAAGCTCCCCAGGGAGTGGCCGCAGGTCGCGGAATGGCTGATAGAGGAGCTGGACTGACGTGGCGATCAAAGGGAGTCTGAAGGAAGCCAGCCTGGCGGACGTCTGCCAGCTGTTGGCCATGGGCCAGAAGACCGGGTGCCTCTCGATCACGGACCGGTCGCGCTTTGGCCAGATCTACTTCGAGCGGGGCCGGATCACGTTCGCCCGCATCGTGAATCGTCGCGACCGGCTGGGCGACCTGCTGATCCGCGACGGTCGGCTGACGGACGTGCAGCTGCGCGAGGTGCTGGACGCCCAGGCCAAGGAGCCCGACCGGCGCCTGGGGGAGCTGATGGTCGCGGGCGGCTACATCACGCAGGCCGAGCTCGCGGCCATCATCCGCATCCAGATCGAGGAGGCCATCTACCACCTCTTCACCTGGTCCCGCGGCTCCTTCTACTTCGAGGTGGACGAGCGTCCCGAGTCGGCCGACATCCTGGTCTCCATCAACCCCGAGAGCCTGCTCCTCGAGGCCGCCTGCCGCATCGACGAGTGGAGCCTCATCGAGAAGAAGATCCCCACCCTCGACCTGCTCTTCGAGGTCGAAGCCGATCGCCTGCGGGAATCGGGCGTCGAGCTGACACCCGAGCAGGAGCAGCTCCTGCCCCTCCTCGACGGCGCCCACACCGTGCAGGAGGTCGTTGACCTGCTCGGATTCGGCGAGTTCGAGGTCGGCAAGGCGCTCTTCGGCCTGATCCAGGCCGGCTTCGCCCACCGGACCGGGCGCCGCTCCGAGACCGAGGCGGCGCCGACGCGCGAGAGCGAGGCTGCGGAGCGCCGCAACCTGGGCATTGCCTTCTTCCGCGCCGCCATGCTCGACGACGCCGCCCGCGAGTTCGGCCGCGTTCTCGAGATCCACGAGGCCGACCTCACCGCCCGCCACCACCTCGCCCTCATCGCGCTGCTCGCCGAGCGGCACAAGGAGGGGCTGAAGGAGCTGAAGAAGCTGACCGATGACCTCGGCCCGCGTTATGGCGCATTCGTCAACATGGCTCACGCGCTGCGGCGCCTCGGCCGTGGCGAGGACGCGTTGCTCGTCCTGGACGAGGCCGAGAAGCTGCGCCCCGGCACGCCCGAGGTCCCCCTCATGCGCGCCATGGCCCTGCTCGATCTCGGCCGCGCCGAGCTCGCCCGCACGGCGCTGCAGGAGCATCGCTCGCGCCTGCCCAGCACCACCGATCCCAGTCCGCGTTTCTTCTACTACGCCACCCTCGCGGCGGGGCTGGGCGGCCGCCTGGACGAGGCGGAAAGCACCATTGCCGAGGGAGTGGACTGCCATCCCACCGCGCCGCTGCTGCTCCTGGCCGCCGGCGCCGTGGCCGAGCGCAAGGGCAACCTGGACGCCGCCGAGCGCTACTACCGCCTGGCCGCCGAAGAGGCCCCCACCCTCGCCCACGTGCACAAGAACCTGGGCGACGTCGCCTACCGCCGCGGCCGCCACGATGAGGCCGTGGACTGCTACCGCCGTGCCCTCGAGCTCGATCCCGCCCTGGGCGACGAGGCTTACTTCAAGCTGGGCAACCTCCTCTTCCGGCGCATGGATCGCGACGAGGCGCTGCGGTGCTGGGAGCGCGCCCTCGAGCTGAACCCGGACAACGCCGTCGTGCGCGCCAACCTGGACCTCATGACCCATGCCGTCTGAGCTCCCGCGCTCCCCCCGCGCCGGCGACGCCCGGCCCATGCCGGCCGCCCCGGTCATTCCGCAGTTGGCGGGGCTGCCGCTGGCCTACGGCGACCTGCTCCCCGACGACGCCCGGGAGCTGAACGCGCTCAAGAACTTCATCGAGGGGATGGGCGGCTTCGTCTGCACCGGCTACAAGGAGCGGTGCCTGCGGCGGCGGATTGCGGTGCGCATGCGCGCACGCGGCGCCCACAGGTACGGCGACTACGAGACGTTGCTGCGCCGGGACCCCACCGAGTACCAGCGCCTGCTCGACACGGTCACCATCAACGTCAGCAAGTTCTACCGGAACATCGAGGTGTGGCGCACCCTCGAGCAGATGGTGTTGCCGTTGCTGTTCGCCCTGGACGATCGCGCCGTCCGCATCTGGAGCGCGGGCTGCGCCGGCGGCGAGGAGCCGTATACCCTGGCGATCCTGCTGCACGAGTATGCCGAGCGCAACGGGCTCCTCTCCCGGCTGGACCGGTTCCGCATTCTCGCCACCGACATCGACCGCGACAGCCTCGCCGGCGCCGCCCGGGGCGAGTACGGCGACTTCGCCCTGACGGAGGCGCCGCCCGGAATGCGGGAGCGCTGGTTCGAGGGGCCGCAGCACACCATCCTGCGCGCCGATGTTCGCCGGCGAGTCGAATTCGGCGTCCTCGACCTCATGCGCGATCCGCTCCCGGAGCAGCAGCACCTGATCGTCTGCCGGAACGTGATCATCTACTTCGAGCGCGAAATCCAGGAACGACTCTTCGTTCGGTTCCACCAGGCTCTCGTGCCGGGCGGGCACCTGCTGCTAGGCAAGGTGGAGACGCTCTTCGGCGCGGCGGCGTCGGCATTCCGGCCGATCGCCAACCGGGAGAGGATCTTCAGGAAGACTTGATGCCGGATCGCATTTTCGTTCGTGTCGGCGAGCTAGCCGTCGCCCGGGCCGATTCCATCCTGGCCACCGTCGGGCTGGGCTCCTGCGTCGCCGTGGCCCTCTACGATCCCGAGCTGCGCCTCGGCGGCCTCGCCCATCCCATGCTGCCCGACCCGTCCATGGCGCGGCCCGGCGGCAACCTGGCGCGCTTCGCCTCCCACGCCGTGCCCATGCTCATCGAGCGCATGGTCCGAGGCGGCGCACAGCCGCGCCGGCTCGTGGCCCGTCTCGTCGGCGGCGCCAGCATGTTCGAGGCCTTCGCTCCCGCTCGCGATCCGCTCGGCCTGCGCAACGTGGACGCCGCCCGCGCCGCGCTTCTCTCCGCCGGTGTCCGCATCGCCGGCGAGGAGGTGGGCGGCAACCACGGTCGCTCGCTGCGCTTCGAGATCGGCACCGGCCGGGTCCTCGTCACCGCGGTTTCGTTCCCCGATGTCCTTCTCTGACCGCGGGCGCCGTCCGGGTGTCCTCGTCGTCGAGGACAGCGACCTCATCAGGGCGGTCATCGTCCGCCTGATCGAGGAGGGCGGCGATTTCCGCGTCGTCGGGGAGGCGCGTACCGGCTTCGAGGCCATCCAGAAGCTGCACGAGGTGGATCCCGACCTGGTGACGCTCGACCTCGAGATGCCTGGCCTCGGCGGTCACGACACCCTCGGCTACATCATGAGCGAGGCGCCCCGGCCCGTGGTCATCCTCTCCGCCCACGGCGCCGCGGGTGCGGAGCCCGCCCTGCGCGCCCTCGATCTCGGCGCCGTTGAGGTCGTTCCCAAGCCGGAGGGCACCGGACCCGACGAGCTGAAGTGGCTGGCCACCCGGCTGCGCGAGGCCCTGATGGCCGGCGCCGAGGCGAGCCTCGCCAACCTGCCCGTACGCCTGCGCGATGCCGGCGTCAGGCGCCGAGCCCGCCGCGTACCGGCCGACCACGAGGCCCCCTGCGTCATCGCCATTGCCGCCTCCACCGGCGGACCCCGGGCCCTGGATGAGGTCGTGCCTGCGCTGCCCGAGGGCATTCCGGCCGCCGTCCTCGTCGTGCAGCACATGCCCGCGCGCTTCACCCACTTCCTCGCGGAGCGCCTGGACGCCGTCAGCCGGGTGCCCGTGCGAGAGGCCGCCGACGGCGAGCCCGTCCTCCGCGGACACGTCTACATCGCGCCCGGCGGGCGCCATCTCGCGCTGCGACGCGAGCAGACCGGCATCGTCACCGCTCTCGACGACCGACCGCCCCTCTGGGGGGTGCGCCCCGCCGCCGACATCCTCTTCAACGCCGTCGCCGGCCATTACGGCCCGCGCAGCGTCGGCGTCGTCCTGACCGGCATGGGCCGCGACGGTGCCGAGGGCCTGCGCGCCATCCGGCAGGTCGGCGGCTGGACCATTTCCCAGGACGCCAGGAGCTCCGTCATTTACGGCATGCCACGCGCCGCGGCGCCCTTTGCCAGGGAGGTGCTGCCGCTCACCGCCATCGCGGCCGCCATCGCCGAGCGCGCCGCCGCCATTGCATCCGCGGCTCCGCGCGAAGGAAGGCTCGCATGAGCACACGCTCGCTGACCGTCCGTCTCGAGGGCGAGCTCTTCGCGCTGCCCGCCGACAGCGTGGAAGAGGTCCTCCCCGACGCCCCGCTCTGTCCCATCCCCGGGCTCCCGGTCCAGATGCCCGGCGTGCTCCGCTTCCGCGGCGCCTGGATCCCGCTCATCGACGCGGGGCCGCCCCTCGGACTCCCCGCCGGCCAGCGCTCCAACGCCGTCGTGCTGCGCCGCGGCCGGCTCCGCTATGCCCTCGCCGTTGATGGCATTGCCGGGATCCGTGACCAGGGCGACCCCGACGAAGACATCATCACAGCTCTTGACCCAGACACCCTGTTCGCCGCGCAGCTCCCCGCCGGCGAGGAGCAAGACGCCATGGCCGACACGAAAGTCCGCGCCGCTCCCATCGCTGCCGTCGTATTCCGCGTCGGTCGCCACGAGCTCGGCATCGAGATCTCCCAGGTCCACGAGGTCCTCAGCTGGCGCGCCCCCGCGCCCGTGCCCCGCGCTCCCGCCTTCGTCGAGGGCGTGGTGGACATCCGCGGCGAGGTCGTGCCTGTCGTGGACTTGCGCAAACGCCTCGGCCTCGCGGCCGCCGAGCCCGGGCCCGACAACCGCATCATCATCGTGGGCTATGGCGACGAGCACATCGGTCTCATCGTCGATCAGGTGACCGAGGTGTCCCGCATCCCCGACACGTCGATCTCCAAGGCCCCGAAGTACTTCCGCGGACTCACCGCAGAACTCATCCAGGGCCTCGCCCGCCTCGGCGACCGCCTCGTCGTCCTGCTCCACATCGAGCGCATACTCAGCTCCGACGAGCGCATCGAGCTGGCGGACGCCGACATGCTCGAGGAGGTCGCTTCGGACGGCGCCCCGGTCCCGGACGACGGCGCGCAGCCCGCGGCGCCGGCGCCCGTCCGCCGCCGGCGGTCCCGCGCCGCCGACTAGAGGCGACCGGAAGCCGGCTTCCCCTGCCACCGCTCCGGAACCGGACCGGGGCGGTGGGGTGTCCATGGCATGCGCCCCATCATCGCCCTCGCCGCAGCGCTCCTCGCTGGCGGCGGTCTCATCCGTCAGGGGCCGCTCGCCTTTCGCTATTGGCCCGGCGGCGAGCCCCTCGCCCGCCACGTCGCCTCCCTGGCCCGCGGTTTCACCCGCCTGCCGGGGCTCCCGGCCGACGTGCTCGAGCACGGGCCCGCCATCGAGGTGGACCTCGCGCCCGACCTCGCCCGCTGGGATTCCCTTACGGGCGGCGGCGTCCCCGATTGGGGCGCCGGCGTCGCCGTCCCGGGGCAGGGGCGGATCGTGCTACCCGCGTTCAGCAGCCGGGCCCAGGCATACCAGTTCGGCGAAGTCCTGCGCCACGAGCTCGCCCACATCGCCCTGCACAGGTTCCTCGCCCCCGCCGCCATTCCCCGCTGGTTCGACGAGGGCTACGCCACCTGGGCCAGCGGCGGCCTCGACTGGCAGTCCGCGTGGCTGCTGCGCATGGCCTTCCTCCTGCACCGCGCCCCCTCCTTCGGATCGCTGGAGCTCGACTGGCCCGCCGCGGAAGGCGATGCCCGCCTCGCCTACATACTCTCCGCCAGTGCCGTCTCCCTTCTCGCCGAGCGCGCCGGACCCCGCGGCCTCGACGTACTTTTCGCCGCCTGGCGGCGTACGGGCTCCCTCGACGCCGCCGTTCGCGACGCCTTCGGCATCACCCTGGGACAGTTCGAGGTCGAGTGGCGCAAGGAGGTGGGACGCCGCTACGGCTGGGCGCTCCTCCTCTCCGACACCCTCGTCTTCTGGCTCCTCGTCTCTCCCATCCTCCTCCTCCTGCTGCTCGTCCGCCGGCGCCGCGACCGCGCTCGCCTCGCCCTCCTCCGCGCCGCCGAGCCCCCCGACACCCCCGCCTGGTGGCTCGACCAGCCCGAGGACGCACCCTCCACCCCCGAGGACGCCCCCCCTCCGCCTCCTTGACCCTCCCGTTCGCCGTCGCCCTCGCCTTCGCCCTGCAATTCCCCTAGATTGCTCCCCTCATGAGCACGAATCTCAAGCGGCGCTCCGCCGTCGCGACCCGGCCTTCCCTCGAGTTCTCGCCCATCAACGGCATCTTCGCCGGCGCGGCGGTGCTCGCCCTCGCCCTCGGCTACGTCCTGCTCGCCCGAGGCTCCCACGTGGCCGCGCCTCTGCTCCTGGCCCTCGGCTACGTCGTGTTGCTGCCCCTGGCCATCATTCTCTAGCCGGGCGCTTAGCTCAGCTGGTCCAGAGCGTCTCGCTTACACCGAGAAGGTCACTGGTTCGAATCCAGTAGCGCCCATGAAGCCCCGCGCGGCGAAAGCCGCGCGGGGCTTCCCTTTGCCTCTACCTCCGCCCGTTCCCTTGCCCCAGCCCCTGCCCCATCCCTCCTACTCTCCCTTCCCCTTCCCCCGCTTTCGTCCCTGCGCGTCCCAACGGGGCGAAACGGCACAGGCGCCATCGCCGGTCTGGGCCAAAAACGGACTGCGACCGCCAAATAATCGTGCAATTCCAAGGCATTGCGGGCGGTATGCTTTCTGCCCCTTTCCGGGGGCGCGGACGTGTGCCGCGGAGAGGGCGAAACGGGCGCGGCCAGGCCGGGCCCAACGCGAGGAGTGCAGGATGGCCGTAGCAGCCACGGTCCTCTTGATCGACGACGACGAGGACTTCTGCGCGTCGATCCGATCGCTGCTGGAGGCGGAGGGGTACGGGGTGGTGACGGCGGCGTCGGGGAAAGAGGGACTGAGGAAGCTGGCAGAGGTGCATCCGGACGTGGTGCTGCTGGACGTGATGATGGAGAGCACGACGGAAGGCTACGCGGTGAGCGGCGCCATCAAGGTCGGCGCGGTGCCGGTGCCGGTGATCATGATATCGTCGGTGGAGTACGGGCCGGCGGAGCTTTTTGCGCGCTCGGAGGAGATGGAGATGATCCGCCCGGACGCATACCTGACGAAGCCGGTGGACGTGGCGAAGTTTCTGGATACCTTGAAGGTGGTGCTGGCGCGGCGTGCGCCGGTGCCGAAGTAGACGCCGGGGTGTACCGGTAGACGTTGCGGGCCCGACCGCGAGGCGGCGCGGCCCTGACTAGCTGCCCCGGAATCGAAGCGGATTCCGGCAGGCGGTCCTTGCCGCTGGAGGCGGGGAATTGATATCCGAGGACGGAGTGCGCGATCAGGAGACGGTGGTCGTCATCGATGACGACTACGCGATGCGGCTGTCGTGCCACCAGATCCTGGCGAAGATGGGCTTCCGGGTGGAGGAGTTCGAGGACGGGGCCCGGGGGCTGGAGGGTGTGTCGCGGCTGAAGCCGTCGCTGGTGGTGGTGGACCTGAAGATGCCGGGGATCGGCGGCCTGGAGGTCGTCGCCCGGATTCACAAGCTGGACCCGGAGATCATCACGGTGGTGATCACCGGCTTCGCCACGATCGGTACGGCGGTGGACGCGATGAAGTCGGGCGCGTACGACTTCGTGCCGAAGCCGTTCTCGCCGGACGAGCTGAGGGTGATCGTCAACCGCGGGCTGGAGCGCCGGCGGTTGCGGCTGGACTCGAAGCGCCACGAGCAGGAGCGGGAGCTCATGCGACGGCGCTTCGTCACATTCGTATCCCACCAGTTGCGCACGCCGCTGGTGGCGGTGCACCAGTACCTGGACGTGCTGAAGCATCTGCCGGAAGGTCCGGACGCGGTGGAGAAGCGCGCGGAGTGGATGGAGCGTTGTCTGGTCCGCACGGACGAGATGCAGCAGCTGATCAAGGACTGGCTGACCCTGGCCGAAGTCGAGGGCGGGGCGCTGACGCGGGAGCGAGTGGCGGTGGATGCGGCGCCCCTGCTTTCCGGACTCGTGGATCGCCTGTCCACGATGGCCGCCGAGGCGGGGGTGACGATGACGTGCCAGGTGCCCGAGGACGGCCTGCCGCTGCTGGGGGACGCCGCGGCGCTGTCGATGCTCTTCGAGAACCTGCTGGTCAACGCGATCAAGTACAATCGGGCGGAAGGCCGCGTGGCCGTCACGGCGGAAGGCCGGGATGGCGAGGCGGTGGTGTCCGTTGCGGACACGGGCATCGGCATCCCGGAGGAGTATCGGGACGCGGTCTTCGACGAGTTCGTCCGTGTGAAGGGTGAGGGGGCGAAAAAGACGACCGGTACGGGGCTCGGCTTGCCCATCTGCAAGCGGATCGCCGGCGAGCTCGGCGGAGTGATCGAGCTCGAGAGCCATGTGGGCGTCGGCACCACCTTCCGGGTGAGGCTGCCGCTCCATCGTCCGGTCCAGACCGCCGCTACGGCGGGGGGAGATGCATGAGCAGCGAACGGAAGCGGATCGTGCTCGTGGATGATGACGACGACTTTGCAGCCGCCGTCACGGCATTCCTCGAGCTTCATGGTTTTGAGGTGCACCGGGCGGCGGATGGCCGCTCGGGGGTGACGCTCGCGAAGATGGTGCGACCGGACCTCGTGCTCATGGACGTGATCATGGGCGAGCGGACGGAAGGCTTCTTCGCCGTGCAGAACCTTCGACGGACGCCGGGGCTGGAGCAGGTGCCGGTGTTCGTGATCAGCTCGGTCTATTCGGCGGAGCCGCAGTTCAAAGTGACGCCGGAGCGTGGCTGGTTGGCCCATGACGAGTTCTTCCAGAAGCCGGTGGACCTGCCGGCGCTGCTGAAGTCGATTACCGCCCGGCTGGGCGGCGGCGAAGGCGCGCTGGCGACCAATCCCGGGACAATCAAATGAAGACGCTGAAACTTCCGAAGTCGAAGCTCGACTTCTTCGCGGCCGTCATCCAGCAATTCGGGGAGGTGCACGCACCGGTCGCGCGGGGTGACGAGTTCGCCTTCGAGCGCCTCGAACGCTGGTCCGATGCCAGGCTGGACTACAACCGGACCATTCTGCCGCCGAAGAAATACTTCCTCCCCCCGAGGGAGGAGATGTTCACCTACACCGCCGACGGCTACGTGCCGTCGACCGAGGGGCTGGACCAGAAGCTCGTGCTCTTCGGTGTGCATGCGTGCGACGTTTACGGCCTCAACATCCTGGACGAGGTCTTCCTGGACGGGCCGCATCCGGACCCCTACTACAAGGCCAGGCGGCGCAACGTGGCCGTCATTGGCATCGACTGCATCCCGGACGAGAACTGCTTCTGCCGGTCCATGCGCGCCGATTTCGTGGACAAGGGCTTCGATCTCTTCTTCTACGACATGGGCGACGCCTTCTTCACGCTGGTGGGCACGGCCCTGGGCGACGACATGGTGCTGTCGGCGGCGTCGCTGTTCGAGCCGGTGGCGCCGCAGGACGTGGCGGCGTACAAGGCGCACTCCCAGGCCAAGGCGGAGATGTTCAAGCTGGACGTGGAGATCCGGGATCTTCCCGAGATCTTCGAGATGGAGTATACCAGCGCGATCTGGGAAGAGCTGGGCGAGAAGTGCCTCGCCTGCGGCGCCTGCTCCATGGTCTGCCCGACGTGCTACTGCTACGACGTGCAGGACACCGTGAAGCTGGGCGAGTGCGCGGGCAGCCGCGAACGATGCTGGGACACGTGCCTGTTCTCCAGCCACGCCCGGGTGGCGGGGGGCGAGAACTTCCGCGAGGAGCAGTCCGACCGGATCAAGTTCCGCTTCTACCACAAACAACGGGGCTTCGTGGCCGAGTATGGCCGCCCGAGCTGCATCGGCTGCGGCCGGTGCATCGTGTCGTGCCCGGTGGACATCCACGTCGTCGAGGTCCTGAACCGCCTGCGGGGAGTCGCCCATGTCGCCTAACGTCCTGGCGCCGGCACCCCAGCCGGCCATCGAAGCGGTGCGCCTGGGCAATCCGTACGCGCCGCACAACGCCCGCATCGTGGGCGTCCAGCGGATGGTGGAGGACAACCACCTCTTCACCTTCCGCTTCGTGGACCCGGAGATCGCGCGCAGCTTTTCTCACCGTCCGGGGCAGTTCATCATGCTGAGCATCCCGGGGGCGGGAGAGGCGCCGATCTCGATCTCGTCCTCACCCACCCGGCCGCACGTCCTGGAGCTCTGCGTGCGGCGGGCCGGACGCGTGACGGACGCGCTCTACCGCATGAGGGTGAACGACCTGGTCGGGATCCGCGGGCCGTACGGCAACGGCTTCCCGGTCGAGGAGATGGTCGGCGGCGACGTGCTGATGGCCGCCGGCGGCCTGGGCATGGCGCCGCTCCGCTCGCTGCTCTGGTACACGCTGGACAACCGCAGCCAGTTCGGGAAGCTGACGCTCATGTACGGCGGCCGGAATCCCGAGAGCATGCTGTACCGCAACGAGATGTCCTCCCTGGTGGACCGGCCCGACATCCATACGCTGCTGGGTGTGGACGCGGACCCGTCGGGCACGTGGAAGTACCACGTCTGCCGGCTGGCCGACCTGTTCGACTTCGCCGACATCGATCCGCGCACGACGCACGCCGCCGTCTGCGGGCCGCCGATCGTCTATCGCTTCATCCTGCAGCGGTTGCTGAAGCTGGGCTTCTCGAAGGACCGGATCCTCATGTCCCTCGAGCGCCACATGAAGTGCGGCGTGGGCAAGTGCGGCCATTGCAGCATCGGCTACAAGTACACGTGCATCCACGGGCCGATCTTCACGTACTGGGACGCCATCAACCTGCCGGAGATGATCTGAGACCGGCCAAGGTGACTGAGATATGAGCAAACCGACCGTTGGGATCTTCGGGCTGACCGGCTGCGCCGGCGACCAGCTCCTGATCCTGAACTGTGAGGACGAGCTCCTGGACCTCGTGGAACTCCTCGACATCCGGGACTTCGTCATGGCCAACTCCGCCCGCGACGAGCATTCGCAGCTCGATGTCGCGCTGGTGGAGGGGGCGGTGGTCACGGAGCGTGACGAGGCCATCCTGCGTCACGTCCGCCAGCGCTCCAACATGCTGATCGCCATCGGCGCCTGCGCCGCTACCGGCGGGATTCCCGGCATGGCGCCGGAGATCGATCGCAAGCAGGCGTTCCACGACGTCTACGGCGACGCCGCGGCGAACTTCGAGCTCGCCGCCGACCGGGGCCGTCCGCTCTCGGACTTCGTCCAGGTGGACGGGATCATTCCCGGCTGCCCGATCGAGAAGCACGAGTTCCTGGGCGCGATCGCCTCGCTGCTTCAGGGCAATCCGCCGCGCTTGAAGGAATACCCGGTCTGCACCGAGTGCCGCATCCGGGAGAACCGCTGCCTGCTGATCAGCGACGACGCCCTCTGCATCGGGAGCGTCACGCGGGCCGGCTGCAACGCGCGCTGTCCGTCTCTGGGCGTGGCCTGCATCGGCTGTCGCGGTCCCTCGGTGGACGCGAACTTCCCCTCACTGGAGGCGCTGCTGGTCTCGAAGGGGTACGCCGTCAAGGACATCCACGACAAGCTGGGCGTTTTCGCCCGGCTCCCCGAACCGGCGGAGGCCCCGTGCGCAGACTAGTGCTCGTCGATGAGCTCGCCCGGGTCGAGGGCAACGGCGGCATCACCGTCGAGCTCGAGGGCGAGAAAATCAGCAAGGTGGAGTTCAACATCTTCGAGGGGCCTCGCGCCCTCGAGGCCATCATCCGCGGCCGGCCGGCTCGCGACATTGCGGGGATCGTCTCCCGCATCTGCGCCATCTGCGCCGGCGTGCATTACGTCACCTCCATCAAGGCGACCGAGGCGGCCTTCGGAACGAAGGTCACCGAGACCACGGAGCTGCTGCGGGACCTGTTCGTGCGCGCCGGCAACATCGAAAGCCATGCGCTGCACGTATTCCTCCTGGCCGCGCCGGACTACCTCGGCTACCCGGCGGCGACCGCCATGGCCGCGGACCATCCGGATGCGGTCAAGCTGGCCCTGCGCATGAAGAAGCTGGGCAACACGTTGCAGGAGCTGGTGGGCGGCCGGGCCATCCACCCGGTGAATCCGGTGCTGGGCGGCTTCGGCTCCTTCCCGCGGGCCGCCGACCTGGTTGCGGCACGCGAGGAGCTGCTCTGGGCCATCGACGCCCTGCCCATCGCCCTCGACTTCGTCGCGGCGCTGCCGCCGACGGAGGTCTGCACTGCGGACACCACGTTCGCGGCGCTGGCCATGCCGGGGCGCTACGGCTACTTCGCGGGCGACGAGATCGTGGTCGTGCGTCCGGACGGCAGCACCACCCGGATGCCGACGCGCGAGTACAGGACGCTGACGAAGGAGTTCGTGGTCTCGCACTCCTTTGCCAAGCACTCGGCGTTCAACGGGGAGCCGTTCATGGTGGGCGCGCTGGCGCGGGTCACGGCCAATCGCGACCTGCTGAACGGGTCGGGCGTCATGGCCATGAAGCGGCTGGGGCTGCACGTGCCGTCCCGCACCCCGCTGGACAACAACGTGGCGCAGGCGGTCGAGCTGGCGGTGGACCTCCAGATGGCCCTCGAGTCGGTGGATCAGCTGCTCGCCGGCGGCCTGGTGCCGGAAGCCCCGGTCCGCATCGTTCCCAGGGCCGGTACGGGCACCGCCGTCACGGAGGCGCCGCGCGGACTCCTCGTCCACAGCTACACCTACAACGAGGATGGTCGGATCATCGCCGCGGACGTCATCACGCCCACGGCCATGAACGCCGCCAGCATCGAGCGGCACTTCCAGTACTCGGTCGCCCAGCACGAGGGTGGCAGTGACGAGGCGCTCACGCGCAAGCTGGAAATGATCGTGCGGGCTTACGACCCGTGCATTTCCTGCTCGGTCCACCTGGTGCGGCGGAGCTAGCCAACGGTGGGTGCGGAGCCATTCCGCTCGTTTCGACGGAGGCCGCTCGCCGTCCAGCTGATCGCCAGCTACCTGGTGATCCTGGGCGCGGGCGGCCTCATCACTTTCACCGTCGGCTCCTGGCGGGTGAGCCGGGCGTTCATGGAGCCGGCCCACCGCACGGCGCTGCATGACCTGGCCGCTGCCCGCGTCATCTACGAGCAGCGGGTGGACGAGCTCGCCCGCACGGTCCAGCTCACCGCCGCCGGCACGCCCTTCGAGGCCAGCCTCGCCTCCGGGCGCACGGCCGGCCTGGCCGCTCGACTGGAGCGGCTCCGGGTCGCCAACCACTTCGATTTCTTCACCCTGACCGACGAGCGTGGGCGCGTCCTGGTGCGCTCCCTGGCGCCGGCCAGGCGCGGTGACGACGTCACCCGCATCCCGGCCGTGCGCGCGGCCCTCACCGGCCGCGCCCGCAGCGCTACCGAGCTCCTGCCCACGGCCCGCCTCGCGGCCGAGGACCCGGCGCTCGCCGCGCGCGCCCGGGCGGGCGGCCCCGCCGGTGCCGGCGACTCCAGCGGGCTGGTCGTGCTGGCGGCGGCGCCGGTCTGGCGCGATGACGGCCGGCTCCTGGGAGCGCTCTACGGCGGCATCGTCCTCGAGGGCGACACCACCATCGTGGACCGCGTCGCCCGGCTGGTCTACCGGGGCGAGCGGCTCCACGGCCGCGAGGTCGGCGTGGTCGCCCTGTTCCGCGGGGACGCCGCGGTCGCCACGACCCTCCGGAACGAGGACGGCAGCCGTGCCCTGAAGGTGAGGGCGCCCGGGCCCGCCGCCGAAGCGGTGCTCGGCCGCGGCGTCCCCTGGGACGGCGTCGCCGCCGTCCTGGATGACCGCTACGTCCTCGCAGACGAGCCCATTCGCGACGGCGCCGGCAAGGTCGTCGGTATCCTGCAGGTGGGATTGCTCGAGGAGATCTTCTCCAACACCCGCGACCGGCTGATCCTGGTATTCTTCGTCATCGCCTTCCTCGGCTTCGTCGCCATCCTGTTCTCGACCTATTCTATGATCCGCCGCATCACGAGCCCGCTCATGAAGATGGCGGCCGCGGCCAGGCGGATCACGGCGGGACACCTCGACCAGAACGTGGAATCCGACCTGCCGGGCGAGGCCGGTCTGCTGGCGGAATCCTTCAACACCATGACCGTCAGCCTCCGGCAGATGAAGGGCGACCTCGAGGAGTGGGGGCGCACGCTCGAGGAGAAGGTGCACCAGCGCACGGAAGAGCTCGTCACCATGCAGGCGCGAGTGGCTCAGGCGGAGCGGCTCGCCTCCGTCGGCATGCTCGCCGCCGGCGTGGCCCACGAGATCAACAACCCGCTGGGCGGCATCCTCGCGCTCACCTCCCTCGCGGTCGAGGACATGAAGCCCGACGACCCGGTCAAGCCGAACCTCGAGGAGGTGGTCCGCCAGACCGAGCGCTGCCGCGACATCGTCAAGGGGCTGCTCGAGTTCTCGCGCCAGTCCAAGGCCGGATCCGAGACCGTGGACGTCAACGAAGTGCTCCAGGACACGCTCACGCTCCTGGGCAACCAGTCCATCTTCTTCAACGTCCAGCTCATCAAGGACTGGGACGCGACCATCCCCCGCGTCCTCGCCGACCGCTCCCAGCTGCAGCAGGTCTTCACCAACCTGCTGGTCAACGCGGCCCAGGCCATGGACGAGCGCGGCACCATCACCCTCGGTACCCGCTACTCCGCCGGGGACGGACACGTCGAGATCAGCATCGCCGACACCGGCCATGGCATCGATCCCGAGACCATCGACCGCATCTTCGACCCCTTCTTCACCACCAAGGAGAGCGGCAAGGGAAGCGGCCTCGGGCTGTCCATCGCCTACGGCATCGTGACCAAGCACGGGGGTACCATCAAGGTCAGCAGCCGCCCCGGCGGCGGTTCGACCTTCACGGTCCGCTTCCCGGCCGCGGAAGTGCCCCACCCCTTCGTCGCCGCGTGAGCATCCACCCGCGCCTCGTCATTGGACTGGGCGGCGCGCTGGCCGGCGACGACGCCGTCGGCCTCATCCTGGCCGAGCGCCTGGCCGCCGACCCCCGCCTGCCCGCCGACGTCGCGGTCGTGGTGGGCGGCGCCGACCTGCTGCGCCTGGACAGTTCGGTCCGCGGACGCTCCCGCGTTCTGCTCCTCGACGCCATCGAGGCGCTGCCCGGCGAGACCGAGCCCCTCGTCGCCGACCACCCGCTCGCCGGCATCGACCGGCAGAGCCCCCACGCCCACCACCTCTCCGCCGTCCAGGCCCTCGAGCTGCTCCTCCTCACCGATCCCTGCCTCGCCGCTACACGCTTCACCTGGTTCCTGGTGCCCGTGTGCGCCGACAGCCTGAGCGGCGCCATGTCCTCCCGTCTCGACGCCCTGCTGCCTGCCTTCATCGACGCCATCCTCGCCTGCCTGGCCACGCCCTGAGGGCCAGCTCCGACCCGCGTTTCCCGCACCTGGTCCCTCGCCGGCGAAAGGACCTTGCATTCAGGACGGTTCTATGCGAATTTGAAACTGTAGCGGTTTCGCAAGGGGTTTGACGCGAGGCGTGGCGGGCGGGCTCAGTGCCCGGCGCGCAGCATGGCCCGGAGCGAGTCGAGCTGTGGGTAGAGGTTCTTGCCCGGACAGTCGGTACGCGCGAAGTCGCGGTGCCCTGCCAGAGAATCCGCCGGGATGCGCCAGCGGGTGGACGCCCAGGAGACCATGGTTCGCAGGGTGGCGAGCTGCTCCGGCGTCGGCCGTTCCTGGTTGAAATTTCCTTCCAGAACGATGAGCAGGTGGCCCGCGGGGTCATACGTGGTATTGGTGTCGCCCGCGAAGTGCCAGTCGCGCGCCTCGGCGAGGCGCCCCTTGATGTCGATGTAGTAGTGGTAGGGGACGTCGGGCCAGGCGTGGTGCATTCCGCCATCGGACATGCGCTCGTCGCGCTGGGAGAAGGTCTGCAGCGCGCGCAGCTTCTGGTCGAGGGGCAGGTCGGGGCGGGAGCGCTCGCCGGTGTTGTGAATGGTGATGCGGGTCGGGGTATGGGGCCGCATCGGCCCGGTGGGCGGCTTGGCGCCCCACTGTGCGCGCGTAAGCATGGGAACGGGCGGCAGGGCGCCATCCGGCGCGGCGACGCGTGCGTGGCCGGCGCAGGCGGCCAGGAGCATCGTGACGGCGAAGGCAGGGAATCGCCTGAGCATCTTTACCACTCCGGTCCGGGAATCCGTCACCGAAAGGTTGCGCCGCTGGTGACGCCGTGCAAGCGGCGTCCCGGCGCCGGAACCTGCGGCGAAAACAGAGTCTTGGATTATCCAGTGACCCCCCCCGCCGTGCCGCCGCGGTTCTCCACTCCGCCCCTTCCCCGGAGGTTGCCCGCATGCTCAAGGTCCTCGTGATCGACGACGACATCCTGTCCCGCCGACGCATCCGCCAGTTCCTGAGAGGCCGCGACGACGTGGTCATCCTGTCCGAGTGCGAGGACGGCGCCGAGGCGCTGCGGTCGCTGCGGCACCTGCAGCCGGACCTGGTGCTGCTGGACCTCCAGCTCCCGGACCGGACGGGGTTCGAGGTGGTGGAGGCGGTCGGTCCGGAGCAGATGCCTCCCATGGTGTTCCTGGCGGATCCGGATCCCACGGTCATGGCCACGCTGGACGAATTTGCCCTCGACTACCTGTCCAAGCCGGTGGACCCGGCGCGGCTGCATCGGGTGATCTACCGGGCGCAGGCGCTGCAGCGGGGCGAGGGCGTGCGCCTGCAGCCGCGGCGCCTGGCGGCTCTGCTGGCGCGCATGGCGGCGGAGGACGCCATCGCCCGGGCGGAGGCCGAGAGCTCGGACGAGGAGACGTTCCTGGAGCGCATCCAGGTGAAGCTGGGCGGCAAGACGTTCTTCGTGGCCACGGCCGACATCGACTGGATCGAGGCGGCGGGCAACTACGTGCGCGTGCACGCGGGCGGCCGCTCGCACCTGGTGCGCGACAGCATCTCGGGGCTGGAGGACCGCCTCGATCCCGAGCGCTTCCGCCGCATCCACCGCTCCACCATCGTGTGCGTCGAGCGTATCCAGGAGGTTCGCCCCTGGTTCTCCGGCGAGATGCTGGTGCTGCTGCGCGACGGCACGCGCCTGAAGCTGAGCCGCAACTACCGCAAGAAGCTGGAGGAGCTGCAGCGGCTGCCCACCTGACCTGGCCGGGCGGCGGCGACGGAAAGGGGGCCGCGGCGCATGCCGCGGCCCCCTTTCGTTCCGTCCGGACTCGTTTCCGGCGCCGGACGTGGAGAGCGTCTGGCGCTCTCCGGCGTCCCTGAAGGCCTGGTGGCAACCGTTGCGCGGCGGCTTACCCGATCTGCTCGTAAGCGAAACCGCGCTCCTGCGCGAGCCCGAGCACCATGGTGTGCGCCGGGACGAGGCGCACGCCCTGGTTCAGTCCCGCGAGCAGCTCCGCCCGCACCTGCTCGAAGGGCTGCTTCGTGTCGTCGGCCAGCTCGTGCGCCACGCCGTTCAGGGCGTTGTTGCACTGCCAGAAGATGGCGCCGCGCGCCTGCAGCGGCCGAACGCCCGTTTCCCTGGCCCCAGCCGGCATATGGTCGAGGTAGATGTTGCGCGTCGCCCATTCGCCGGTCGCCGGGTCCCGCAACTGCCAGCGCCGGCCGAGCTCGTACTTGGCCCAGAGCGCGTCCACGGCGTTCACCGGGTAGGAGACGGAGATGCCGACCACCGCGTTGATGTCGGGCGGTACGAGCCCGAACACCTCCTGGTGCGCGTTGAGCCAGTTCGTCACCACATGCATTGGCATGTGACCGGCGAGCGCTCCGACGGAGAACACCTGCCTGTGCTTCCCCTTCAGCGCATCGAGCCAGGAGAGGTCCCAGGGTCCGGTCCGCAGCGCCTCGACCCGGGCACCCGAAAGCGGCGCGGCCAGCAGAGACCGTGAGCCGACGAGCGCGCCGGCGGCCGACGCGACGATCCCGAGAAAGTTCCTGCGACTGGGTTGCGCCAGCATCGATGACCTCCTGGTGTCCGTCCGGGATGTGCCGGGCGTGGAGCGATCGCCCGGCGCGTGATATCGTCGCCGGACGGCGCTTTGTCCACGCTCCAGGGACGGGCGGCGGAGAGCGCGGGCGTCTGTCAAGATCTCGACACCGGTCCATGGCGGCTCCATCTTCCCGCCACCCTCTCCCGTGCCGCACCCCCCGAGCAGACAGGTCATGACGCCCAGGAACGCGAGCTCGCATCTGCTTTCGTTGAACCCGGAGCAGCGCCGTGCCGTGCAGGCCACGGAGGGCCCGGTCCTGATCCTGGCCGGGGCCGGGTCGGGGAAGACGAAGACGCTGGCGCACCGGATCGCCCACCTGATCCGCGTCCGCCGCGTCGAGCCGCAGCGGATCGTGGCCGTGACCTTCACCAACCGCGCGGCGGCGGAGATGCGGGAGCGGGTGGGGGCCTTCGCCGGCCCGGAGGCGCGGCCGGTGGTGCTCTCGACATTCCACTCGCTGGGCGCGCGCATCCTGCGCGAGTTCGCGCCCCGGCTGGGACTGCCGCCGCGCTTCGCCATCTACGCGGGCGCCGACCAGCTGGCGGCGCTGCGCACCGCTTGCGGCGAGGTCTCGATCGGCGGCGACCGCTTCGACTACAAGCGGGTGCTGCGCCAGATCTCGGACTGGAAGTCGCGCTCGGTGGACCCCGCGAACGCGACGCGCGAGGTCGTCGCCGGCATCACCCGCGGCACCCGGTCGGACGAGTACGCGGTGCTGGCGGCGGACGCCTACCTGAAGTACGAGGAGGTTCTGCGGGCCTCGGGCGCGGTGGACTTCGACGACCTGCTGCTGCTCCCCGTCCGGCTGCTGGACCAGGACGAGGAGGTCCGACGCGCGCTCTGGAAGCGCTGGCATTACATCATGATCGACGAGTACCAGGACACCAACGGCGTGCAGCTGCAACTGGCGCGGCTGCTGGCGGGGCAGCGGCGGAACCTGTGCGTGGTGGGCGACGACGACCAGTCGATCTACGCGTTCCGCGGCGCCGATGTGGGCAACATCCTGGAGTTCGAGCGCCATTTCCCGGGCGCGACCGTGATCACGCTGGAGCAGAACTATCGCTCGACCCAGCGCATCCTCGAGGCGGCCAACGCGGTGATCCGGGGGAACCCGCACCGCCACCCGAAATCACTGCGGACCGAGAACGGCATCGGCGCTCCCATCGACTTCGCGGAGTACGAGGACGAGGCGACCGAGGCGGAGGAGGTGGCGAAGGAGATCCAGTACCGGCGCATGCAATACAAGCTCGCCTGGGGGGACTTCGCCGTGCTCTACCGCACGAACACGCAGGGCCGGGTCTTCGAGGAGGTCTTGCGGGAGCGCAACATCCCCTACCGCGTGCTGGGCGGCGATTCCTTCTTCGATCGCAAGGAGGTGGCGGACGCCCTGGCGTACCTGCGCGCCGTGGCCAACGGCAAGGACGAGATCGCGCTCCGCCGCATCATCAACTACCCGACCCGAGGCATCGGCCGCACCACCGTGCTGAAGGTGGCGGAGCGGGCGACGGAGCGGAAAGCCGGCTTCGCGGCCATGCTGGCACAGATCTCCGAAGGCGACGTGGGCGCCGCGGCCGCCCGGTCCATCGGCCATTTCCTGGCCTTCCTCGGCCACGCACGCCAGGCGCTGCACGCGGCGGAGGCCGAGAGCGGCCGGCGCCCCGTGCTGGATGCGCTCCCGCCCATCGCCCGCTGGGCGGAGCACTTCATCCGGGAGACCGGCATCGAGGAGGACATCCGCAGGGACCCCCGCAACGGCAAGTCGGCGCCCTTCCGGGTGGACAACCTGCGCGACCTGGTGGGCACCATCGCGCGCTACGAGCGCGGCCGCTGGGAGGAGGCGGCGGAGCTGATGGCCTCGACCCTGGCCGAGGCCTCGCTCGCGCCCCCGGCCGGCTGGGACCCGCCCACCCTGCACGGTGCGCTGGCCCGCCTCGCCCTGGCGGACCCGGACGAGGACCGGGACGACAAACGCCAGGAGGACGCCAGCGTCGCCCTGCTCACGCTGCACTCGGCCAAGGGCCTCGAGTTCCCGGACGTGTTCCTGGTCGGCCTGGAGGAGGGGATCCTGCCGCACGCCCGCTCCATCGAGGCGGCCGCCGACGCGGGCGGAACCGCCCTGGTGGCGGATCCGCTGGCGGAGGAGCGGCGCCTGCTCTACGTCGGCATCACGCGGGCGCAGCGTCGCCTGATGCTGTCGCTCTGCAAGTCCCGGGGCCGCAGTTCGCAGCCCACCCAGCCCTCGCGCTACCTGGCCGAGATCCCGCCCGACCTGCTGAACGTGCGCACGGCGCAGGAGGAGCGCAGCCCCGAGGAAAGCGCAACGCTGCGCCAGAACTTCTTCGCGGAGATGAAGGCCATGCTGGAGCCGCCGGAGCAGGCGCCACGGCCGCCCGGCATCGAAGAATGAGCCAGGCGGGCGGGTGCGGTCGTATACTGTGGAGGTGCCAGAGTCGCGGGCGCCGGCGCCTGGTGCCCGCCAGATCCCCCGAAGCCGGGAGTCCGGGAATGCGTGCGCTCAGCCTGCTGCCCTTCCTGCTCGTTGCCGTGCCCCTGTCCGCCCAGAGCGAGGACCAGCTGCGGGACGCCTTCGAGGGCCGATCAGTGGTGGTGAAGATCGACATGCCCGCGACCGCCCGGGGCGTGGATATCCAGCCGATGGACCGCCGCCCGCTGGACGTGTCCCGGTATGCCGACCGGCTCAAGGATTTCGGCACGGCACTGAAGGCCGGGACGACGGTCATGGTCACGAAGGTCAAGGTGAAGAAGGACCTGATCGAGTTCCAGCTCGGCGGCGGTGGCTACGGCACGTTCGGCGACGAGGGCGATGACGTCCAGGTCTCCACCACGGCGAAGTCGGCGCGCGAGAAGAGCCTCGAGAAGGGCCTGAAGAACGAGAAGGACCCGGCCAACCGCAAGGCGATGCAGGAGGAGCTGGACCGGCTGCGCCGGCACCGCGACGAGCAGGACGCCCTGGTGAGGGCGACCGCCGCGGCCGCCGCCGTCGCCAACAAGGAGCGCATCCGGGAGAAGGCGCTCGCTGCCGGCTCCCGCTTCAACGTCCGCTTCGACGGGGGCGTTCCGCTCGATGCCCTCACGCCGGACGGGCTGAGCCGGGCGCTGGCGGAATACGTGGACTTCACGGGCGGGGCGACGGCTGTGGCCTCGGCGCCCGTCGCCGCGGGCGCGGCCGCGCCATCGGCGTCCGCGGCGCCATCGCTCACGCTGCGCAAGGGCCTGCTGCTGGCGGAGGTGGAGGCGCTCTACGGCGCGCCCGCGCGCACGGAGACCCACCTGCTGGAGGGGTTCCACCTGCTCAAGGCGACCTACACCCGGGGCGAGAGCACGCTCACGGCGGAGTTCGTGGAAGGGGTCCTTGTCCGCTACGGCGTCTCGTCCAACTGATCCGGCCCGCCGGGTATGGGCGCAGGCGGCGCCAGGCCTGTCTCAGCCTGCGGACTTCAGCATGGTCAGCAGCATCTTGAAGCGCTGGCCGGCGCGCACCGCGTGCGGCCGGCCCGCGGGCAGCAGGATGGACTCGCCCGCGGCCACCGTGTAGGGAGCGCCGTCGATCCGGATCTCGGCCACGCCATCGAGTACCTGGATCAGCGCCTCGTGCGGCGTGGTGTGCTCGCTCAGCTCCTCGCCCGCGTCGAAGGCGAAGGCGCTGATGTTGCCCCCGGCACTCGAGACCAGCTTGCGGCTCACGATGGAGCCGTCCTGGTAGGCGACGCTCTCGTCCAGGCGCAGGACCGCATTGTCGTTCATGAACCCTCCATGGGCGGCGACTCGAGACGCCGTGATGTAGCCGCCCGGGCTTCCCCGGGCCAGCCCGTGGGCGGGCCCGGGCTGCGCGGCGGCGATCCTGCCGCGGGCTGCCTCAGCCGCAGAAACCTTTTCCAGCGCGGACTCGGGATCCACATTGCTGGCATGCGTGCCCGGGCACGGAACGCCGCGTGCACGCCAAGCTGGAGGCCACCACGGAGGCCGCATGGACGAACCCTGGCGGATCTACATGGACCGGCTGCAGCTCGAGCGCGGCGATGCCCTGGCGCACCCCTGGGCCAGGGATGAAGTCGTGCGCCGGCGCGCCCACGAGGCCTATCGCTCCACCTCCGACGCCCTCACCTCCGCCGGCTGGGATTCCGAGGACGCCCTCACCCTCACCCGCGGCTTCGGCCAGGACGTGCTGGCCTGGCTCGCCGCCGGCGCCTCCGATCCCGACGAGCTGCGCCGGCATCTGGAAACGCGCTGGCAGGCCTGGCAGGCGAACGACGGGCCCTCGGTGGAGCATCGGGCCACGTAGCCGCATCGCCAGAACAGCGATTTCACCGCCTGAACAGCGATTTTACCGCCGAGGACGCTGAGGACGCCGAGGGACGCGCCGAGGAACGGATCAACAGCTGTTTTGTCTGTTAACTACAACACCCGATCCCGGCCTTTCCAGGTGGCCGGCGGTCCGCCGCTCCGCGTCCTCGGCGACCTCGGTGGTGAAAGGCTGTTGACGTGGTTTCGGACGCCCGGGTCGGTCTCGTAACTGTTTGTGGTTTCTTGCTTTCGGGACGGATTCGGACCTCTGACCTCCGAACCGGTGCCGAAAGAGTTGACGCGGTTTCGGGCTTCGTGTACCTTGTGGACAGGTGGTCGGGGGGGCGGTCGCAAACCCCGATCGTCTAGCTGGAGCGGGGGACGCCTTGAACTCCGGCAAGCTCGCCAGAGGATGTTCGGTCCGAAGGTGAGACGGTTGCGGGGTCGCTGGTCGCAACCGAAGAGGCTCAGAGCTAAGAGCCGGCCCTCCACGCAGACCGCGCGGGGGGGAGAGAGAGGGATCGAAACCCAG